>REEG01000083.1 GCA_007695195.1 Gemmatimonadales bacterium | reverse complement strand
CTCCCTCGTTGGCGGAGGACCGGAAATTAGAATCAGATTCTAATTTTGGCTCTTCTCCGAAATTGTCTGCCGAGCAGGACTGAGTCGGCGGAATACAAGAGCCCGCCGGTAGAACATGGGAAAAAGGATCGACAGCCGATCTTCCGAGTGGCATGGAAGGGATGCGCCAACACCCTTACCGCGACCCCAACCAGGATCCCAGGGAGAAGTCGGATTTCGGACCCGGGTATGGCCCCCTCCCCTCGGGGCTGAAGCCCCCCTCGCGGGCCCTTGAACTTCGTGGGTATGAGGTGGCTGGTGGCGCCCCTCAGCGTTTGTTCTGGGTTGCTGTTGGCGACGCGCGGACGAGGCGCGCACATCTTCACAGGCCCATACTCCCCCTCCCGGCACGCGCACATCCGCATCTCAAAGCGCACATCCCCATCTCCAGGCGCTCATCTCCGAACGGTAACGCCCCAAATGGACCCGCCACCAACACGATCCCAGAACAAACGCACAGGGGTGCACCCATGGGGGTGCACTCCTCTTGGGGGGCGGTTCAGGTATACAAGGCTGAGGACTCAAGGTACGCGAGGACGAGGGTGGGGACGCCGATCAGGACGAGGGTGGGAGAGGGAGCGGTGTTTCGGGGGCTGTTCCTCGCGCCCACGGCGCTTGGGCCCCACGACTCCCCGGGAAGCAGGGGCGAGGGTCAACTTCTCTACGGCTGGCTTTATGGACGATCAAGCCGGTGGCGACATGGCTCGGTGGATACCTCGGAGACCCAAAATTAGAATCCCGGTTCTAATTTTGCACTTTGTTCGGTTACGTGTGTCCGGTTACGTGTGACGGGACACGGGTGACGGGAAGAGCGTGGCGGGACACCAGTGGCGCAAGAGGAAGGGGGTATGGGCATGGAGGCACCGGCATCCCCGCGCCTCGCCTCGGCTCCGGAGGTGGGCTCAGCCCATCACTTGGAGGGAGGAGTGGAGAGTCAGGTGGCGAAGAGGGGAGGCAGGGGGCAAGAAGTGAATCAGAGGGTGAAGAAGAGTAGCCCCGCCACGATGCAGACGACGGCGACGGGAACGCCGGTAAGGCGCATGACCTTCCCCTCCCGGGCTTCCAACCCCACAGCCCCGGCAGCCATGGCGATGTTGGAGAGCGAGATCATGTTGCCTACCCCGGCACCGATGAGTTGGAGGGCGAGGAAGCGCGCCACCGGTGATCCCAGCGCCTCGGCCGAGTCCACCTGGAGCCCGGAAAAGAGCAGGTTGGAGACCGTGGCGCTGCCGGTCATGAACGAGCCGAGGGCCCCCAGGAACGGGCTGAAGATGACGAAGGCGCCGCCCAGGTAGTCGGCGAATCCCTCCCCCAGCACCTCCGGGATCGAGGGCAGGCCCGCCTGATTCACCTCGGACCAGAGGACCAGTTGGGTCAGGGCGATGATGAAGACCAGGACCACCGAGGCGAGGCGGAGCCGTCGATAGGTGGCGGCGGCAGCCTCCAGCAGCGACTTGCGGGTCACTCTGAAGACGAAGAGGGCCGTGATGAGCGCCAGGGTCAGGTGGAAGTAGGGCGTATAGAGCGGCGAGAACTCCTGGTCCAACTCCAAGTCGCGGAACGTCCCGAAGGAGAGGGTCAGGCCCTGGGTTCCCTCCCGGAGGCCCGGAATCATCCGCGAGGCAATGAGGGCCAGCGCCATCACCATGAACGGCGCGAAGCTGCGCAGGATGTCGGAGAGGGCCGGCTTCGGGTCCCGGGCCGGCTTCGGGTCCTGGGCCGGCTTCGGGTCCTGGGCCGGCTTCGGGTCCTGGGCCGGCTCCGCGTCCTCCACCGGCTTCTCGTCCCTGTCCGCTTCATCGCCCACATCTGCCTTCCCCCCAGCGCCATCCTTCCATGGGAGCATGAGTCCGTGGTTCGCGGCAAGGGTGATGGCCAGGATCGCCGAAGCGCCGCCGATGATGGCAGGCAGTTCAGGTCCGACGAGATAGGCGGCCGCCAGGTACGGAATGCTGAAGCTCAACGCGGAGAAGACCGCGAAGGGGATGAACTCCCGGAAGCGCCCTTCCTCCTTCCCCCGGGTGACCAGATAGGTGATGAAGCAGGTTACGAAGATGGCCATTCCGGCGTGGACGGCGGCGGCCTGGAAGACGGCGCTGGCCACCACATCGTCGGACAGGCCCAGGCCGCGGAGGCCGATGACCACCGGAGTACCGGCGGCACCGAAGGGCACGGCGGTGCTGTTGCCGATGAGGGAGACGGCGACGGCTTTGAGTGGGCTGAACCCGAAGTGGACAAGGACCGGGGCGGCGAGCACGGCGGGGGTCCCGAAGCCGGCAATGCCTTCGATGAAGCCCACGAGCCCCCAGGCCAGGAGCATGGCCAGCACCCTGTCGTCGGAGGTGACCCGGGCCATGGAGGTCTGGATGGTGTCCAATGCACCGGTCTCGATCATCACGTTCAGCACCATGAGCGCCACCGCGACGATGAGCAGGACCTCCGTAAAGACGACCAACGTGTCCAGCAGGCTGGCGGCCAGGACGGAGCCCGAGACTTCCCACACCCAGAACGCCAGGACGACGGTGATGGCGTAGCTGATGGGAGCGGCCTCGTAGGCGGGCCGGCGCAGAGCGATGAGGAGCACGAAGAGGACGGCGAATGGCAGAAGACTGATGAGAAACAAGACCATTCAGCGTCCCTCCGTGTGGAGGATCTATCGTGTGGAGGATCTATCCAGGGGTGGCGCGGCTACGGTGGCGCGGCCGCGGTGGCACGGTGGTGACCCAGCCGCGACGGCCACCCCGCTATGGATGGACCAGGTTCCGGGGCTCACCCTCCATGAAGCTCTCCATGTTCTCGCGGGTCGTGTCGAGGATCTCGTCCAGCGCATCCCGGGTGTTGAAGGCGCTGTGGGGAGTCACAATGACGTTCCGCATCCGGAGCAGGAGATGGTCGGCCAGGAGATCATCGAGCTTGTGCTTCTCCTGGAAGAAGGAACGCAGCAGCTCGCCCTCTTCCCGCACGGTCGGCTCCTCGTCCAGGACATCGAGCCCTGCGGCGGCGAGACGACCATCCGAGAGCGCCTTCAGCATGGCCTCGGTATCGACCACGGAACCGCGAGCGGTGTTGATGAGCACCACTCCCTCCTTCATGGCCGCAAACTCATCGTGGGAGATCATGTTCTCGGTGGCCTCCGTGGCGGGAACGTGGAGCGAGACCACGTCGGCACGTGAGAGGAGATCCGGGAGATCGTGGTAGGTGAATCCCACCTCCTCGGCAAGCTCCTCCTGCGGTTCCACATCGAAGGCGAGCACCTCCATGCCGAACCCGCGGGCAATCCGTGCCACATTGGCGCCGATGTCGCCGGTGCCCACCACCCCCATGGTGCGACCGTGCAGGTTGAAGCCCCTCAGGCCCTTCTGCGAGAAGTCTCCGCGGCGGGTGCGATCCACCGCCTCGACGATCTCGTGGGAGATGGCCAGGAGAAGGGCGAATGTGTGTTCGGCGACGGCATGGCCGCCGTAGGTCGGCACCGTCGCAACGGCAATGTCCCGGTCCTGGCAACCGGCAAGGTCGATGTGGTCAATGCCCGTCGAACGGGTCGCAATGAGCTTGAGGCGGTGGAAGCGGTCCAGCAGGTCGCAGTCGATCCGGGAGTAGATGAACACCGAGAGGATATCCGCGTCGGCCACCTCCTCGGCGGCCTCGGCATCGAGTGGGCCGTCGCGATAGACGACATCATGCTCCTCTTCGAGCTCGGAGAATGCCTGGCGTTCCCATTCTTCGATCTCGAACATGGCAATCTTCATGGTGCGTCCTCCTTTGGGGTGCGGTAGGTCAAGGCGCCTCACCAGGGCAACGGCAATCTCCGTCTTTCCCATCTGACTGATGTCAAGCTAGCCCACCTGACTCATGTCAAGCGAGGCTCGGCCGTGTGGCCCAGCGCGTCCGGCCCATCCCACCATTGGACCGCCCCCCCTCCCCTCGCATCATGGGATCCGCGGCGCCCGGATCGCTGCGACCCGCCGGTCTGCTCCAGGCTCGGTGCGGCGCCGGGTGCTCCCCGTGGACCATTCAGGGATGGAGGGCGACATGGCGAGGACGGGTTGGGGTGGGGGCGGATGGCATGGTGGGTTCGAGGATGAGTCGCTCTGGGATGAACTCCTCCGCGATGAACTCCTCTGGGACGAGTGGACGGACGAGGACGATCTCGACGATTTCGGGATCTGGAATCGGAGCATCCTGGGGGAGGAGGCCGGTGAGAGCCTGACCCACACGCACCTGGAGGAGGAACTGGCGGACGGCTTCATCGGCGCAGAGTCCACCGGTGAGTCCTGGGACTGGACCGCCCCCGTAAATGTGGACGCCCAGGGGCGAATCTTCCGGAAGACGCGTTTCCCCATCTTCCTGGGTGGTCCATCGGAAGTGGAGTGGATGTGGGTCCAGGTGACGTCCATGGACGATCGGTCGGGCATCCTGGCGAACCATCCCATCTTCGTGCCCGGCCTGACGGCAGGAGATCCGGTGCGCTTCGAGATCATCCCGGAGGGGCGCCCTCGGGCGGGGTGCGCGGAGGCGGTGGGATGGTGATGACGGTCACGCCCGCCTCGAATTCCCTGGTCATGGAAGGCGTGCAATCACCTTTGCACGGGGCGCAGGGGAATCGACAGATCGAGGGGACGGTAGCGGGCAATGGACTGCTCCAACTCGGGCGGGAACTCCGGGACCGGACCGGCCTGGCCGTCGGCATAGGTCCGCAGCATGATTTCCCTGAAGATGGGAAGTGCCGCAAGACTCCCTGTCTCCCCCTGTCCGAGTGAACGGTTATCGTCGAAGCCGATCCGGACAGCCACGGTGATTCCCTCCACTCCCCAGGTGGATCCAACGAACAGAGCGTCACGAAAAGCATTGGTGGTACCCGACTTGCCCATGACCGGGACCGGAAAATCAGCTCCGGACAACGCCCGCCCCGTGCCTCCCGGGATCTGTACCACCCCTCGTAGCCCCTCCTGGATCTCGCGAAGTCCCGAAGACCCGACGCTCCCATGGGGATGTGGTGCCCGATAGAGCACAGCCCCCGACGACGCCACCGATCGACGGATCACGCGAGGCTCGGCACGGATTCCCGAAGCCATGGCCCGGTAGACGTTGGCCAGTTCCACCAGGCGAACCTCCGAGGCACCAAGGGCCATACTCTCATGGAGTTCGATCCGTGAGGTGATGCCCAGCTCCTGCCCCACACGCCGCACTTCGTCATAGCCGGCACGGCGGGCCATGAGTACTGCCACCGTGTTTCTGGATTCGGCCAGGGCCTGGCGGACTGCCATGAAACCCTTGAATCGGCCATCGTAATTGGAGATGGGCTTCATGCCGGTCCCGTCCCGCACCTGCACAGGCCCATCAAAGACGGAGGTGTCCAGCTCCACCCCGGCGCGAAAGGCAGCCAGATAGACCACGGGCTTCCACGCCGACCCGGCCTGCCGAAAGGACTCGGTGGCGCGATTGAAGTCGGTGAAGAGGCTCGGAACCCCTCGGTAGATCTGTCGTCCCCCTGCCATGGCCAGGATGGCTCCATCCCGGTTCCTCAGGACGACCACCGAGCCCTGGACCTGGCCTTCCGCGCCGGGGTGCCGGGTCTCGTAGAGGGCAAGCCCGGTCTCGAGGGCCTCGGTCACAATCCGCTGAGCTCGCCCATCCACCGTGGTGTGAACGTTGACACGCCCCATGAACAGATCTTCGGTTCCGAAGGGGCCCCCGTGTCCCGCCCGGAGCTCCTCCAACACGGTGTGGACGATGGCCGGAGCCCATGTCCTGCTCGTACTCCGACTCACCACACGGATGGACTCGGTGGCTGCCCGCGCAGCCTCGTCGGCGGCGATGAAGCCGTTACCGGCCATTAGAAGCAGGATCTCGTTTCTCCTCCGCAGAGGCTCGGAGCCGCCGGCCACGGGCGAGTAATGGTGGGGAGACTTCCCGATCCCGGCCAGAAGGGCCGCATTCCCGGCATCCGTTGTGTCCAAGTCGGGGAGCGACGCCCCGAAATAGTACTCCGCAGCGGCGGCGTAGCCGTAGCGGCCGTGTCCGAGGTAGATGAAGCTGGCATACCGAGCCAGGAGTTCCTGCTTGGCCACTTGGCGAGATCCGAAGTGCTGCTCCATGGCCTCCTCCAGCCAGAGGGCCAGACGCACCTCCTCCACCTTGCGGAGGAGCTTATTCACCACCGGCACGCCCAGCACGGTTGCCAGGAGCCGCGCACCGGGCTTCGGGCTGAACAATTCATCACCACCTTCCGAACCTGCCCGTTCCTGAAGGAAGTATCCGCGTACAAGCTGCTGGGTGATGGTGGACCCGCCCTGGGGGAATCGGAGCCGAAAGCGGTCATCTCCCCGGATCCAGGCACTCGCGGAGGCCTGGACACTGGCACGCAGCACTCGGGGGAACGCCCGGTAGTCGACGCCCCCGTGGCGGAAGAAGCCGCGGTCTTCCGTGGCCAGGATAGCCTGGCGCAGGATCGGCGGGATGTCCTCGTAGGACACCATGCGTCGGTATTCCCGCGCCAGCTGGATGACGACCCGGCCATCTGAATCCAGGACCAGCCCCGTGGTGGGGAGGTCGAAGAGGAGGAATTCCTCGAGGTCGGGAACGTTCTCCCGGTTGAGATGGACGTGGCCAAGGATTCCGGCTGCCGGGAGAATGGCGACCGCCAGCAGGCCGGCAGCGCCCACGGCCAGACCCCGAACCCACGGCGAACGCCAGGACATCTTCTTCCAGGCCGGGACCGATGTGGTGCATTCGCTCTCCATGACTGACCATCGCGGGTGGGGCCACTTGGAGATATCGCACGATGGAGTGAGAGCGGAGGAGATGGGGGGTGGGGCCGATGGAGGGGGGAGCGGGTAAGTCCAAAGTACCAGAGACCCTGCCCCACCTGGGCGATATCGGCAGCCGGCTCCCATCCGGTATCTTGAAGGTAGCGGCGAAGGGCCCCGCCGAAGTGAGACCGATGGTATCGCAACAACCCGGGCCGGGAGGCAATAGCCATGAGTACCACTACGATCCTGATCATCATCCTTGTCATTCTCTTCTTGGGCGGAGGTTTCGGATATTCGCGCAGACGGCGGTAGGCGATTCCGAGGTCAACGGACCTGAGTTCGGTTGGCTCCATCGACTCGGACGGAGTCTCCCCTGGCTCGCCCCCCGCTCGCCCCTTGCTCGCCCCTTGCTCGCGGGGATTCGTCCACGCCCTTCATTCCTTTGGCTATGGTCCGGAAAGCCTTCCACCGGACCATGGTCCACCCTGGCATCCGGCCTCCAGGATCACCCCTGCCTCCTGCCCACATCCCATAACGACGAGAGCTCCCCATGCCCCACGCCCTGATCGTGGTTCGAGACGAAGACGCCAGGCGGCACCTGGCGGAAGCCGCCCATGCCCAGCTCTTCAGTGTCTCCCTGGCAGGGAACGCAGAGGCGGGGCTCAGCCAGATGGAGACCCGTTTTCCGGACCTCCTCTTTCTGGACCGCTGCTTTGGAGGCCGAACCACCGAGGTGCTGCTGGACCAGATCCGCACGTCTGCCAGGGGCTCGGCTGTCCTGGTGGGTTCCGGCCATGAGGTCAGAGGTACCCCGTTCGATCGGGAGGCCGCGATGCCATCTTTCCTTTCCCTGGGGGATCCCCCGGAGGCAGATCGGGTCACGGCGATCCTGCTGGGGGTGGTCGCCTCGATGGCACAGACCAGCGGTCGGACCGGCGGTGAGGTGGAGGATCGGACCTGCGGAGCGCCCTCCGCCCTGGAGCGCCTCAAGGGAACCTCTCCACGCATGGAACGACTCCGTCACGTGGTCACCCAGGTGGCCGCAAGCCGGGCGTCGGTCCTGGTCTCAGGCGAGAGCGGAGCCGGGAAGGAACGAGTGGTCCGGACGATCCATGACCTCAGTCCCCGCCGGGAACAGCCATTCGTCGCGGTGAACTGCGGAGCCATTTCCGCCGGCCTCATGGAGAGCCAGATCTTCGGGCATGAAAAGGGGAGCTTCTCCGGGGCCTCCCGCCGGCACCGGGGTCTTTTCGAACAGGCCCACCGGGGCACCCTGCTCCTGGACGAGATCACCGAGATGCCCATGGACCTCCAGGTGAAACTTCTACGGGTGCTGGAATCCGGGTCCGTGGTACGGGTGGGCGCAGAGAGCTCCAGGGAGGTGGATGTCCGGATCCTGGCCACCACCAACCGGTCCCCTCAGGAGGCGGTAGCGGACGGAAGACTCCGAGCGGACCTCTACTACCGCCTTCGTATCCTGGAGGTGGAGGTGCCCCCGCTTCGAGATAGGCTGGAGGACCTGCCCGACCTGGCGCGGACCGTCCTGGACGAGATCGAGGTGAAGGAGGGGCGAAGAAAGGTCATGGGCCCTGGGGTGATACGAGCGCTTGAGGGATATGGATGGCCCGGCAATATCCGGGAACTACGCAACGTCCTCTACACGACATTTGTTCTTTCCAATGGGCCCGAACTCGAGGTCTCCGCCATTCCCAACGAGGTTTCGGGGACGGGCAGCTTCGATCCGGAGCTGGGCACAGCGGCCATCCGAATTCCGGTGGAGACCAGCATCCGCGAAGCTGAGCGGCAACTCATTCTCATGACCCTCGCCCATATGGAGGGGCGGAAGGACCGAACTGCCGAGGCACTTGGGGTCAGTCTGAAGACCCTCTACAACCGGCTGAATGAATACGAGGGCATGGGCCGGAATGGCACGCCGTCCGGCAACGGGGGGCCGCCGCCACGCCACGGTGTGCGCTGAAAGGACGCCGGGGTCCTGACCAATTGGGCGGCGGATCTGCGACTCGGGACCGGCTCACTCGCGGCGACCGGGCTCATCGTCGCTCCCCACGAAGCCGTCCACCACCCTCGAAAGCACATCCCGTAGCTCTTCGAGGTGCCACGGCTTGCCCAGGAAGGCGTCGGGTCGTTCCCCCGGGCTCTCTTCCGAAATCGTGTCCTGGTCGTATCCACTGGAGAGGATTACAGGAACGCCCGGATCGATCCGCCGGAACCCCTTGAGCGCCTCCCATCCGCCCATGCGGGGCATGGTCACATCGCACAGCACTACATCGATCTGATGGTGATGATCCTGGAACAGCTTGACTGCCTCCACCCCGTCGGCCGCCTCCATGACCCGCAACCCCATCCGACCCAGGATTCTCGCCGCGAGCTTTCTCAACATCTCGTTGTCATCCACCACGAGTACCATCGTGGTCTCCGGGGAGACATCCTTCCCAAGAGATCCATCACCAATACCGCCGCCTTCGGAGGACTTCCGACCAGGGAGAGAGCTGGGCTCCCTCTCCCTCTCGAGAGCCGCCAGGGGCCTGTCAGCCTCCGGCAGATAGACCGTGAAGCTGGCTCCCTGCCCGGGCCGCGTCTTGACGATGAGGCCACCCTGGCTCGCCCTGACCGTCCCCAGAACTACGGACAACCCGAGCCCACGGCCGAAGGTCTTGCTGCTGAAGAAGGGGTCGAAGATCTCGGAAAGCTTGCCGGATTCGATTCCCGGACCTTCGTCCCGGACTTCGATACGGGCATAGGACAGGGCCGTCGGCTGCCATCCCACCGGAAACCGTTGGGCTTCAGGAATCTTTGAGGCCTGGACCGTCGACACCGAAAGGTGGATGGAGGCGGTCCCAGGATCCGAGGCCTCCCAGGCGTTGGATAGGAGATTTGCCAGGAGTTGCTGGATATCCATTGGCCCCGCGCGGACAAAAGGACCACATGAGGGAAGGGCTGTCGCCACCTGGGTACCGAGGGGCATGGCGGCCTCCAGGAATGCCATTGCCCTTCGCGCGACCTTGGACAGGTCCATGAGGACCTGCTCGCTGCGGGTCTGGCCGAGGTAGGCGAGGAGAAGCTGCGTCAGATCCGTTGCCCTTCGCGCACCCGACAGCGCGTCACTCATATCCAGGACCGCTTCGGACAGGTCTCCTCCCGGATCGTGGGAGAGCTGTTCCAGCGCCAGCTCCAGATTCCCTGTGATCACTCCCAGGAGATTGTTGAAGTGATGGGTCATGGCACCGGCCATGCGACTCAGGCTGCCCGCCTTCTCCAGCTGCTGGAACCGATTCTCCAACAGCAACCGCTCGGCCGCAGCCTGTGTTCGCTCCGTGATATCGCTCACCACGGTCCGATACACTGCAGGGTTGTCCGACGAGCGCACAGGCGTCGACTCCAGAAGCGCGTGAAAGAGGCCCCCATCGGCTCTCACCATGCGGAGTTCGCAGGTTACCGCGGACGCGTCATTGACCACTGTCCTCCGGTGATGGTAGAACGCGTCCTGGTCATCGGGGAATACGAACTCGGTGAACGGCCGGTCCAACAGACCACGTCGGGGCACACCCAGCAGCTTCCCCCCCGTGAGATTGGCTTCCAGGATCCGGGCGTCCTCCGTCAGGGTGAAGTACCCCACCGGGGCCAGGTCGAAGAGGTCGAAATACCGCTCATGGGAGGCTTCCAGCTCGGTCCGGGATTGACGGAGTTCCTCGTTCTGCATCTCGAGCTCGATCTGGTGCACCTTCAACTCATGCACCATCCTCCGAACCTGATCGCCGGAGAGTCCATCCAACTCTTCGGGAGCTGACCCCGGCCCCTCGGCCGCACGAGCCTCGGCGCGACGACGAAGGTCCGCGGCGGCGTCGTGGGCGCCCATTGTGTCGTCCGGGCGCTCGTCCGAGGCTTTCATCCTTCCTCCCGGCTTTGTGGTGGGAGGGGGCGCTCGGTAGACGAGACCCCATACGGCCGTCCCTCTTCATCGACGAGTCCGGTGACGGTGAGCCAGACGGTCACGGTCTGGTCATGCCGGGTGAGCCGATCGGTGCGGAATGGCTCAATCTCCAGACCCGAGCGGGCCGATTCGAAGATCGACCGTGCTTCGGCCTGAAGACTCTCCGGGACCAGATCCAGATAGTTCATCTGGAGGGCGTCCGCCTCGCTCCAGCCGTAGATCCGTTCCGCGGCGGGGTTCCAGGCCTGGATCCGCCCCTCCAGATCCACGGAGCTGATGGGATCGCTGGAGTCCCGGACCACCACGGCCAGTCGGCGTAGACCCTCGGCCTCCCGGATCGCCGCCTGCGCCTTCTTCAACTCGCTGATCTGCACAAAGGTGACAACCGCACCTTCGATCACATTCCCAAGGGTCCGGTAGGGCCGGATCCCCAGGAGGTACCACTGGCCGTCCTTCGTCTGGACCTCCCGTTCCCGGGCCTCGAGGGTGTCCAGAACCCCATGGATGTCGTCCGTCAGGGAGTCGTAGTTCACCAGCTTCGAGGCCAGGTCGCCAACCGGCCGGCCCCGGTCGGCCTTGATGAGGTTCATGAGCCGGGTCGCGGTGGGGGTGAATCGCTGGATCCGCAGCTCCTCATCTACGAAGATGGTGGCGATCCCGGTACCCGCCAGCAGGTTGTCCATGTCGTTCCGGGAGCGCGAGAGGTCGGATACCTTGCTTTCGAGCTCGGTGTTGACGGTGGCCAGCTCCTCGTTCAGCGACTGCAGCTCCTCCTGGGAGGTCTCGAGTTCTTCATTGGTCGCCTGCAGCTCCTCATTGGCGGACTGAAGCTCTTCGATGGAGGTCCGGAGTTCCTCGTTGGTGCTCTGCATCTCTTCCTGCGTAGCGCCAAGATACCCCTCGCTGGCCTCCAGCTTCTCTTCCAACTCGACGATCCGCCGCTCCAGTTCCGATTTGTCAGTCCCCAGGGAAACGCCGGGTGCCGGACCTGCCGAAGCGTCGTCCTGCACCGCCTTCAGGATGATGAGGAAGAGGGGCGAACCCTGCTGATCCTGGGAATCCTCGTTCACCCCGGGCCCTCGTGGAACCGGTCGCACCACAAGGTCGACCATCACCGAGTCTCCGTTCGTCCTCACCTTCAGGCCGTCCCGTTGCACCCGCTCCTGCCTTGTGGTGGCGCGGTGGAAGGCGATGGACAGGTCGCGCTGAAGCCCCTCCCGTGCCATGCGCAGGACATTCATCTCTCCCTCTCCCGGGGCCGGCTCCAGGTAGAGTCCGGTCCGTCCGTGCAGATAGAGGATCTTCCCGGACTCATCCACCAACGCCGCCACCGGAGCCGTCTCGGTCAGAAGGGCGGTCTCGGTGATCCTGCGCAGGGGCAGGGGGGGACCGCCGGGAGGGCGCTTCTCATCGGGAGGACGCCGAGCCGACCGGGTCTTCCTCCGGGGGCGCCCGAAGGGTCCCGTGGTGGGTCGCATCTGGTCCTGGGACATTTCCCGGCGACGATAGAGGCTCATCCTCCGGTCCAACGCCTCGAAGAGATCCGTGGCATCGCCCACACTCTCGGAGGTCCCCAGGAAGAGCAAGCCATCCGGATTCAGCGCATAGTGGAAGAGGGGGATCAACTGCTTCTGAAGGTCCTGATCCAGGTAGATGAGGAGATTTCGACAACTGATCAGGTCGAGCTTGGAGAAGGGTGGGTCCGAAAGAACGTTCTGCTCCGAAAAGACCAGCATATCCCGGATGTCTTCCCGGATGCGGAATGCGGTCTCATCGGTCTTGTCGGAAACGAAGAATCTCGCAAGCTCCTGGTCCGGGAGGTCCGGGGCGATGCTGGCCGGGTACAGACCGGCGCGGGCCACCTCAATGGCTCGAGGGTCGATATCGGTGGCGAAGATCTGCACCGGAAGGCTGCACTCCATGGCCTCCATCTCTTCCCGAAGAAGGATGGCGATGGAATAGGCTTCCTCCCCGGTGGAGCACCCTGGCACCCAGACCCGGATTGGAGCCCCCGGCGACTTGCCGGCGATTATTTCGGAGACGGCGTTTCCCAGGGCCTGGAACGCCTGAGGGTCACGAAAGAAGCGTGTCACGCCGATGAGGAGATCCTGGAAGAGGGCGTCCACCTCTTCAGGGCTGGATTTCAGGAACCGGACATAGTCCTCCAGACGATCCACCTGCTGCACGGCCATCCTGCGCTTGAGGCGGCGGTGGACGGTGGAATCCTTGTAGTGGGAAAAATCATGGCCGGTCCGGTCCCGGATCTCCGAGAAGAGCATCTGCCACGCATCCGGGGAACCGGAGGGGGCCTCAGGCCGGGACGTCTCCGGTCCGTGTGAGCCGGAACCCTCCGCCAGCGCACTCCGGACGTAGGCCATGAGTTGAGCGGGCATTTCGGCAGGTGGAAGAACGAAGTCCACCAATCCGGTCCTGACGGCACTCCGCGGCATCCCGGAATGTTCGGCGGTCTCCGGATCCTGGACCATGGCCATACCGCCTTCGCCCTTGATCATCCGGAGTCCCAACGTGCCGTCGCTCCCGGTTCCCGACAGGATCACACCCACGGCACGGCCCTGCTGATCCCGGGCCAGGGAGCGGAAGAAGGAGTCGATGGGAAGCCGCTGGCCTCGAGGACCATGGGGATCCGTGAGGTGGAGCCGCCCATCCGACAGGGAAATATCCCGGTTCGGGGGGATGACGTAGACGCAGTTCCGCTCCACCTCCATCCCGTCCTCGGCCTGCAAGACCCTCAGTCGCGTCTGGCGACCCACCAGGTCCGGAAGCACGCTCTCGTGATCCGGCGAGAGATGCTGAACCACCACGAAGGCCATGCCCGGATCCTGCTCGGGAGGGATCCCCGAGAAGAAGTCCGCGAGGGCCGCGAGTCCTCCGGCCGACGCTCCGATTCCCACAATGGGGAAGTCTGGGGTCACGTAGAACTCCTGGGCGCAAATCGCCGATGGGCCGGGGAAAGGTGGGGCATCACCCCCGGGTCCGAAGGATAGACCGGGTCGATCACTACCGCAACAAAGGCAGAGGGGGGCCTTCCGGTTCGTTTGCGCCCAGCGGTGGCATGGTAATGACGGTCACGCCCGCCTCGAATTCCCTGGTCATGGCCATGAG
>REEG01000145.1 GCA_007695195.1 Gemmatimonadales bacterium | reverse complement strand
CATCGTTGGTCTCGTACCTCGTGGGTGAGTGGTTGAACTGCGCGTGTCGTACCAGGGGGTTCGCAGGCCCTCCAGAGGGCCCTTCACAGCGTGTCCAGGAACCGGAGGAGCGCATCCTGCCGGTCCAGGGGAAGCGCCAGGAAGCGGTCCCGAGCCGGTGCCGCCTCTCCTCCGTGCATCTCGATGGCCTGGCTCACCGAGAAGGCCCGTGAATCGTGGAGGAAGCGGTGCCGTCGGCCCAGCCCCATGAGCATCTCCGTCCGCAGCTCCGAGGGAGCGGCCTGCGGGCCGCACGCATCCGCCAGCGCCTCTCCCAAATCGTGGAGCAGTAAGTCAGAGTAGAGGTAGATGCGCTGCCGGTCCAGCGCCGCCACCGGGCTGGGCCCCGTCTCCATATAGGGAACGTGGCAGCCGGTGCACCCGATTTCATGGAAGACCCGCTCCCCTTCGTCCACCCGGGCCCGCTGAAGCGGATCGGAGGGCACGTCCCGCGGCAGGGGCGCCAGGAAGCGGACGAAGTCGGTGAGGAGCGCCAGCGTTTCCATGTCCACCTCGGGATTGGGCGCCGGATCCACGCCCTCCGGTAGGGGCCCGCGGTTCTGCCCTACTTCGTCGGGATGAAGGGGGGTGGTGAGCCCCATCTCCAGGCGGATGGCCTCCTCGTTGAAGTCGAAGATGGAGACCATCTGCCCCTTTCGCCCGAATCGGGCCACGCGCCCCTGGGCGTCCCGGGATGCGCGACCGGTGATCCCATCCCCTCGCCGGTCGTAGGGATCTTCCCGGGAGACGATGGCTTCCTCGGGGATCGCCTCCACCAGCCCCAGTCCGAAGAGGAAGGGCACATTGAACTGGCCCACGGCGTTGGCGCGCTCGGGGATCAGGTCTCCGTGGATCCCGTGGGCAGCCAGGAGGGGGGTGCTGCGCTGCCGGATGTTGTCGCCCCCCTCGTCCAGAAGAAGGTCGCACCCCTCCACCGAATCCCACGTGGTGGCGCGAATGAGGAACTGATCGCCCGTGCCCCCATCCACCGGATCGGTGTGGCAGGCGTTGCAGGAATTCTCGTTGAAGAGCGGGCCGAGTCCCTCCTCCGGCGTGAAGATCCGGCGGAATAGGGCGGCGCCCGCATGAAAACGGGCCAACTCCTCCTCGGTCAGGCCCGGGAGGGGGTCGCCCATCTGCGCCCCAACCGGTGCGTCCCTCCACCGTTCGTCAGGCACCGGGGCCGTGGCGTCCTGGTCCGGCGACAGCTCCCGGCATCCCCAGACCCCGGCTAGGGTCAGGACCACCACAGGCAGTATGAAGACCAGAGGAGTTCGCATCTAACTTCCGTTGGGGATCCGCAGCCCTTGCAGGCCGCACGAATCCGTGGCGCGCCCGGCTCCAGATCCAAGCGCCATCCAACAAGAACCCCCGGCCACCCATGGGGCGACCGGGGGCCTCGACAGTTCCGACCAGCTTCCGGGCCGGGACGCACCGTCCCGACCCGGAATCCGTCAGCGGGACCCCGGCAGCGGCAGGTTGGGGTTCCCCTCGAACTCCGACAGCGGGAGCGGGAAGCACTCCGCGTCGCCGTAGAGTCCCCACTCGGAGGTGGGATGTTCCCCACTGGGGAAGAAGTCGCCCACCCCTTGCGCCTTCCAGCGGCGCAGGTCGCCGAGCCGCAGACCGCTCAGGTACGTGTCCCGACCGCGCTGCTCCCGGAGCGCCTCCATGAGTTCTGCGTCGGTGGGATTCTCCAGGGGCGGCTGATTCCCGTAGGCCCGGCGCTCGTTCACGAAAGCCAGCGTCGCCGCAGTGGGTCCATCGGCCTCGGCGTAGTGATGCCGGGCCTCGATCCCGTCGGCCATGGCAATGTTGGTGGTCCGCTCGAAGGACGCCGGCGTCCCCCCGTCCGCGATGGCCTCACCGGTGTAGTTGCTGAACCGGCGTCCGGCGTACGGCGTATAGAGCGGGCTCAGGGCGTTGTGCCCCGTCCGCCAGCGCGTCCAGTGCTGGATCCGGGGATCGGTCTGCGTCTCTACCAGATCCTGGGCCAGGAAGGGTCCGTTCACGAAGTTGGGGTGGACTCCCAGGGCATGGTTGGCCCCGGTTACTCGGGTATTGAGCGTATTGGTCTCGCGACCGCTGTTGTCCGAGTAGTTGGCCCAATACACGAAGTCCTGGGGCACGGCCCCTGCCACCTGCCGGACCTGATCCCGGTTGCCAAGCCAGAGGTGGGCCCGCGCCGCCCCGGTCCGGGCCAGGTTCTCCACCCGGCTATTTCCCGCCGCCTGGGCGACCTGAATGGCCTCCTCGAAGCGCGGGATGGCCATCTCCATGATCTCATCGGAGGTGAAGATCTGGGCGCTCTGCTTGATGGTGGCCTCGCACATGGTCTCGGCCATGTAGATGTACGAGTACCCGGCAAAGGCCAGGGTCGTGGCCAGGCGAGCGTCGGACTGAGGGTTGTCCAGGAAGGTCCGGAGACGGCTGGATGCCGTATCGGCCATGACCAGCGCGCGACTGATGGAACCGAACATCCCGCTGGCGTCGCCCTCGTCGAAGCGGATGACTCGCTGGCTCAGCCGCGCCGTCGCCTCCCAGTTGATCCCGGTGATCTGCTCGTCGGTGAACATGCTCCCGCGCCAGATGATGGGATCATCGAAGGCGTTCTGGAACTCGCCGATGGCGCTGTTCACCAGGATATCCGCGAAGAACGGGTCGTCCAGCGCCGCCTCCTGCAGTTCGTTGGGGTTCTGCACCGACAGGAGTTCGTCGCACCCGGCGGAGGCGGCCACGATTCCCGCCACCACCGCCGTCCCCAACAGGCGACGACTCATCCATCCCTTCAGGTTGAGCTTAGACATGTCTTCCCACCTCCTCGGTCCGGCCGTTCAACACGGTGAATGCGCAGCGCTCGATCCGAATGGCCCCCAGGGCCGCAAATGTTCCCGTCTTCATCAGAACTGCACCCGCACGCTGGCGGTGAGCCGGCGCGTCATGGGGGTGGAGGCGTAGTCCAGGGTGCTGAACCCCTGACCGGCGAAGAACTGGACCTCCGGGTCCGCCTTCTCGCCCCGGTAGGGCGTGTACTTGGTCCACATCCACAGATCCCGGGCGGCCAGGGTGAAGCTCATGCGGTCGGCCCGCACCGCCCCCGCCCACTCGGTGGGAAGGGTGTAGGTGGCGGAGATCTCCCGAAGCTTCAAGAAGTCGCCGTCCCAGATGTGGGTCTTGGTCTGGAGGCTCGTCCACACTGCCCGCTGCTCCGGTGGCGCGTCGGGATCGTTCACCTCCCAGTGGTTGTCGTCGAGGCGGCTCCGGATGGAGCAGATGGCGCACCAGACCTTGTTCCCGCCCTTGTGATCCAGGTGGGCGTAGAGGGACAGATTCCCGAAGAGGGTCACCGTGTTGGAGAGCCCGATCTCCCGGGTGGGGAGGATGGGGCCCATGTAGATCTCGTTGTCGAAGTCGACGGTGGCGCTTCCGTTGGCGTTGAGGACGGGGTTGCCGGCATTGTCCCGGACCACATCCACCGCCCAGTATCCGCCCAGGGGGTAGCCCTCGCGGTGGCGCTGCACCGAGGCGAAGGAACCGAAGGCGATCTCCTCGATGGGCGCATCACCGAAGCTCACCAGTTCGTTCTGGTTGGTGGCCAGCGTGGCGTTCACCTCCCAGAGCACGTTCCGGCCGTAGACCGGGGTCCCGGTGATCATGAGCTCGAGCCCTGAGTTGGCGATCTCACCCACATTGGTCCAGCGGGAGCCGGTCCAGCCCGAAGAGATGGGCACCGGCACCTGGAGGAGGGCGTCCTTGGTGCGCTGGTTGTAGTAGGTCAACTCCACACCCATCCGGCCGTTGAGAAACGACGCGTCGAAACCCAGCTCGATCTCCTGCCCGGTCTCGGCCTTGAGGTCCGGATTCCCGAAGGAGGCGGTGGCGAGCTGGTTCACACTCTGGTCGTCCACCGTCGTCACCGCCGGTGAGAAGGTCCGGTCGGCCTCGAAGGGAGGCGGCGCGCTCCCGGCCTGGCCGAAGGCGCCCCGGAGACGGAACTCATCCACCCAATCGAAGCGGAAGAAGTCCTCTTCCGAAACCACCCAGGCCAGCTGCGCCTTGGGGTAGGTCACCACGCTGAAATCCTCACCGAAGGCCGAGTTGTCGTCGACCCGCACCGCCACGGTGCCGTATACCCGGTCCCGCCAGACCATTTGCTGCTGCACGAAGAAGCCTGCGGAGATCTGCTCGCTCCGGGACTGACCACCGGTGGTAATGGCCGCCTGGCTCACCAGGTTCAACCGGTCGGCCACAAGCCCCTCTCCGAAGGCGGAGTGGGACTCGAATTCGGTGCGGTTGAGCTGCGCACCGAAAGAGGTGTTGGACTCCCAGTCCATGCCCAGGCTCCGGCGCACGGTGCCGGCGTAGTCGAAGGTGTAGACGTGGGTGGTGGGGACCGACCGACTGATGGTGCCGGTGGCGTTGACGGCTCCGAAGGGCGCCCGACCCGTCCGATCGATCTCGTAGAAGACCTGGTTCGTGCGGTCGTTCTTGTCGAGCCCCAGCGAGAGTCGGTTGGTGAACCAGGGGAGTGGATTCCAGTTGGCCTGGAAGCTCACGATGTGCCGCTCACTCCACCGCTGATTGTCGTACATATTGGAGAGTTCCGGCGTCATCCCCCGCCAGTCCTCCCGGAAGGGCCCCATGACGCCGGGACGGCCCCGCAGGCCGTTGCGGAGGATGGAATTGGACGAGTTGTTCGCCCAGTTCATCATGTTGTGGGTCCGGCTCAACGACAGGTTCACGGCGAAGTTGAACGTCTCGGACGGGGTGATGTTGAAGTTGGCTCGGCCACCCCGCCGGTTGAAGAAGTTGTTGTTGTAGACCCCCTGCTCCTTGGACTCTTCCAGCGACAGGAAGTAGTTGAAGAACTCGCCGCCGCCCCGAGCCGAGAGAGTGGCCCGATGGTTGTTCCCGTCCCGGAGTGTCACGGGACGCTCCTCTTCGATGGGGTTCCCCACCAAGAGGGTACCCACGGACTGCCCGGCGCATCCAGGGAAGGTTGTGGTATTGTTGATGCGGGCCTGGGTGCAGGTGAAGTAGTTGTCGGGGATGGGCGTGCGCCACGCCGACTGGCCCCGGTCGAAGGTGGCGGTCCACTGGATCCGCCCCGCGTCCCGACCCCGCTTGGTGAAGATCTGGATGACGCCGCCGGCGGCGTCGGCGCCGAACAGCGTGGAGGCGGCCGGTCCCTTGATGACCTCGATGGACTCAATGTCCTCTGGGCTCAGGTTGTCCAGGGCGCTGGTGGGCTGCACCAAGGTAGACCCCCCCAGGTTCCCGGACTGCATCCGGACCCCGTCGATGTAGATGACCGGCTCCTGGTTCCCGGCCACGAAGGACCCGGAACCTCGAATGCGGATCCGGCCGCCGGCTCCGGCCTGGCCCGAATTGGCCAGGTAGGTTAGGCCAGGGGCACGGGCCTGGAACATGGTCCGCACGTTGGTCTGGGGCGCGATCTCCTGGAGTCGCTCCGCCGAGATGGAGGAGACGGCGTTGCCCACGGATCGCCGCTGAGCCTCACCGGCCTGACCCGTCACCACGATCTCGTCCAGCGCCAGGGCGGTCTGGGTGAGCTGGAAGTCCACGGTGGCCGTCTGCCCCGCCACCACCTGCACCTCCTGCTCCTCACTCCGGAAGCCCAGCATCTGCACCCGCACGGTGTAGGTCCCCGGGGCCACGTTGGTGATCTCGAAGGTGCCGTTCTGGGCGGCCAGCGTCCCTCGGGTGGTTCCCACCACCTGGATCTGGGCACCGGCCAGCGGCCGCATGGTGCGGACGTCGGTCACCTCACCGGCGACAGTGCCGGTCTGCTGAGCCTCCGCCCATTGGGGCGGTGGCAGGAGGAGAAGCGCCAGAGCGGCAACCACCGCGGCGCTGAACCGAACCGATTTCTTCCTCATGGCAGGGTCCTCGGATGCGAAGGGGAAACAGTGGTGCCCCCGTGGGCACGGGTCGGAACCGTCGACCTGCCGGCCGAGAGTTCCCGGGATTTTCCGTAGACGGTCAGACTATGGCGGTTTCCAGGGGGCCGCAAGTTTTCCCCCATCGTTACAGTGGATCGCCTTGCGGCCTCCGGCCTCGCCTCCCAGAATCCTGCCACCGCCCGCAGCGATTTCCTGCAAGGAACCTCCACCGCCCGCCCCTGCAGACACCGGGGGGCGGTCAGCCCTGAGGAGCGCCGTACCATGCTTTGGAAGGCACTCGGTGCCCCGGATCTTCAGCGTCACCTTGTTCCCGCCATCCCACACGCCGGGGTTCCTCGCCACCGGTTCCGGCACCATCCTCTCGGGCCCTGGCTCGTCTGTCTCGCCCTGCTCCTCGGGGCCTGCTCCGGCGAGACCATAGCGGAGGATCCGGGGCGCGAGGATCCGGGGCGGGAGGGTCCGGACCTTGAGGCCCGCTCCCCATCGGGGATGGTGGTGTCAGCGAAGCCTCTGGCCACCAATGTGGGCGTCCGCGTTCTGGAAGAGGGCGGAAACGCGGTGGACGCCGCGGTGGCCACCGCGCTGGCGCTCACCGTTGTAGAGCCGTCCATGTCCAGCATCGGCGGGCGGACCCAGATCCTGGTTCGGAGCCCCGACGGCTCGGTAGAGGCGCTGGATGGGGGGACCGAGGTGGTGGCCTCCTTCGATCCGGAGGCCGTCCCCGAGAGCCCGGATCCTTCCATCGGATACGGGACGGTGGCCATTCCCGGAACGGTGGCCGCCCTGGCCGAAGCCCTGGAGCGCTGGGGGACGTGGGACTTCGCCCGGGTCCTGGCTCCGGCCATCGAGCTGGCGGAAGAGGGCTTCCCCCTCACCGAGGGACAGGGGGTCCGATGGGAGGCTGCCGCACCCCACTTGGCCCGGAGCGAAGGCGCCTCGGCCCACTTCCTCCGACCCGACGGGACACCGTTCCGAGCCGGTGAGCGCTTCCGCCAGCCGGCCCTGGCCGCGGCCCTCAGAGTACTGGCCCGGGAGGGTCCCGACGCCTTCTACCGGGGCACAATGGCCCGGGCCATTGCGGAGGATGTGACCCGGAACGGCGGCTTCCTCACCACCGCCGATCTTGCAGGCTACCGGGTCCTGGCCTCGGAGGTGGTGCACCGCAGCTACCGCGGACGCGAGGTCGTGGGAAGTGACCTCCCCGCCTCGGGCTCCTGGGTGGGCCGCATCCTGGAATTGGTGGAAGAGGAGACACCGGAAGGATTCGGGACCGGCGGGGCCCCCGCGGTGGGGTCCGCCGAGTGGGCCGGGGTGCTGGCCCAGGCACTCCTGGCCGGATTCGAGGAGCGGGACCGGGCCTGGGCCGAGGCGGTGCAATCTGCGGAAGAGCCGGAGCACACCACCCATCTCTCGGTGGCGGACTCGGAGGGCCGGCTGGTGGCGCTGACCCAGTCCATTGGACCCGCCTTCGGTTCTCACGTGGCGCACCCTGAGTTTGGCTTCCTCTACGCCTCCACCCAGGGGTATCTGGTGAGTGAACCGGGAAGCCGTCCCTTCTCTTCCATGAGCCCCCTCTTCGTCTTCCGGGACGGCGAGCCCGAGTGGGTGCTGGGAGGGGCCGGGGCCCGGCGCATCGTCTCCGCCATGGTGGCGGTCCTGAGCCGGGGGATCGACGGGGGCGCGTCGCTGGGCGAGGCCATGGCCGGCCCACGCTTCCACGCTTTGGGTGGGCCAGAGATCCGCCTCGAGGAGCGACCCGGCACGAGGTGGGGGGCCGAGGCCCGGGACAACCTGACGGCGGCGGGTTTCCAGGTCTCCACATCCGACGTCCCGGACTTCTTCGCCCGTCTCCACGCCATCCGCTGGGACGCCGAAGGGCGGGAGTGGGTGGGCGTGGCGGATCCCCGCAGGGTTGGCACGGCCAGTGGACCTCAACCCGCCGCGACCTCCGGAGCGGTGGACCGGTAACCCCGCGCGTCTACCGCCA
Source organism: Gemmatimonadales bacterium (assembly GCA_007695195.1). GTDB lineage: Bacteria > Gemmatimonadota > Gemmatimonadetes > Longimicrobiales > Gaopeijiaceae > PWLA01. The sequence goes on along the minus strand of REEG01000145.1, from coordinate 5,916 downwards.
CCACCGAGTCCGGAGACGCAAAGACCGGGTTCAGCTCCAACTCTTCCAACTCCGGGACCGCGCAGGCCGCCGACGCCAGGTTGGCGATGAGGCGAACCAGCCCCTCCAGATCCACCGGTGGACGGCCCCGGTGGCCCCGGAGGAGGGGGGCGATGCGGAGTTCGTCCAGCATCTCCCGGATCTCGGCGGGCTCAACCGGGAGCACGCGCACCGCCACATCCTTCAGCACCTCCACCGCCGTCCCTCCGGCGCCCACCGTGAGGACATGACCGAAGGAGGCGTCCCGGCGGACCCCCACCAGGAGTTCCACCGTGGGTGACGGGAGCCGCCGAGCCACCAGAACACCCCGCACGTCCGGGTCCAGTCCCCGCTCTCCGGCCCATTCTTCGACTCCGCGGCGGACGGATCCATAGGCCGACTCCACCGCTTCGGGGGTGGCGCACCCCACCACGACCCCCCCGGCCTCGGTCTTGTGGAGTACCGTCCCGGACACGGCCTTCACCACCACCTCCCCGCCCAGCTCCGCCAGCGCCTGCACCGCCTCCTCCCCGGTGGTGCAGAACCGCGCGGTCACCAGCGGGACCCCCCACCGCTCCAGAAGCGCCCGGGACTCGGTCTCGAGAAGAGCGGGTCGTCCCTCCTGCCTGGCCGGCTCCAGGGGGTCCGGCTCCGGTGCGGCTGCGGCTCCTGGAGCCACGTCTCCAGCGCCTCGTGAGGCCGGACCACGACCGGCCAGGACTTCCAGGTGGCGCCCCCGCTCCCATGACGCGGCGGCGGCGCGGCACGCCGTCTCCACCGAGCGCAGCACCGGGACCCCCGCCTCCACCAGCTCCCGGATGGCCCGTGAGCCCGATTCGGCGTAGATGGAGTGGACCACCAGGGGCTTCCCGGCGTCCCGGGCCACCCCTGCCAGCTCGCCGGCCGCAGTCCACTCGGCGCCCTCCAGCTCGGCGGCGAAGCGGATGGCGTACCCGCCGAAGAGCCCCACCACCACCACTCCCGCCACCTCCGGGTCGGCCAGGATGAGCTCCAGCGCCTGGGGGAAGACCGAGGGATCCCGGTCCGCCGCCCCGGCGAAGTCCACCGGGTTGCCCAGGGCGGCGTTGGGTCCCAGGAGCTCCCGGAGCCGGGTCCGGGTCCCCTCCCCCAGCTCCGCCAGGGGAACGCCGGCTTCTTCCAGCGTGTCGGCGGCCAGGGTTCCCTGCCCACCGCCGTCGGCCAGGATGGCCAGCCCCCGCCCGCGGCGGGCCGCCGGCTGTCCGGCTAGCATCCGGGCCACCGGGAGCAGATCGTCGGAGCGGGTGACCTCTACGGCTCCAGCCTGACGGAGCGCCGAGCGCACCACCAGGTGATCGCTGGCCACGGCCCCGGTGTGGGAGCGGGCCGCCCGGTCCCCGGCCCGGGTCCGACCTCCCTTGAGCACCACCACCGGGAGGTGCGGGGCCACGTCACGGGCCACACGGAGGAAGGCCTCGCCGTCCCGGAAGCTTTCGGCGTGGACCATCACAGCCCCCACCTCCGGGGCCCCTCCCAGAAAGGCCAGGTACTCATGGAAGCGGAGGTCGCTTTCGTTCCCCAGACCCACCACGAAGGAGAATCCTTCGCCCGGCCGATCCACGGCGTCGTTCAGGAGGGCCAGGGCGGCGTTTCCGGACTGGGCCAGAAGCGCCAGGCGACCAGGACGGGTACCGGGCACACCGATGAGATCGAGCCCCAGGGGGAGGTTCAGGATTCCGGAGGTGTTGGGACCGATGACCCGCACCCCCGATTCCCGCGCCGCAGCGGTGAGCGCCGCCTCCAGCGCTGCTCCCCGTTCCCCCAGTTCGCGGAAGCCGGCGGCCAGAACCACGGCCCCGGCGAGTCCCCGACGGCCGCAGGCGCGGATCAGCTCGGGCACGGTGGGGGCCGGTGTGCAGATCACCGCCAGATCCACGGGGCCCGAGGCCGCCTCCACCGATGGGGCCACCGGCAGTCCCAGCAGAACTCCGCCGGAAGGGTTCACCGGCTGGATGTTCCCCTCGTACCCCCGGTTCTGGAGGGCGCGCACCACCTGATAGCCCCGCTTCGTGGGTTCCTGGGAGGCCCCCACCACGGCGATTCCCCTGGGCCGGAGGATGCGCTCGAGTTGGGGACCGTCTTCGCGGATTGCCGGGGTGCGGGTTGCCGGGACGGCGGCTGCGGCTTTGGGATGCTCCATGGTCATCACTTCCCCTGGTAGTTGGGTGGCCGTCGTTCGTGGAAGGCCTGAATGCCCTCGGCCCAGTCCTCGGTGCCCATGCAGGCGAGGAGGCCCTCCCCCTCCGCCCGGAGAGTGGCTTCGGCGGACCGACTCGGCGCCTCCCGAAGAAGGTCGCGAGCCAGCCGCAGCGAGGTGGGAGCCGCCGACTCCGCCAACTCCCGGGCCCACTCCAGCGCCACCGGGAGCACCTGGTCCGCCGGCACCGCCCGATTGGCCAGCCCCATCTCCACCGCCTCGCCACCGCGGACGAAACGCGACAGGAGGAGGAGTTCCCGGGCCCGGGTCGTCCCCACCCGAGCCGGGAGCGTGTAGCTGACCCCGCCGCCGAAGAGGGTGCCCAGGGCCACCTCGGGGAGTCGGAGCTTGGCCTCCTCGGCCACCACGATGAGATCGGTAGAGAGGGCCAGTTCGAGGCCGGCGCCGATGGCGTGGCCATTCACCGCCGCCACCACCGGGACGGGGAGCCGCTGAAGCCGAAGGTTCACCTTCTGAGCCAGGAAGACGTAGCGGCGCCGGAAGGCGTCGTCGGGCTCCCGCTCACCGTGGGCCTTCAGGTCGGCGCCGACGCAGAAGGCTCGCTCTGCGCCGGTGAGCACCACCGCCCGGACGTCTGGATCCCGGGCCAGTTCCCGGAGGGCTCGATCCAGACCTCTGTAGAGCTCCGGACTCACGGCGTTGAGGCGGTGGGGCCGGTTCAGGGTGAGAAGGTGGATGGCCCCGCGTCGTTCATGGAGGAGCGAGGAGGCGGGGGGGCCGACAGGGGCAGGTTCGGACTGGCGCATAGGCCTCACTGTTCCGTATAATGGAACTGCGTTTCATATTATGAAACTCAATGTGGCGGCGGATCGGATCCGGCGTCAAGATTGCCCGGGTTCGGCGTTCACCCATAAGGGTTTAGCGCTCATCCAGAGAGGGAGGCCGGAGTTCATGGTGGGCCAGGTGATGCAGGTGCTGCGTCTCTTCGGACCGGCTCGCCCCGAGTTGGGGGTGACGGAGGCGGCCGAACTCCTGGATCGCCCCAAGAGCACCGTATCCCGCTGGCTTGCCGCCATGCACCGGGAGGGATTCCTGGCCCGGGATCCGGACAGCGGCCTCTTCCGCCTGAGCCTCTCCCTGGCGGCACTGGGCGAGGTGGCCCGGGCCTCCACCTCGCTGCAGCGGGTGGCGCGGCCGCTCCTGGAGGCGCTGGTGGACACCACCGGCGAAACGTCCAACCTGGTGGTGCTGGACGGAGACGCCGCCGTGAACGTGGAGGTTGTGCGGAGCCGACGCACCGTGCAGCACGTGGGCGTTCTGGGCCGGCGCCTCCCCCTCCACGCTACCGCCGCCGGGAAGTCCCTCCTTGCCTGGGCCCCTCCGGAAACCCAGGCCCGGATCCTCTGCCACCCCCTTCCCCGTTTGGCCTCCCGGACCCTGGTGGACCCGGAGGCTCTGGCCATGGAGCTGGACCAGGTCCGGGCCCACGGGTACGCCACCGCCGCCTCGGAGCTGGAAGAAGAGCTGGCGGCGGTCTCGGCTCCGGTTCGTGACCATCGCGGCGAGGTGGTGGCGGCCGTCACCACCAGCGTCCCCATCTCCCGCATGACCCCAGATCGCTGGGACGTGGTGATCCACGAAGTGACCAGGACGGCCCATGACCTCTCGTCGGAGCTGGGGTTCCGGGCCCCATGATGCGTTTCCCATCCATGAATTCCACGCCCATCCACCTGAACGTAGAGACCCCCATGGTGAACCCCTCCAGCCGCTCCACCCCTGATGCAGTCCCGGTCCCGGCGAGCCTCTCCACGGAGCGCCACACCCGCGGGCGCAGGCACGAACGGAGCCTTGTCACCGCCCTATCTGCGGTGTTCCTGTCGGTGGCGTTCGTCCTGGTTGCCGCGGCGTGCACCCCGGCTGAGGGCCCGGACGGCCGGGCTGACGGGACCCAGGTAGGGCAGAGTTGGGCCGGAACCGTCTCGGCCGCCTCACCGGAAGCGGCCGAGGCGGGGCGGCGGATCCTGGAAGCCGGGGGGAACGCCGTGGACGCTGCCGTGGCCGTGTCCATGGCTCTGTCCGTCACCGAGCCGGCGGGATCGGGCATCGCCGGCCAGACTGTGCTCCTCATCCGGAAACCCGACGGAGAGGCGGTGGTGGTGCAGGGGAGTTCCCGGGCGCCGGGCGTCCTTCCCCCCGACGCCCACCCGGAGCGGCTGGAAGGCCACCAACTCACCACGGTCCCCACCACTCTCCGGACGCTGGACCGGGCGTGGCGCGAGTTCGGGAGCGGGGCGGTGGGGTGGGACGAGCTCCTGGCCCCCGCCATCCACTGGGCCGAGGAGGGATTCGAGCTCCGGGGCTTCCGCCATGCCGCCGTGGAGCGGTTCGCCCAGGAGCTCTCGGTGGATCCATTGGTGGCCGGCATCTTCCTCGACGAAACGGGCCGCCCCCTTCCTGAGGGATCCCTGGTACGCCAGCCCGTCCTGGCCCGCACCCTCCGGCGCCTGGCGGAAGCCGGCGCCCAGGACTTCTACACCGGAGAGATCGCCGCCGCCATCGCCCGGGAGATGGCGGAGCGGGGAGGATGGGTCACGGCCGAGGACCTGGCGGGCGTGGCCGATCCGCCCCTGGTGTCGCCCCTTCGGGCCCGCTACCGGGACCTGGAAGTGATCACCCTCCCCCCTCCCTATGGAGGGTGGATCGTCCTGCAGGCCCTCTCCTACCTGGACCTCCTGCCGCCGGACTCGCTGGCACCCGGCGAGCCGGGCCGGGACCTTCGCGTCGCCGAAGCCCTGCGCCTGGCCCACACCACCCGGGCCCGGGACCCCGTTCCCAACCCCCTGGACTATGAAGAGGCAGTGGCGGAGCGCATTCACCCCGAACGGGCCCGCCTCCACCGGGAGGCCCTCCTCCGGGAGCGCGGAGGTGAGACCACACACTTCACCGTGGTGGACAGCGATGGGATGGTGGTGGCCGGGACCGAGAGCATCAACTCCTACTTCGGCGCCCGCGTCGCCGGTGACGAGTTGGGCATCCTCTGGAACTCCTACATGATCGAGTTCCAGGACCCGGAGCTGGAACACCCCTTCGCCCTCCGCCCCGGCGCCTTTCCCCTCTCCTCCATGTCCGCCACCATCGTAGCCGACGCAGACGGCGCACTCCTGGGGCTCGGAAGTCCCGGCTCCGCCCGCATCATCTCGGCGGTGACCCAGATCACGAGCCTGGTGCTGGACGCCGGCCTGACGGTGGAAGAGGCGGTGGTCCACCCCCGGGTGCACGTGGTCCCCGGGCCCGAGGACGGACCGGACCTCCTCTATCTGGAGCGGGAGGAAGGGGCCCCGGACAGCTCGGTACTGGAAGGGCTGGGCTTCCGCTTCACCCCCTCCGACGGGGGCGTGCTGGTGGGGCGGGGGTGGGGAGGCGCCGGCTTCGACCCGTACTTCGGAGGCGTCCACGCCGTGGCCCGGGTGCGGGAGCCTGGACCGGACGCGCCTCCCTGGGCGGGGGCCGCCGATCCCCGCCGGGACGGGGCCGCCGTTCACGCCTGGGTGCCGGAGAGGCCCTAGCGGAACGGCCGTATCGTGCCGGTCAGCCCGACATCGTGCCGGTCAGCCCAGCATCCAGCCGACTCCCCTCAGTATCCCTGGGGCTGGCTGTCCAGCGCCTCGCGGGCGCGAGCCTCCAGCTCCCACGGGATGTCC
>REEG01000153.1 GCA_007695195.1 Gemmatimonadales bacterium | reverse complement strand
CCCTGGACGATGCGGATGCGCTGCTCACCCTCCTGGCGCGACAGAACGAATCCTCAGGTCGGACCTACCTGGCGGAAGTGATGTCGCGTCGCCCGCTGAAACCCCGGGCAAGTTCGGGTACCGCAACCGGAAGGGCAAAGGATTCCCCGCCGGCACCCGACACGGCCGGGGCCTCCGGATGTCTGACAGTCGCGGTGGTGGGGGTGTCGATCCTCGGCGCTCTGGCACTACTCGTTTAGGCCAAGGGCCGCGGTGGAGCCGGTCTGGATCGTATAAATCTTGAACTCCAGGAGGCCCGAAATGGCATTGGTGCCGTGCCGCGAGTGCTCGAAGGAAGTCAGTGACCAGGCGGAGACGTGTCCGCACTGTGGGATCGGTGACCCGGGCGCGCTCTGAAGACAAGTTCGTGCGCCTGGTACGAACCCGGGACGGGGAGGTGACTGTACTGGTCAATGAGATCAAATGGCCCACGCCATGTACGCCTAGATCCAGGTGGGTCGTTGCCAGGCGAAGACCCGGTCTCGATTCCGAGGCCGAGGGCAGGGCGCTGGTGGAGGAGGTTCTCCGGGATCCGGCTTTCTTCGGTACGTGTGAGGAGTGCGGGGACTGGAGTTCCCCCATTTCAGTAGACAGGTGAGAGCAATAACAATCTTTGGCATCAGGGGTCGGGGCCTTAGGTTGACGGTTCGTGGAGAACCCCATGACCGGAGGCTGATCTGATGAACGTGTCGCTCACACCGGAGCTTGAAAACTTCATCGACGAGCTCGTGGACGGCGGCCGCTATCGTTCTGCCAGTGAAGCAGTGCGGGCGGCGATTCGTCTTCTCCAGGATCGGGAGGCCGAGCGAAGCGCTAAGCTTGAGGCGTTGCGGCGCAGCATCGATGTGGGGGTGGAGGAGCTGGGTCGCGGCGATGGGGCTTTGGCCGATGAGGTGTTCGAAGAAATCCTGAAGGCCCTTCGATGATCCTCGCCGGGCTCCGGAGGACCGGAGGCAGGGCGCCATCCCGCCGGGGGGTGGAGGGGGAGCTGCGATCCCTGGCCTTGGGGGAGGGGGCTGCAGCCCTGGTGTTCGCATGGCTCGCGGTGAAGGGGGGGGTGGGAGGTGGAGCTGCCAACCGATTCGCCATCAGCCTCCTCGTGTTCCTCCTGGCCCAGGGGAGCGCTTGGTGGTGGGCCCGCCTGATCCTGCTCCGGAGTTGGCGCATCGCCCATCGATCGATCGGCCTCCGGCGCACCGTCCGGGCCCTCGACCGGGTGAACCGCATCCTCCTGCTCTCGGCGGTGCCCGTGATGATCGTGCTGTCCGCCGGATGGGGCGACCTGGTGGTGGGACTCGCCTTTTTCGCCTTCGCCCTGGTGGAGTACGTCAACTACTTCCATGTGCGGTTGAGCTACGGCCGATCGGGCTTCGATCTCAGGGAGCTATGGAGAAGACCCATGGAGCCTTCGTCGATCCGGGTCCTTCTCTCGAGGACGGGGCCGCACCCCGCTGGGGCCCCAACGGTGGGGGTGTCCCATGGCCCCCCGTCCCGACGCATCTGCTTGTGAAGAGACCGCGCCGTCCCCGGCGCAGCAGCCAAAGGGGAGATGTCCCTGGCCCCGCTCTTCCACGTCCGCTTCCTCACCCCCAGATTCCCGCTCTGCCATGATCGATCCATCCGAGGGCATCCGTTCCGACCCCAGGCCCCCGAGACTCAGCGGGGCCGGAGCATTCCTCCTTTCAGGTCTTTTTGCCGGCATGGCCGTCCTTGTGGCCGGGGCTCAGGGAGCAGCGGCCCAGTCTGCCTTGGCGGCCGCTTCGGGGACGGCGGCAGCTTCCCCCGAAACGGTGACGTCGGACTTCGCCATCCGGGGGGTTCGTCTCTTCGACTAAAGGGCCTTCCGGGGCCCCGTCACCGTCACCGTCCGGGACGGGAGGATCGCCGGGATCGAGCCCGGAGAGGCGGTCCCGGCGGGCCTCTCCGCCATCGACGGCTCCGGGCGGACCCTCCTCTCGGGGTTCATCGATGGCCACACCCAAACCTTCGACCGCGGAGCGCTGGAGCAGGCCATGGCCTTCGGCGTGGCTCTCCACTTGGACATGTTCACCTCCCCCGCGTTCCTCGGACTGACCCGGGGGGAGCAGGGGGGGACGGGGCACCCCACGACCATGACCTGAAGGCGGTGGTCCACGTCTCCACCCTGGAGCAGGCCCGGATGGCGCTGGACGCCGGAGCGGACGGGCTGGCGCATCTCTCGGTGGACCAGGTCCCGGAGCCGGCGTTCGCATCGGAGATGGCTCAGGCGGGGATTGTCGTGATTCCCACCCTGGCGGTCCTGGAGGGTATGCGCGGGGACGTGCCTGGTCCCGGGGCGGCGGGTCCCGGGTATCCCTTCAGGTCGCCGACGGGGCCCTGGAGTTCCAGGGGGAGGTGGCCCCCGGTCTCCCCTTCGCCTGGTCCGGCGCCATGTGGTTCCCAGGTGATCCCCCGTTCTCTCCCCGGGACCTCTCCGGTACCGGTGGGTTCTCACTCCGGGTCGCGGGCGAGGGGCCGGGACTGCAGTTGTCCGTCTTCCACGCCGCCGGGGGGGACTCCCCACCGTTTGTCAACTCGCGCATGCGGCGGCTCCAACCGCCGC
>REEG01000247.1 GCA_007695195.1 Gemmatimonadales bacterium | reverse complement strand
CCTCCCAGGAGGTTTGCCCGTTCAACATGAGGTTCGCTGAACGAGCGGCCGAGCCCGGGTACGCGGCGCGAGGGGCGGGGGAACGGCCGGCGGGGGTGCAGGCCCTTCCGGATGGTGGTGATTCCACTTCGGCGGGCTCTGTCTCGAACGGTTCCCTCTCGACCAACCCGCGCTCGACCACCGTGCCACCGACCGAGCCTGCTGCGGCCGGTTCCACCTCGACCGGCGCCGACCGAGCCGATTCTCTAGCCAACCATTCCACGGCGACTGGTTCCAGCCCAACCGATTCCGCGGAATCACAGGGGCGCCCGGATGCGAATGCGGGACAACCGCCGGTTCACCCGGGGACGGATGGGCCTTCCCTCATCGACCTCCTGCGGACCGCGCTGTCCGAGGAGGCATGGGAGGCCTTCTCGCGTGGTTCAGCGATCCGGCGGGCGGGACGGGCGGGGTTTGCCCGCAACGTGTTGGTCGCCGTGGGCAACTGGATTTCCGTGATGGAGGACCCAACGAAGGCCCTCCCAGCCGAGGCGATGGTGCTGCTCTCGGAGGCGCTTGCGGATCCGGCACCGCTTGTCAGAGGACATGCCGCATGGGCTCTGGGGCGGATCCCATCAGCTGCCGCAAGATCCGAACTGCGGCGAAGGGCCTCAATCGAGGACGACCCGTGGGCCAGAGCGGAGATCACCGCTGCGCTGGAAGGAGCGGGATTGAGGGGAACGGCGGAGTGACTGCATGTGCTCCAGGGCCCATAGTACTGACCGGCCCTTCAATCTCCGGGAAAGCGCCAATTGGATGTATTTATGGTCTCTCCTCTCGACCCTTGGATGTCCGGCGGCGCCGGATCATCTGCGGTCCCACCATCCGGCCCCGGAAGCGGCACCATGCCTCGAGCATACATGCCAGCAGGGCTAGCGAGCACGGATGCGATCCGTCTCTTGTGGCTGGGATCCAGGTGTCAGGTGTTCCCCGCGTCTTCCTGTGCGCCTGGAGCATCGGTGCTGAACTTCAACGCCCTGCGGAAGCACGGAATAGTCCCGGTGTCGGCTCCTTCTCCGGGTCCGCAGGTGGGGCTTACGTCGGCCATTTTTCAGAAGCTGCATGCTCGGCCCGAGCACCTGGAGCGTGTCACTACCGGCACATGGAGTGGGCCTTCGTCCCCGCTTGCTGGAGTGGGGACTCCCCCCCAGAGGTGGGACAAATGTCGATCTCAGGGTTTGGCGGGAATCGAGATCGACTTTGATTCCGCCTGGCGGGACGAATGTCGATGTATCTGGCCAATCCCTCCAGATGGATCGCGATTTGTCCCGGTCTCCGGGACGTATGTCGATTTCGGTTCTCAAGAACACCCTCAGATCCGCATTTTGCCCGCTCCGGCCAGCGCCAGCGCCTGCCCGACCTGGACTGCCGTTGCGGTGGCTCGGCGGGTGATCTGGCGCCAGGAGAGGCGGATCACATCGATACCCTGTGCCTTGAGCCAGCTGTCCTTCCGTCGATCTCCTTCGAATCGACCCCTGGAGGAGTGGTGGGCCCATCCATCGATCTCGACCGCGAGGTTCTGCTCGGGCCAGAATAGATCCAGTTCGTAGGGCCCCACGGTCACATTCGTCTCCGGTCTGGGAAGTCCGGCGGACCGGATCAGTTGCAGGCACCGCCGCTCAGCCTCCGATCGGGTGAAGGGTCGCTCCGCCACCCCCTGGAGCACATGGCGCAGTACCGGGATCCCCCGATGACCGGCGTAGCGGCGGGGCAGGTCGGCAAGTTCCTTCTGGGTAATCAGACCTCTTCGCTCAATGGTCGCGACCACCTGCTCCACCTCCTTCTGTCCGAGCAGTCCGGCGGCATCGACGAGGGACCGGGCCGGCGAGGTGACCGGGATCCCGTCCACCACCCCACGCTCGTCTTTCCGGAACCCCACCGGGCGATGAAACAAGATCCCGCTCCTGCCACGGCGGCCGCCTCCCGGCACGGTCACATGAAATGGCATTGGCGATTCGGCCCGGAGCAGCTCCCACATCACCAGCGCACTGGTGTGACTGAGGAGTGCCCGGGGCCCGCCTGCCAGGACCGCAGCCATCTCCCGGGCCCGGCCTGGATCCACGGCGCTGATGAGGTACACCCCACGGTGAAGAGGGATGAATCGGCCGGAGTTGACTCGTCGCCAGAGAGCCGATGCCGACATTCCCGCTTCCAGGAGCTGTCTCCGGGTGGCGACGCCGTGCTGGCGGAGTGCCAGCGCCCGTATCCTCGCTTCGAGGAGATCGGGGCCTTTCCTTGCTTCGACGAGATCGGGGCCCTCGGCGGGAGTGGGGCTCTCAGGACTGTCGGATAGCTCGGCGGTCCCGGCTGTGGAAGAGGGGGTGGAGCGAACGGGGATTCCTGCGAGGGCAACGACGGGGGAGGTGGGTGAACCTGTGCCGGGGTGAGATCGTGACACGGTGCGCCTCTGGCAGAGAGGAGAGTCCTTGGACCTCGGGGGGGCTGAGGTGCCGGTTGTCGGCTGGACTCTCGGCTGGGACAGGGGGCGCTACCATGGCGGAACGGGCCGACTTCTTGGGGTGCGGGAGGTTTCAATGGCGCACGACCCCGCGGTGTTCCCCTGGCGTGCTGCTCTTCCCGGCGCAACTCACCCGGCCCC
>REEG01000179.1 GCA_007695195.1 Gemmatimonadales bacterium | reverse complement strand
TGGTCTGTCAAATAAGGTCGGCCCGTAGGACCGAGCCAAGAAGGATAGGGGTTCGGCCTCCCGGCGTCAAGGCCCGCGGTATGAACCTGCCCCCGCCTAGGCACCCGCGCTTGCGCCTGACGCGCCTACGTCCGACCCGACGCGCCTAGGCCCGAAACGAACCCGCGCCTGACCGCGAACCGCTCCCAAGCGCGAACCCTTAGCATGATCCTCCCTGCGCGTAAACCCTCACATGATCCAGCGCGGGAACCCTCGCATGAAAACAGTCGAGGGCCTCATCTGCCTCATGCGGCCTGGCCCCCTGCAAGCTGCCCAAGGTTGGGCTAGGTGCCCTTGGGGGGGCGGCAAATGCGAATTTCGGTTCGCATTTGCGACTCCTCGATGGGTCAATCCAGCGGAGGGCCAGAGGCAGGACACCCATCGGGCACATAACGATGCCGACATCAGGGATATGGCGGCGAGGCTCGTTCGTGGGAGGGCGGGCCGCCAAGGGGCCGGTGCCGGGTGGCGATGCGGGGTCTCGGGTGTGGGGCGGGTGTGGGGCTATTGGGGCGTGTTGGGGCGTGCAGGATTTCGCCCGCATATGAACGAAAGTCTTCACGCATTCGGACTCCTGGGCGCCCCCCCGACGGATCCGTTCCCGGCGGCTCCGCGCCCACCGCCCCTGTGTTCGGATCCATCGGTAAGCACCCGGGCTAGGGCCAGAACTGTCAAGGATGGATACCCCGTGTTACAGCTTCAGGGGGCCCTCAGCGCTTGTTATGGGATGCTGTTGGGAAAAGTGCGGACCCCCAGAGGTGACGGCTGGGAGGGGTCCGCCACCAACACGGTCCAAGAACAAAGGCCTAGGGGTGCACTCTCAGGGTTGCACTCCCCCCCGGCCTGGGCGCTGGAAGAGGCGGCGAGAGTTCCGGCAACCGGACCGACGAGCCCTACATCCCGCCCCGTTCCAGGAATGCCGACACCTGGCGGCTGTCTACCACGAAAGTGCCCAACTCGCCGTCGTCAGGGCCGTGCCAGTCCGAACCTCCGGTGAGGATGGCCAACCCGGCTCCCCGTGCGGCCCGCTCCAGCTCCAGCACGCGGTCGGAGTGGTTCCGGGGACGGTAGACCTCCACCCCGTCCAGACCCACCTTCACGAGTTCGGGCAGGAGGTCGTGGAGCATCCACATGGGCGGATGCGCCCACACGGCAATCCCGCCGGCGCCGTGGATCATGGCGATAGCCGACTCCGGGTCCTGCAGGCGCGTGGGGATGTAGGCGGCGTGGTCGTTTCCGATGTAGCGGTCGAAGGCCTCTGGGATGCTGGCCACGATGCCTCGGTCCACCAGGGCACGGGCGAGATGGGGCCGCCCCATGCTGGCCACACCTTCTCCCGCCGCTGTTACCACATCATCGAAGCGGACATCGAGCCCCTGGCTACGAAGGCGGCCCACCATCTCTTCCAGGCGCTGGGCCCGTCGCTCCCGTGCCCGCCCGTCGTGGGCTCGGAGCCGCCCCTCGGAGGGATCCACGAAGTAGCCCAGGATGTGGATCTCCCGCTCGTCCCAGGTGCTGCTCACTTCCAGGGCGGGGATGACATGGATCGGGTGCCCCTGAGCTGCCTCCAGCGCCGCCTCGATCCCGGCCACGGTGTCGTGGTCGGTGAGGGCAATGACATCGAGATGCCCCGCCACCGCCGCATGCACCACCGCCTCCGGCGGCAGACTCCCGTCGGAGGCGGTGGAGTGGAGGTGTAAATCCAGATTCACAGCGAAAGACCGGGCATCAGGCCAGGGGGTTCCCGGGGCCGCCGGACACCACCTCGGGTTCAGGCGCTTCCAGATCCAGCCAGGCGTCGGAGGTGCTGAAATCCGCAGGAGGCTCCGCCGCCGCGTACTCGGTGAGGGCGATCACCTGGTCGCCCTCCACCTTCATGACGCCCCGATTCACGAAGAACTGCTCGCTGCCGCCACCGGGCAGATCGATGGAGAAGGTCCCGCCGCCCAGGAGACAGATGAACGGAGCGTGGCCGGGAAGGATTCCCACCTGGCCATCGTGGGCGGGCGCCACCAGCGAAGCGACCTCGCCCTGGAAGACGGTCCGTTCCGGGGACACGATCCGGAGTTGCAGCGTGGATCCCGCCATATCAGGCCCCCTTCTCCATCTCTTCGGCCTGCTGCACCACACCCTCGATGCCGCCCACCATGTAGAAGGCCTGCTCGGGGAGGTGGTCGAACTCGCCGTTGGCCACCCGCTCGAAGGACTCGATGGTGTCTTCGAGCTTCACGTACATCCCCGGGCGACCGGTGAACTGCTCGGCCACGAAGAAGGGCTGGGACAGGAAGCGCTGGATCCGGCGAGCCCGGTTCACGATGATCTTCTGCTCTTCGGTGAGCTCATCCATCCCCAGAATGGCGATGATGTCCTGGAGGTCCCGGTACTGCTGGAGGATCTCCTGCACCTGGCGGGCCACCCGGTAGTGCCGCTCACCCAGGAACTGGGGGTCCAGGATCCGGGAGGTGGAGTCCAGCGGGTCCACCGCCGGGTAGATTCCCAACTCGGCGATGGAGCGGGAGAGCACCGTGGTGGCGTCCAGGTGGGTGAAGGCCGTGGCCGGCGCCGGGTCCGTGAGGTCGTCGGCGGGGACGTAGATGGCCTGCACCGAGGTGATGGAGCCGGTCCGGGTCGAGGTGATGCGCTCCTGCAGCTCACCCATCTCGGTGCCCAGGGTGGGCTGATATCCCACGGCGGAGGGCATCCGGCCCAGGAGCGCCGACACCTCGGAACCCGCCTGGGTGAAGCGGAAGACGTTGTCGATGAAGAGGAGCACGTCCTGCTGCTCCACGTCCCGGAAGTACTCGGCGATGGTGAGGCCGGAAAGCCCCACCCGGAGGCGCGCTCCCGGGGGCTCGTTCATCTGGCCGTAGACCAGGGAGGTGGACTTGAGCACCCCGGCCTCGCTCATCTCGAGCCAGAGGTCGTTCCCCTCCCGGGTCCGCTCACCCACCCCGCAGAACACCGAGCGTCCGCCGTGCTCCAGGGCGATGTTATTGATGAGCTCCTGGATGATGACGGTCTTGCCCACCCCGGCACCGCCGAAGAGCCCGGTCTTTCCGCCCTTCACGTAGGGGGCCAGGAGGTCGATGACCTTGATCCCGGTTTCGAAGATCTCGGTCTTGGGCTCGAGCTTGTCCAGTGTCGGCGCCGCCCGGTGAATGGGCCAGCGCTGCACGTTGTCGGCGTCGTCGCCGCCCACAGGGCCCCGCTCATCCACGGGTTCGCCCAGGACGTTCAGGATCCGGCCCAGGGCGGCCTCGCCCACAGGCACCGTGATGGCGGCGCCCGTGTCCACCACCTCCATTCCACGCACCAGTCCGTCGGTGGAGGACATGGAGACGGCCCGTACCTGACCGCGCCCGATGTGCTGCTGCACCTCGGCCACCACGTCGAGCTTCTCGCCCCCAGGCCCGTCCGCCTGCACGCGCAGCGCGTTGTAGATGTCCGGAAGGTTGTCGGGGGTGAACGCGACGTCCAGGACAGGTCCGATGACCTGTACGATGGTTCCGATATTGTTGTCAGCCATGGTGGAGCATGCTCAGGGGGTGATGGTTCTCATTCAAATGCGGCCGCGCCGCCCACGATCTCCGCAATCTCCTGCGTGATCTGGGCCTGTCGCACCCGGTTGTAGCTGCGCCGCAGATCGCCCAGGAGATCCGTGGCATTGTCGGTGGCATTCTTCATGGCCGTGCGCCGGGCTCCCTGCTCGGCGGCGGCGTTCTCCACCAACGCGCGGAAGATCCGGTTCCGCACGTAGAGGGGGAGGAGGCGGCTCAGCATGACGTCGGCGGACGGCGAGAGGATGTAGTTCTCCGGAGACACCACATCCCCCTCCGGCGGCTCGATGGGAAGCACCTTCCGCGCCCGGGGCGGGGTGGAGAGCGCCGAGCGGAACTCGGAACCCACCACGATGAGTTGATCGATGCGTCCCTCTTCGAAACTCTCCCGGAGCCCCTCCACCAGCCGGGCCGCGTCGTCGGGCGAGGGGTAGTCGTCGAGGCTCGTATCGGTGGTGGCCATGGGCACACCCTGGAAGCGGAAGAAGGTGATTCCCTTCTTCCCCACCAGGTGGAGTTCCACCTCCTGACCCTTCTCCTCGGCCTCGGCCATGACCTCCCGGGCCTTCCGGATCAGGTTCACATTGAACGCACCCGCCAGCCCCCGATTGGCCGTGAGGAGAAGAACCGCCACCCGCCGGATCTCGGTGGGTCGGCGCATGAGGGGGAAGCGCCCCGCCAACTCGGGGTCGTAGAGGGACCGGACGATCTCTTCCAGGGCGTCGCCGTACGGGCGCGCCGCATGCACCCGGTCGGAGCACCGCTTCAGCTTGGAGGTGGCAACCATCTCCATGGTGCGGGTGATCTGCCGGGTGTTGTCGACGGAGCGGATCCGCCGCTTGAACTCGCGGGACTTTGACACCGTGCGTCTCGCTCCTTGGGCAGGAAGATCAGCCCTCGATCTGGGCCTTGAAGGTCTCGTTGAAGGAGGTGATGGCGTCCTTCAGGGCTCCCTCCAGCTCGGGGCTCAGAGCCTTCTGCTCCCGGATGTCGGTGAGAAGGTCACCCTTCCGGGCCCGGAGGTCGCCGAGGAACGCCTCTTCCCACTCCCGCACCCGCTCTACCGGGAACTGGTCCAGGTACCCGTTGATGACCGCGTAGATGACGGGTACCTGCTCTTCAACCGGAAGGGGCTGGTACTGGCCCTGCTTCAGGATCTCCACGGTCCGGGCGCCCCGGGCCAACTGCCGCTGGGTGGCGGCGTCCAGGTCGGAGCCGAACTGGGCGAAGGCCTCGAGCTCCCGATACTGGGCCAGGTCCAGGCGGAGGCGGCCGGCCACCTTCTTCATGGCCTTCACCTGCGCAGCACCCCCCACCCGGGAGACGGAGATCCCCACGTTCACGGCGGGGCGCACACCGGAGTAGAAGAGGTCGGGCTCCAGGAAGATCTGCCCGTCGGTGATGGAGATGACGTTGGTGGGGATGTACGCCGACACGTCCCCGGCCTGGGTCTCGATGATGGGGAGGGCCGTCAGCGACCCACCGCCGTGCTCGTCGGAGAGCTTGGCCGCCCGCTCCAGGAGCCGGGAGTGGAGGTAGAAGACGTCGCCGGGGTACGCCTCACGCCCCGGAGGCCGGCGGAGGATCAGCGAGAGCTGACGGTAGGCCTGGGCCTGCTTCGTCAGGTCGTCGTAGACCACCAGGGTGGGCTTGCCCTGCCACATGAAGTGCTCGGCCAGCGCCGTGGCGGTGTAGGGCGCGATGTACTGCATGGGCGCCGGGTCGGCGGCGTTGGCCGCCACCACGATGGAGTACTCCAGGGCGCCGGCTTCCCGGAGCTTCTCCACCACCGAGGCCACCTTCCCTGCCCGCTGTCCGATGGCGCAGTAGACGCAGATCACACCCTGATCCTTCTGATTCAGGATGGCATCGATGGCGATGGCCGTCTTCCCGGTGGACCGGTCGCCGATGATGAGCTCGCGCTGGCCCCGACCGATGGGGATCATGCTGTCGATGGCCTTGATCCCGGTCTGAAGGGGCTCGCCCACCGGCTGCCGCTTCACGATGCCCGGCGCCACCACGTCGATCTGGCGGCGGTCTTCCAGGGGTTCGATGGGACCCTTCCCGTCGGCTGGTTCACCCAGCGCCGTCACCACCCGGCCCAGGTAGCCGGAACCGGTGGGGACCTCCAGGACGCGCCCGGTGCGCCGGACCTCGTTGCCCTCGTGGAGACGGGTCCAGTCTCCCAGGATCACGGCCCCGATGTTGTCCTCTTCCAGGTTGAGGGCCAGCGCCGTCACCGGCTCTCCACCGTCGTCGGGCGTGATCTCCAGCATCTCGCTCGCCATGGCGTTGGTGAGCCCGTAGATGCGCGCGATCCCGTCCTTCACCTCAAGGACTTCACCGACGTCCTCGGCGTGGAGGTCTTCCTGGTAGCTCTCGATGGCGCCCAGGAGAACGCCCTTGATCTCGCTGGCACGAAGCTGGGAATCGGTAGTGGCCATGGTCTCTTGATGTCCTTGGTCCGTCGTGTCGTCCGGGCCCCGAATGGGATGGGGGTCGGCGTCGGGTCGTGGTCGGTCAGGGGATCCGGCCGAAACCGGGATCGTGATCGTCTGTTGGTCGTGCCTGGGCGCAGGTCATGGCGACCCGGGCCCGGTCCGGGTCAGGGGGTGCCTGGCTCGGGGCCCACATCGGCGGTCATGAGGCTCCGGCGCATCCGCTGCAGACGACGCCGCACCGAGCCATCGAAAATGGTGTCGCCACTGCGGAAGAGGATGCCCCCGATGAGCTCGGGACGGACCCGGATCCGGGTGATGGCGTCCATCTCCAGGAGATCGGACAGACGTCGCCCGATCTCCGTGGCCTCCTCATCACTCACCTCCCGGGCCACCTGGACGTCCACGCGGGTGCGGCCCATGTGGGTGTCCAGAAGGTGCTGGTAGGCGGTGGCCATCTCGCTCAGGTACCGCTGCCGGCGCTTGTCCACCACCAGAAGGAGGAAGTTGACGAGGAGAGGGGGAACCCGCCCCTCGAACGCCTCGCGCAATACGCGCTTCTTCTCGTCGGCCTGGATCCGCGGCGTCTCCAGGAAGAGGCCCAGATCCCGGTTCTCGTCCAGGATGTCCGCCACCACCTCAAGCCCGTCCCCGAACTCCTGAAGGGCCTCATGGCGGCGCCCCAGCTCGAAGAGGGCCTCGGCGTAGTTCCGAGCGATGGTTTCGCCGCGCACGGCTCAGGCCTCCGCCGCCGGACGGCCGGTACCGCCGCGGGAGCTCGATGCCACGTCCACGGGCTCCACCTGGGAGAGGTAGTCCCGGATCAACTCCCGATCGGCCTGGGCGTCCAGCTTCTGACCCAGGAGGCGAGCGGCGGCAGCCATGGCCAGATCCACGGACTGCTCGCGGATGGACTCCATGGCGCGCTCCTTCTCGCGCTCGATCTCGGATCGGGCCCGGGCAAGGATGTTGTCGGCTTCGCTCCGGGCCTTGTCTTCCACCTCCCGGCGGAGTCGCTCTCCGGCCTCACGGCCTTCGTTCAGGAGCTCCTGGGACTGGCGGCGGGCATCGGCCAACTGGCGCCGGTGCTCTTCCATGAGGGCCTGGGCCTTCTCCTGCAGCTCCCGCGCCTCGTCGATGGAGCCGCGGATGGACTGCTCACGGGCCTCTACCTGCCCCAGAATGGGGCCCCAGGCGAACTTGCCCAGGACGAAGAGGACCAGGAGAAAGACCACGATGGTCCAGATGGCGAGCCCCGGATCCAGCGCGAAGAGCCCTCCACCCTCATCGGCAGCGAAGAGGGGAGCGGGCGCCGCCAGTAGGATCGGCAGTGCAGCACTTCCTGGAATCTTCATGTAGGTCTCTCGGGCTCCGGCGATGGGACCGGGGGCACCCCGAAGCGGGGGCACCCCCGGGTCCGCATACAGCTCCGTGGGATTCTTCTGCTCGTTCCGCGCCAGGTCAGAGCAACTTGTAGAGGAGCGTGATCACCAGGGCGAAGAGGGCTGCACCCTCGATGAGCGCCGCCAGGATGATGGCCGAGGTCTGGATGTTACCGGCCGCCTCGGGCTGGCGTGCGATGCCCTGCATGGCGGAGGATCCGATCCAGCCGATCCCGAGACCGGCGCCCAGGACGGTCAGGCCCAGTCCGATGGCGGCCCCCAGGAGGCTCATGTAGTCCTTGGCGGCAGCCGGGTCCATGACCATGGCGGTCTCTTGAATGGCGAGAATGGCGGAAGTCAGCATTATGTCTCCGTCTCGTCTCTCTGTTGGGTTTGGGTTGACTCGGGTAAACGAGTACGTGCGGTGAACGAAGCAGCCCCACGGGGCTGGACCAGCGGCCACGCCCGGCGGCCGGAGCCGGATGCGTCAGTGGGCATGGCGGATGAGGCCGATGAAGACGGCCGTCAACATGGTGAAGATGAACGCCTGAAGAAACGAGATGAACACCTTCAGAAGCGTGATGGCTGTGGCCATGAGAACCGCGCCGCCCGCCACGCCCCACCGCGCCACGGCGGCGTCGGCGAAGACGAAGACGAGGCCCAGCAGGGCGAAGATGAGGATCTTCCCCGCCGTCATGTTGGCGAAGAGACGAATGGCCAGGGCGAAGGGCTTGGTCAGCTTTCCGAGCGCTTCAACCGGGGTCATGATCAAAAGCAGAACCGCCTGACCCGCAGGGGGGAGTCCCTTGGGGGCGTAGAAGATGGTGCGGGCATACCCGGCCGGTCCCAGGGCGCGGAACCCCGATACCTCGGTCCAGAGGAAGGCAAGGAAGGCCAGCGCCGCGGTGACCGAGAGCGATCCGGTGGCCGCAACGCCGAAGGGCACGAGCCCCAGCAGGTTCATGTAGAGAATGAAGAAGAACAGGCTGAGGATGAAGGGCGTGAACTTGTCGGCCCCGTGGCCGATGTTGGCCCGCACCACCTGATCCCGGAAGAAGAGGATCATCCCCTCCACCGCGTTGGCGAACCCGGTGGGGGCATCGCCCGCTTCCATCCGCTTGAAGGTGCGCCCCACGATGGTGAAGGTGAGGATGCACAACACGGCGGCCAGAAGGAGGAAGACCACATTCTTGGAAGGGGAGAGGTCGATGGCCAGCCCCCCGATCATGATGGGGTCCCACTGGGGGAGGTCGATCCTGAGAGGGCCGATCTCGATGTAGGAGGCGTTGGACACCTTCCCCATGAGCATGGAGCCGAGGTCGAAACCGCCGGGTTCGGCGAATTCTTCCACCTGGATCCCGAGCGGATCGGCCGCTTGCTGATCGGCCGCTTGCGCCGCCTGGGCCCCGTCCTGCCCGGCCCTCGTCGCGCCTTCAGCGTTCATTCCCGCGCCATCCCGTTCGTTTCGGTTGCATCCGAGCCGCCCCACCGGAGCGCCATGGGCTCCAGGAGGAGGAGAACGAAGAGCAGGGCCACCAACGTGAGGAGGCCCACCAACGTGTCCACTCGCTCAAGCGAGGCCACCCAGAGGGCAAACCCCACCACTACCGCACCTCGAACCAGCGTACTGGCTCCCCACGCCGCCAGGAAGGCGGGGGTTCCGGGCTTCTGCGCCACCAGGAGGGCGAAGGCGGCCCCCTGAAGCATCAACGCAGCGATGCCGGCGGCCAGAACCCCGTTCCGGCCCGGGTGGTCCAGTGTCAGCCATCCCGCTCCCAGCGCGATCAGCACCAACCCTGTGGCCACGGCCATGTACCGGATCCACCGCTTCACCGGGCCGCTCCTTCGTCCGGCGGGTCGTCCTTCGCCGCTCGCGCCTTCCGCTCCTCCTCCGCCTGCCTGGGGAAGAGGACCAGGTGCTGGACCATGCTGTAGAATCCGGCTCCCGCTCCTGTCATGGCTCCAAGAATGGTGAAGAGGGGCGCCGTGCCGAGCCGCCCGTCGAGCCACCATCCCGCCGCCAGGAAGAGTCCCGTGGCCAGCGCCAGGGTCAGGCCATGCCCGGTGAAGCGAGCCAGCGTTTGAACTTGCGACTCTTCTTCGGTCATGGTCCCGGCTCCCCAGTGTTCCAACAGCCCGCTAACCTACCCTGTAGGGATGGATCGCGCAACCGCCCGGGAGGCGCATCCGCGGCCCGGGATCCCGGGCCGGTGGCGCGGGTAGCTCCGGAGCCCCAGGTTGCCGACGTGGACGGCGATTTTCGACCCCCCTCCCCGGAGCCCCCGAGTGAGCGACCCCTCAGCCCAGGCCGACCGTGACGTACAACTCCTCCGCGAGGTGGCCGAGGTGGCGAAGGAGCTGAGGGTTGAGGTAGCCCGACGCATCGTGGGGCAGGAAGAGGTGGTGGAAGGGCTCCTCCTGGCGCTCCTGGCCAACGGGCACGCGCTGTTGGTGGGGGTCCCGGGGCTGGCCAAGACCCTCCTGGTGGGTACGCTGGCCGAGGTCCTGGACCTCCAGTTCAGCCGGGTCCAGTTCACCCCCGACCTCATGCCCACCGACATCACAGGCACGGAGGTCATCGAGGAGGACCGGGCCACGGGGCGGCGGTCGTTCCGCTTCGTGAAGGGTCCGGTCTTCGCCAATGTGGTCCTGGCCGACGAGATCAACCGGACGCCGCCCAAGACCCAGGCCGCCCTTCTCCAGGCCATGCAGGAGCGCACGGTGACGGCGGGAGGCGAGACCATGACCCTCCCCCGTCCCTTCTTCGTGCTGGCCACCCAGAACCCCATCGAACAGGAGGGGACATACCCGCTCCCCGAGGCCCAGCTCGACCGGTTCATGTTCGAGCTGCGCATCGGCTACCCGAGCCGGGACGAGGAGGTAGCGGTTGCGCTCCGCACCACCGGCGCCGATGCCCCGGAGGTGAGGCGGGTCATCTCCGGCGAGCGGCTCATCGACTTCCAGGGGCTGGTCCGTCGGATCCCGGTGGCCACCTCGGTGGCGGCGCTGGCGGTGCGGCTGGTTCGCGCCACGCGGCCCGGCACCGACGAAGCCACGCCCTTCACCCGGAAGTACGTGGCATGGGGAGCGGGACCACGCGCTTCGCAGTATCTTGTGCTGGGAGCAAAGGCGAGGGCCGCCCTGAGGGGCGACCCTGTGCCCCATGACGACGACGTCCGGGCGGTGGCCCCCCTGGTCCTGGCCCACCGGGTGATCCCCGGGTTCGAGGCCGAGGCCGACGGGGTCACGGCGCTGGACGTCATCCGACACCTGCTGGACGAGAGCGAGAAATGGAATTGAGCGGCACCACCGGCCCGTCGCCGTTCCGGCGGTTCGACCGGAGCGGCGGAGAGGGGGACGACCACCCTCCCAGTCGTAGGGGGCGCCCCGGATCGCCGGCGGCTCCCCTTCCCCCAGCCCCCCACGACCCATGACGACCCTCCTCCTGGTCGTTTCGGGTCTGCTGATCCTGGTCTCCCTTCTGGTGTCGGCCATGGAGTCCGCCGTATTCCTGGTCTCCGAGTCACGGGTCCGCACCATGCGGGAGGAGGGGTTCCGGGGCGCCGAGATGCTCCACCGGGTCCGCTCCAACACTCCCGGGATGCGGGCCACCCTCTTCTATCTGAACATCTACCTGAACATCGGCGCCGTGTCCGTCTTCACGGCGGCCATGGTGGACCGGGGTGGACTGGGGACCGCGCTCTGGGCCATTCCCGCCGGGATCCTGGCGGTGGCCCTCGTCGCCGAGGGGCTGCCCCGCTTCGTGGCGCTGCGGAATCCCATTCGCCTGGCGCTGGGTTCGGCGTCGCTGCTGGTTGGGCTTGAGCGATGGGCCCGGCCCCTGGTCTTCCCCATGCTCCGCCTGGAGGCGCTGGTGAGCCGGCGCCAGAACGGGAACGGGGACTCGGACGACGCCCAACGGGAGCTGCAGGAACTCACCGAGCTGGGGCGGCGGCAGGGCGTGGTGGAGCAGGAGGAGCACGAACTGGTGGAGCGGGCCTTCCGCATGGACGAGCTCACCGCCTGGGATATCATGACGCCCCGGGTGGACATGTTCGCCTGGGACGAATCCACTACACTTGCCGAGATCGTGCCACAGCTCCGGGAGGTGCCCTACTCCCGGGTCCCTGTGTACCGCGGGTCGGTGGACGAGGTCACCGGCATCCTCTATATCCGGGAGGCGTATGAGGCGTACGTGTCCGGGCGCGGCGAGCTCCCCCTCTCGGAGATCTCCCGGGAGCCCTTCTTCGTCCCCGGCTCCCTTCCCCTCCCCCGGCTTCTCCGGGCCTTCCAGACCTGGCGCATCCACATGGGGATCGTGGCCGATGAGTTCGGGGGCACCGACGGGGTGGTGACGCTGGAAGACGTCATCGAGGAGCTGGTGGGAGAGATCGAAGACGAGACCGACATCCAGGAAGAGCCCATCCGCCGGATCTCCAAGACCGAGGCGGAGGTGGAAGGGGGGATCTCGCTCCGGGAGGTGAACTACGCCATGACCGTGTCGCTCCCCCATCTGGAGCACCGGTCGCTGAACGGGTTCATCCTGGAAGAGCTGGGGCGGGTGCCCGACGCCGGGGAGGTCATGGAACTCCCCGGGATGGAGATCCATATCCTGGAAGCTTCCGACACGCAGGTGCTCCGGGCGCTCCTGAAGAAGAGCCAGCCCGTGCGCAGCGAAAACGTGGGGTGAGGGCGGGGGCGGGGCTGCCCTCTCGCCGGTAGCGGTCGCCCTTCCCCGCCCGTCCCCCTTCCCATCCAACCCTCACCCCGGCCCATCCATCCATGGCGCTCATCATCCCCTTCCGCGGCAAGACCCCGCAGATCGCCGAGGACGCCTTCATCGCCCCCAACGCCACCCTCATCGGGGATGTGCGCATCGAGTCCCGGGCCAGCGTCTGGTTCGGCGCCGTGCTCCGGGGTGATGACCCCACCCACCCCATCGTGGTGCAGGAAGGGGCCAATGTGCAGGACGGGGTGGTGGTCCATGTGGGCACCTGGGGGCCCACAGTGGTGGGGCCGGGGGTCACGGTGGGTCACGGCGCCGTCTTCGAGTCGTGCGAGATCGGCGCCGGGACGGTGGTGGGGATGAACGCGGTGATCCTGCAGGAGGCGGTGGTGGGGCGGGAGTGCCTCCTGGCGGCGGGGACGGTGGTGCTGGAGAAGGCGCGGATCCCCGACCGGAGCGTGGTGGCCGGGGTGCCGGGGAAGGTGAAGAAGACGCTGGAGGGCGGCGCCGCCCAGTGGGTGGCCCGGAGCGCCGAGCACTACGTGGCCCTCTCCCGGGAGTATCTGGGCGAGGCGGTGGAGGAAGCGGAAGCCTTCCACTGCGACCTCTGCGGCGCCCCCATGCTGAACCGCCACTGCAAGCTCCTCTGCCTCCAGTGCGGGTATCAGCGGGACTGCTCGGATCCGTAGGGTTCGGCTACCGCCGCACCCCTTTCTCCAGCAGCTCGAGCCACTCCTCTTCGGCGCCGGAACTCCCCCGGTCCATGGAGGAGCCGGTGAGGAGGCGGGCCTCATCCAGCTTGGCGCGGGCCCCCTCCTCGTCCCCTTCCGCCATGCGCACCGCCGCTTCAGCCATGGGCCGCAGGTGCCGCGCCTCCAGGGGCGACTCCCGGGCCTCGTCCAGAAGCTCCCGAGCCCGCACCGTGTCGCCTCCGTGGGTGGCGTAGAAGAAGGCCCCGTGGAGGCGGATGGTGGCGCCCCCGGCCTTCCCCAAGGCGTCCCGATGCTCCAGCGCCTCGTCCAGGTATTCCCGCGCCCCCTCCATATCGCCCAGATCCAACGTCCGCAGGTAGGCCACCTGGCGGGCGAAGACCCCCATGAGGGAGTCGGGAGGAAGGGAGAGGGCCTGGTCCACCAGCGCCTCAGGCCACTCCCGGGGACGCCGCCCCGCCAGGGAGAGGCCGGTGAGGGCAATGAGGGCCAGGTCGCCCTCCAGTTCGGGACCGGTGCGGAGGAGGCGGAGGAGCCGCCCGCCGTCGGTGTACATCCCCGCCGCCTGTCCCGGGATGAGGGTGAGGACGCCCAGGATGAGGGACCCGAGGGTGAAGGCCAGCATCCAGGCGTGGACCACCGGGGGGAAGGCGCCCTGGGCCACCACCAGGGCGGTGAGGACGATCCCGCCTGTGACCAGGTTCGCGCCGGGGCCGGCGACGGCGTAGAGGGCCATGCGCCCCCGGAGGTTCCGGGCGTCGTCGGGGGCGCTGGCGGCGAGTCCGCCCCAGGTGGCGATGCGGGGGTTCAGCCCCACCGTCCACCGCTCCCGGACCCGCTCCACCCGGAGCGGCCCCACCAGGAGGAGGTAGGCCCGGAACCCGGCGAACCATCCCCCGGTGAGGTGGCCCAGCTCGTGGATGAGGACCAGGAGGAAGACCAGCGCCGGCACGCCGGCCAGGAAGAGGGCGAAGTGGTTGGGCCCCAGTTCGACCCGGCCCACCCGGTCCAGCACCTCCGTCGCCCACCCCGTGGCCCCCAGAAGGTACCCGAGGCCGATCCCCACCAGGGCGCCCACGGCGAAGTGGAGGATGAGTTTGAGGATCTTCATGGGGTGGGATTCAACGGGTGAGCGAATGGTGGAGTCAACGAGACGGACACGAAACGGCTG
>REEG01000007.1 GCA_007695195.1 Gemmatimonadales bacterium | reverse complement strand
CCCCAGGGGATGGCCTACGCGGTCATCGCCGGGCTCCCCCCCATCTACGGCCTCTATGCCGGGCTCGTCCCCCTCCTCATCTACCCCCTCCTGGCCACCTCCCGTCACCTGGCCAC
The DNA here is from genome assembly GCA_007695195.1 of Gemmatimonadales bacterium. Lineage (GTDB taxonomy): Bacteria > Gemmatimonadota > Gemmatimonadetes > Longimicrobiales > Gaopeijiaceae > PWLA01. The sequence continues at coordinate 2,535 of REEG01000007.1, read as the reverse complement.
CGGACCCGTGGCCATCGACATGCTCATCGTGGCCGCAGGCGTGGGCCTTCTGGCGGATCCCGGGAGCGACCGGTACGTGCAGTTGGTCCTCCTCCTCACCGCCATGGTGGGAGCCATCCAGGTGGTCATGGGGCTGGGACGGATCGGGGCACTGGTCAGCCTCCTGGCTCGACCCGTCATCACCGGATTCGCCGCTGCCGCCGGCATCATCATCGCCCTGAGCCAGCTGGGGAACCTCACGGGAATGGCCACGGAGCGGACCCCCTACGTGGTGGTTCTGGTGGCCGACGCAGTTGGGCGATGGGATGAGATCCACCTTCCCACCCTGGTGATCGGAGCCGTCTCCATTGCCCTCCTCCTAGCCGTCAAGCGCCTTCCGGTGAGGATCCCCGGGCCTTTGGTCGTGGTGGTCCTGGCCACCACCGCCGCCTGGCTCCTGAGCCTGGAGAACGCCGGCGTCCGGACCACCGGGGAGGTGCCTTCGGGACTCCCGGCCTTCGCGCTCCCCAGGGGGTCGTGGGTGGACCTCCGGGATCTCCTCCCCACCGCCGTCACCCTGGCGCTGGTGCAGTTCATGAGCGTCAGCTCGCTGACCAAGCTCTTCGCCCGCCGGCACCGGACATCCGTGGATTCCAATCGGGAGCTCCTGGCCATGGGAACCGCCAACTTCGCCGGGAGCTTCTTTCGGGCCCTCCCGGTGTCCGGGAGCTTCTCCAGGACGTCGGTGAATGTGGATGCCGGAGCACGCACGGCCCTGGCCAACGCCGCAGCCGCTCTGGTGGTGGCCCTCACCCTCCTCCTCTTCACCCCTCTCTTCTACCACCTGCCCATGGCGGCCCTGGGTGCCATCGTGGTGGTCTCGGTGCTGGGACTGGTGGACATGACCGAACTCCGGTACCTCTTCCGCACCAAGCGGGCCGATGGGCTGCTGGCCCTCTTCACCCTGACGGCCACCCTCCTGGTGGGGATCCGCGAGGGGATCCTCCTGGGCATCGCCGCCTCCGCCGCCGCGGTCCTCTTTCGGCTGAGCCGACCCCATGTGGCCGAGTTGGGCCACCTACCCGGCACCCGGTACTTCAGGGATCTGGACCGGGCTCCCGAGGCGGTCCCCATGGAGTCGCTCCTCCTGGTCCGGGTCGACGCGGCCTTCTCCTTCTTCAACGCCGACTACATCAAGCGCTTCATCCTGGAGAAGAGTGAGACAGGAGATGGGGAGATCCGGGCCGTGGTACTGGATGGGATGGGGATCAACGACCTGGACACCACCGCCGTGGAAGCGCTGGAGCAGGTCGTGGACGCGTTGGACGAGCGAGGCATCGAACTCCACCTGACCGGGCTGGTGGGACCGGTTCGGGATACCATCCGCCATTCGGGGTTTTACCGAACGATGGGCCGCCGCCGCTTTCACGCCACGCCTCACGAGGCCGTCCTGGCTCTCCTGGACGCATGGGACCGTAAGGACGAGCTTCGCCGCCTCGAAGAGTACCGGGAGCAGGTGGACCGCCGGGCGCTCTCCACACCTCGACGAACCGACCTGGACTAACCGACCTCGACGAACCGACCTGGACCAGAAGATGACAATGGAAGCTGACGTGTTGAAGATTCCCGGAACCGAGTTCCACGTCCGCCGCGTCGGGCTCGGAGCCATGCCGCTGTCGTTGGCCGGTCGACCGGATGCGGATCAGGCCCACGCCGTCATCCGTCGGGCCGTGGAGTTGGGCATCACCCTGGTGGATACCGCCGATGTCTACGCCCTGGACGATGACGACATCGGCCACAATGAACGACTGGTAGCCGGGGTCCTCAAGGAGATGGGCGCCGGCTTCGGTGGGACGCCGGGAGATCCCCAGGTCGTGGTGGCAACCAAGGGGGGGATGAGGCGGCCGGGAGGGCGCTGGGTGCCCGACGGACATCCCGAACATCTCCGCGCCGCGGCAGAGGCGACGCTCCGGCGGCTGGGGGTTGAGCGCCTCGACCTGCACCAGTTCCACACTCCGGATCCGAAGGTCCCCTTCCTGGAGAGTGTCGGCGCGCTGGCCGACCTGCGGGACCGGGGGCTCATCGCCGCCCTGGGGCTCTCCAACGTCTCACCCGATCAGCTGGAGGCGGCCCGGGCCGTGGTTCCCATCGCCTCCGTCCAGAACCGGCTCAGCCCCTGGGATCTGGGCTCGGGACCCGTTCCCATGGTGGAACGGTGCCGGAAACTCGGTGTCCTCTTTCTCCCCTACGCTCCCCTGGGCGGAAGCGGCAAGGTGGCTCAGGTCCTGAGCCATCCCCCCCTCCGGCAGGTCGCAGAGGGCGTGGGGTCCACCCCGGCCCGACTCATCCTTGCCTGGCACCTTCACCGGCACCCCCATGTGGTACCCATTCCCGGCGCCAGTCGGATCCGCAGCGTGGAGAGTAGCGCCGGTGCCGGAGCGGTTCGCCTGGAGCCGGCCCAACTCCAGGCGCTGGAAAGAGCCTTTCGGTCCCTCCCTGGGGCCCCCGGCCTGGTACGTCGGTGGGTACGGAAGCTTCGTGGACGGATCCGGTGAA
>REEG01000008.1 GCA_007695195.1 Gemmatimonadales bacterium | reverse complement strand
CCCGCCGTTGCAGAGGCGGGAGATCCGGGTCCGCCGCTGCCGGGCTGTGCCTCGGGTGCGGTTCGGGACAGCGCCATGACGCGGCGCTCGAGCATTCCGAACTCCTCTACCTGAGCTACGACTTCCCGCTCCCGGATCTCCACGATCCGGACATTTCCCAGCCGTTGTCCCACCCTGAGCCGCTGGGTCGAAACCGCGGGGTTCTGAGCCCCCCGAACCCCCATGAGGGCCACAGAGCCTCCTGGTTCCGACGACAGGATCACTCCGAGAAGGGAGAGATCCTCGTACCGGGGTCCGCCCTCACCCACCCCGGTCAGGGGCCGGAACGGATTGCGGCGGACGTGGGACGGATAGGTGAAGACCTCCCGCTCGAAGATGAGCTGCACCGTATCGGCCGAGGCCGCGGGCGGGCCGGAATCCGGCGGTGGTTGCGTCTGGGTCTGTGCCTGGGCCTCGAAGGCCACGGCGCCCACCAGAAGCGCCACCGCAACCATTGGTATCAAGCGAATCATGGCTCCACCTCCTCCGGCGTGTCCTCCCCTCCCGGAGGTCTGGCTCCGTTGGGAAGGACGTAGGTCTGGATTCGGAACCGGGCCACCACGGGATTCTCCATATCGTCCCGCGGGGTGGGTCCGGTGTGCGGGGACAACTCCAGGTCCCGGGGTGTGATGATCCGGGAGAGGGAGGCCACCGAGGTCAGGAAGCGACCGATGTCGTGGAACTCGCCCACCGCCGCCATCTCGTAGCTCTGCCGATCGTAGAACTCCCCGGCCGAGGTGGCCTCGGGGCGCAGTGAGCCCAGATCGACCCGGGTCCGGCGCGCCTCGGTGGCGATGGTGTTCAGGAGCGCGGGCACTTCTTCGCTCTCGGGAATCAGCGCCTCCAGCCGCTCCACATGCCGCTGGTAGATGGCCAGACGTTCTTCCAGCTCGTCCCCGCCCCGGGCCGCCAGGATCTGGGCCCGGCGGTTCCGGTCCTCGATCTGATCCAGACGGGCCTCGAGGGTCTCGATCTCCGCCACCTGGGGCTTGTGCCACCATTCATACGCGGCGTAGGCCCCGCCGAGGGCCAGGAATACCACCAGAATGGCGATCTTCTGGTGCTTCTCCGTGGGTAGCAGTGCCATGGTTCAGTCCTCCTCCCGCCCTGGAGCCATCACGATTCCCCCGAAGAGGGACTCGGTCTCCAGGAAGTCAGCCGATGGCTGTCGATAGCCGGCCTCCAGCGAGAAGCTGTAGACCAGGCGCTGGGCTCCGCCGCCCACATCCACGAAGATCTGCTCGGAGCTGATGAGGCGGGTTCCCCGGATGAAGGGGGAGGCTTCCACCGCCTCCATGAATGCGGTCAGGGCGAAGTAGGTGCCGGCGCGACCCTCCACCCGGAAGGTCACGGGATCTCCCGAGCTCACCTGCTGAATCCGTGTGAGCCAGGTGTAGTCCGGGAGGGCCCGGGCCACCTCGTCCAGGATGTGGGGCCAGACGTAGCGGGCCACGTCGATCTGCTGGATGACGTCCACCCGGCGAGCGATGGAATCACTCCGTGCCGTGAGGGTCTCGGCTCGCTCGATGACCGCCGACAGTCGCAGGGAATCCCTCACCGCCCCTTCGATCTGGATCTCCAGCTCCTGGGCCTGGCCGGCCGTGCTGGCGAACATCCATCCGACGGCGCCCACCGCCACCAGGATGGCGATGCTCGCCGCGGCGACCCACCGGTCCCCGGGAAGAGCGCCGAAGCTCGGGAGCGAGAACGACGGCCCCGTGCGCTTCTTCTTTCTCCTCTTCTTCTTCCCGGAGTCCGGGATCAGGTTGACCTCGATCACGATGTCCTCCTCGGTCAGGTCAGGTGGAGCGGAGCGCGAGCCCCAGCGGGAGCTGGAGCATGGGCGCGGCTTCATCCAGGTTCAGCGGTTCCGCGGCTCCCGGTCGAACCGGCACCCGCTCGAAGGGATTGGCGACCCGGGTTTCGATTCCCAGGCGACGTCCCAGGGCTTCGGCCAGTCCAGGCGTCCGGGCTCCACCTCCGGAGAGGAAGACCCGGCCCAGACTCTCTCCCGAGTCCTGGGTCATGAGGAAGGCGGCGGCTCGCTCGATCCCCACCGCCACATCCTCCACTCCCCGGTCCACGAAGGCGTCCAGGTCGCCCAGTCGGGCCCGTCCCTGAACGGCCTCCTCGGCCTCTTCCGCCGACATGCCCCGCTCCCGCTGCAGATCCTCGCGGATCCGGCGAGACCCGAAGGGGATGTCCCGGGTCAGGATGGGCACGCCGTCCACCAGGATGTTCACGTTGGTCATCTCATGACCCACGTTCACCAGGGCGGTGACCCCGTCGCCGGCCTCCGGGTGGTTGTGTCGGAAGGCGTTGTGGAGGGCGAAGGCGTCCACGTCGATGATCCGGGGATCGAGGCCGGCATCCCCCAGGAGGGCCATCTTGTCCTGGACCAGGTCGCGCTTGGCGGCCACCAGGAGGACCTCCATGTTCGACCCCGTCCCCTCAGGGTCCAGGATCTGGAAATCCAGCTCTACACTCTGGGGATCGAAGGGCACATGGCGTTCCGCCTCGAAGGGGAGCACCTGGCGCGCGTCGTCCTCAGCCATGCGCTCCATGGTGATCTTCTTGATGATCACGTCATGGCCGCCGATGGAGGCCACGAGGCCGTCGGGCTTGAT
>REEG01000184.1 GCA_007695195.1 Gemmatimonadales bacterium | reverse complement strand
CTCCTGCGCTGGAAGGCGCTGGTGGCGCTGGGGCGGTGGCCTTGGTGGCTCAAGGACTGGATCGATGGTCGCTTCATGGCGCGCTATCACAGGCTCATGGAGGCGGGTTCGGGCGAGGGAACGGATCCGGCTGAAGCCGGAGGGAGAGCGGCATGAAGAGGATGATGGGCATGGGGGTCTTGGCGGCGGCGGTGGTGGCCCTGTTCTGGGGCGATGCGCTCCAGGCTCAGACGCCGGAGGCGCCGGAGGAGTGGGAGACACCGCGTCTGTTCACCGGTGGGTCGCTGGTGGTGGCCCAGCCTCGGGGAGAGTTCGCCCAGTACGTGGATGTGGGCATCGGGATCCAGGGGTTCTTCCGGGGCGCTCTCGACCCCGCCGGAATCCTGAGCCTCCGAGCCGACGTCTCCGTCCTGACCTATGGGCGCGAGACCAAGCGGGTCTGCCTGGGCGGCGGCGTCGGGTGCCGCATCGAGGTGGACCTCACCACCTCCAACAACATCGTGCTGGGGACGGTGGGGCCGGAGTTGGCGCTGCCGGCGGGACCCTTTCGGGTCTACGGCCATGCGGGGGTGGGGTTCAGTTGGTTCGGCACCGACTCCCAGGTCTCCGGGAGCCTGGACGACCAGCAGCCCTTCGCCAGCTCCCGGAACCAGTCTGACGGGGGATTCGCCTGGAACGGGGGTGGGGGCATTCAGCTCCAGGTCAGCGGGGGACGCATCCCCGTGGCCCTGGACTTCGGCGTCTCCCATCAGGCCAATGGGCGGCGGGAGTATCTCACCGAGGGAGGGATCGTGGATCTGCCCGACGGGAGCATCCAGCTCAACACCATTGCCTCCGACGCCGACTTCCTGGTCTGGCGTCTTGGGGTATCGGTGGGGCTCAGGCCCTGAGGGTGGACCGGGGGCGCGAACGTTCCCGACTCGGCGCGTGTAAAACTTCCATCACGCTCATCCCCGTTTCCGCTTTCCGCGTCTTCACGCCGAGGCCATGATTTTCTCCTTCGCCCCCCGGGCTCTCCGAGTCATCCTTCCCCTTCTGGGGATTGGGGTTCTCTTTGGAGCCCCGGCTCCCGCCGCGTCCCAGGACGCCCTCTCCATTCTCACGGCGGCGGCGGAGCGGCATGAGGGACTCACCGGCTTCTGCGCCGACTTCCGGCAGGTGGTGGACAACGACATCCTCCGGGAGACGATCCGCAGCCACGGTGAACTCTGCCACGCGCCCGGGAACCGCTTCGACATGCGATTCGCCGACCCGCCGGACGGAGACCGGGTGGTGGCTGACGGCGAATACCTCTGGATCTACCTGCCCAGCACCGACCCGGGACAGGTCTTCCGAGGCGACGCCGGAGCCGCCGGTGGGCAGTTCGACCTCCACCGGGAGTTCCTGGGTGAGCCGGGGCGTCGCTACCGGCCCACCCTGGAAGGCCGGGAAGACGTGGACGGTCGCGAGACCCATGTCCTCTTCCTGGAGCCCCTGGTGTCATCTCCCTTCCTCCGGGCCCGGATCTGGGTGGACGCCCAGGATTCCATGCTCCGTCGGGTCGAGATCACCGAGGATGAGGGGTTCGTTCGGACGGTGGAGTTGTCGGGGATCCGCCTGAACCCCCAGATTGCCCCGGAGCGGTTCCGGTTCGAGCCCCCCGCCGGCGTCCAGGTCATCCGCCGCTGACGCCTTCGCGACCGCCGATCCGGTCGGTCCTTCGTCCGGCGCGGTAATCCCCGCGCCTGCGTTCCCATGTTCCTGTCGAAGCCATCTCCGTCATGAAGAAGTCCCTCCCCGTGGTCTCCGCTCCGTCCTCCTCATCCAGCCCGGCGGCGTCGTGTTCCGCCTCGCCCCCCGCCGCTCCGTCCTCCACTTCCGCCCCTACCGACCCCCCTGCCGAGGCGCCGCCGGTGCTGGGTCGGCTCCGGACCCGGGATCTGCCGGTCTTCCCGGTGACGGCCGAGCCGGTTCGGCCCGAGGTGGATCCGGACGCCGAGGCGGTGGCCCATGCCTTTCCCACCACCGGTCCACTGGAGGGCCCGCGGATTGGCCTGGTGACGTTGGGATGCGACAAGAATACGGTGGACTCGGAGCGGATGATGGCGGCGCTGGTGGGCCACGGCGCCCGGGTCGCCTCAGGGGTGGAGGGGGCCGAGGTGGTGGTGGTGAACACCTGCGGATTCATCGACCAGGCCAAGGAAGAGTCGGTGGACACCATCCTGGAGGCCTGCGGCTTGAAGGCGGCCGGTGAGATCCGGGCGGTGGTGGCGGTGGGGTGCCTGGTGCAGCGCTACAAGGAGGAGCTGGCCGCCGAGATCCCGGAGGTGGACCTCTTCCTGGGCCTCACCGAGATGCAGGGACTGGTGCCGGAACTCCGGCGGCGCGGCCTGCTGCCCCGGAGTGGGGAGCCCATTCCCAATATGGAGCGGCCCCTCCGGATCCTCTCCACCGATACGCCCCACACCTCCCACCTGAAGATCAGCGAGGGGTGTGATCACACCTGCGCCTTCTGCGCCATTCCCCATATGCGGGGGCTGCACCGGTCCGCTCCCCTGGACGAGCTGGTGCGGGAAGCGCGGGAGCTGGGCGAGCGGGGGGTCCGGGAGCTGAACATCATCAGCCAGGACACCACCTGGTACGGGCGGGACCTCCGGCGGGCCGCGGTGCAGGCGGCGGGACCCGGGGGGCGGCCGGCCCTTACCCCTCTCCTCCCGGACCTCCTCCGGGCGCTCCTGGACGGCACATCGGTGCCGTGGTACCGCCTCTTCTACATGTATCCGTCGGGGATCACACCGGAGATGGTGGAGCTCCTGGCCACCGAAGCGCGGCTTCTGCCGTATCTGGACCTGCCCATCCAGCACGGGAGCGACGGGGTGCTGAAGCGCATGCGCCGGCCCGAGCGCCAGGCCACCATCCGGGAGCGCATCGGGTGGCTCCGGGAGGCGGTCCCCGAGCTGGTGCTGCGCACCACCGTCATCGTGGGATTCCCCGGGGAGACGGAGCGGGAGTTCCAGGAGATGCTGGACCTTCTGGAAGAGCTGCGCTTCGACCGGGTGGGCGCCTTCCCCTACTCGCTGGAAGAGGGGACGCCGGCGGCGGAGATGGAGGGACACCTCTCCGAGGGGGAGAAGCGGGACCGGCTGGAGACGCTCCTGGATGTGCAGCGGGAGATCTCCTTCGAGAAGAACGACGAGTGGGTGGGGCGCCGGCTCACCGTCCTGGTGGACCGCCTCACCCCGGACGATCCGGAACACGCCGCCGAGGGACACGCCTGGACCCAGGCGGTGGATGTGGACGGGATCACCCGGATCCTGCCCCCGGAGTCGGGCTCCGGCGTGGCCGCGGTGAAGCCGGGCGAGATGATGGAGGTGGAGGTGGTGGACCACCTGGAGTACGACCTCATCGCCCGCCCGGTCTGACGGGCCACCGACCCCACCGCGGCGTGTCCCCGCCCCCACCGCGGCGTGTCCCCGCCCTACTCCCTTCTCAGCGCCACGATGGGGTCGAGTCGGGACGCCTTCCACGCCGGATAGAATCCGAAGAAGAGTCCCACCCCCGCCGACACGGTGACGGCGATGACCATGGCCTCGGCCGAGAAGAGGGCCGGCCACCCGGCCACGGAGGCGATGATCTCCGTGCCCAGAAGCCCCAGGGCGATTCCGCCGATCCCTCCCAGGAGGCAGAGGATCACCGCCTCGATGAGGAACTGGAGGAGGACGTCGGGTCCCCGGGCACCCAGCGCCAGGCGCAGCCCCACCTCCCGGGTCCGCTCCGTCACGCTCACCAGCATCACGTTCATGATGCCGATCCCTCCCACGAAGAGGGAGATGCCGGCGATGGAGGCCAGGAGCCAGGTCATGACCCGGGACGTCTCGGTGGCCATCTGTGCCACCTCTTCCTGGGTCTGGATGGTGAAGTCGTCGTCCTGGTAGGGCGCCAGGCGGTGCCGCTCCCGGAGCAGGTCGGTCATCTTGACCCGGGCGATCTCCATGGACTCCTCATTGAACACCTGAACGTTGATGACCATGGCGTGGGTCCGCCCGGAGATGCGCTGGAAGGCGGTAGTGTAGGGGACGATGACGATGTCGTCCTGCACCGATCCCATGAGGGACATCCCCTTCCGGTCCAGGATCCCGATGATCTCCAGGGGGAGGCCCCGGACCCGGATGGTCTCGCCGATGGGGTCCGAGCCCTCGAAGAGTTCGTCCACGATGGTCTGGCCCACCACCGCCACCAGCGCCGCCTCGGCTACATGCTCCTCGGTGAACATCTCGCCGGACTCCACCCCCCAGTTCCGGATCTGCAGGTAGTCGTGGGACTGGCCGTAGACCCGGGTGGCCCAGTTCCGGTTGCCGTAGACGACGACCCGCTGCGACCGCACCTCGGGGCTGGCGGCGATGACCTCGGGGATCTCGTCGCGGAGGGCGCGGGCGTCCTCGGCGGTGAGGGTGTTGGCGCTTCCCCCCCCGATGCTCACGCCCCCGAGTTGCCGTTCACCGGGAAAGATGAGGACCACGTTCTGCCCGAGCCGGTTCACCTGCTCCTGTACCTCGGCGCTGGCCCCCTGTCCCAGCCCCACCATGGTGATGACGGCACCCACCCCGATGATGATCCCCAGGGCGGTGAGGAGGGTGCGCATGACATTGCGGCGCAGGGCCCGGACGGCAGAGTAGGGGACGGCGCTCCACTTCATGATCCCGTGGCCTCCTTGTGGGTGGAAGTTCCCGGTGCGGTGGGGTCCGGTGCGGTGGACGGCGCGCCGGTCGGACGGGGCATCGGGGTCGCGTCGCCAGGCGCGGTGGCCAGGGGCGAGCCGGCTCCAGCCGCTTCATCTCGCCATTCCGCCAGCGCTTGCCGGGCATCCCGCGGAGCATGGCGAGCGTCCGACGCCATGAGGCCGTCCCGGAGGGTCACGGTCCGCTGGGCGTAGCGAGCGATGTCCGGCTCATGGGTGACCATGAGGATGGTGAGGCCCTGCCGGTGCAGCCCCTGGATGAGGTCGATGATCTCCAGGGTGGTGCGGGAGTCCAGGTTCCCGGTGGGCTCATCCGCCAGGAGGACCCGCGGCTCGGTCACCAGCGCCCTGGCGATGGCCACCCGCTGCTTCTGACCGCCGGAGAGTTCGTTGGGGGTGTGATCCAGACGGTCCCCGAGCCCCACCTGCTCCAGCGCCGCCCTGGCTCTGGCGTGGATCTCCTTCCAGCTCAACTCCTGGTCCCGGTACAGGAGGGGAAGCTCCACATTCTCCTGCGCCGAGGTGCGGGGGAGGAGGTGGAAGGCCTGGAAGACGAAGCCAAGGGTCCGGTTCCGGACCCGAGCCAGCTCGCCCTTCCGCATCCGGGCCACATCGTGCCCGTCCAGGTGGTAGCTTCCGGCGGTGGGCTGGTCCAGGCACCCCAGCACGTTCATGAGGGTGGATTTCCCTGAACCGCTGGGGCCCATGATGGCCACGAACTCGCCCCGGTCCACCTCCAGGTCCACGCCCCGGAGGGCGCGGACTTCCACGCGACCCGTCCGATAGGTGCGCTCGATCCCCTTCAGCCGTACCAGCGTCGGTTCACCCACGGAGCCGGGCCGCCTCAGAACTGGGCCTGGTTTCCGGAGAAGAGGCTCCGGCGGTTGCCGTCACCCTCCCGGACCAGCGAGAGCCCCACCGCCAGAACCCTCCCCTCTTCGAGCCCCTCCAGGATCTCGGTGTGGACGCCGTCGGCGAGACCGGTGCGCACCGGAACGGCTACGAGCTCCCCGTTCTCCACCACAAAGACCCGGCCATTCATTCCGTCGGGCAGGTCCGGCTCTTCGGGTCGGAGCTGGTCGGGGAGACGCGCCCGGAGCGCCGTATTCCGCACACGCACCACATCGTGGCGCTCGGCGGTGATGACGGACACCTCCGCGGTCATCCCGGGCTTCAGGAGGAGTTCCGGGTTGTCCACCGAGATGATGGTCTCGTAGTGGACCACGTTGTCTTCCTGGATGGGGGCGTTCCGGACCTGGATGACCTCCCCGGTGAACTCCCGGTCCCGGTAGGCGTCCACCACGAAGCGCACCCGCTGGCCTTCTTCCACCTCGCCGATGTCCGCCTCGGAGACGTTGGCGTGGATGTGCATGCGGGTGAGGTCGGCGGCGAGTTCGAAGAGGAGGGGGGCGTTGAGGCTGGCGGCCACGGTCTGGCCCGGATCCACCATGCGGGAGATGACGATGCCGTCGGTGGGGGCGGTGATGGACGAGCGCTCCAGTTCCCGCACGGCCGCGTCCAGGGCGTGGCGACGGACCCGGACCTGGGCCTCGGCCTGGCGCAGGGCGGCCCGGGCTTCGTCCACATCCGACGGGGGCACGAACTGCAGCTCCCGGAGCTCCTGCACCCGGGTCCACTGGTGGCGGGCCAGTTCGAGCCCCGCCTCGGCGGACTCCAGCTCCGCCTCCGCCGAATTCACCGCCGCCTCGAAGGTGGAGGGATCGATCTGGGCGATGACCTGCCCCTGGCGGACGGTGGCGTTGAAGTCCACCATCACACCTTCCACGATCCCCGAGACCTGGCTTCCCACCTCCACCCGGCTCACCGGCTGGAGGCTGCCGTGGGCCACCACACGCTGGGAGACCTCGCCCCGGTCGGCCGAGACGGTTTCCAGGGGAGGAAGACTCCCCTCGGCCGTGCTGTATCGCTGGGTGCCCCACCAGAGGCCCACGCCAAGGACCACCACCACCACGAGAATAATGCGACCTGCTTTCATTCCTCCCCCCTGGGGCCTTCAGGTTGACGGGCCTTACGGTGGTCCTACGTCCGGACCGACCCTCAGGATCCCGCCAGCGCCCTGGCCGCCTCCACGATTCCCTCGGTGGAGATGAGCACCGTGTTCGCGGCCGGACCCAGGGGAACGAAGCTGTCTTCCGCGCGGATCGACCGGAGGCGACCAGTGAATCCACGCTCCGCCAGGTCGGCCACCACCGCCTCGGCAATCCCCCCTCCGGTACGCCGGCACTCGTCCACCACCAGGACCCCGGCCTTCCCCTGGGCGGCCCTGGCCACGGCCTCGAAGGGGAGGGGGTTCAGCCACCGGAGATCCAGGACCTGCACCCGGATTCCGGACTCTTCCCAGAGCCGGCGCTGGGCCCGGAGGCTCATGCGGAATCCGTTGGCGTAGCTCACCAGGAGGAAGTCTCCCTCGCCCTGGATTCCCACCTCGCCGGGGAGGAGCGCCTCGCCGGGGGCCGGATAGTCGGAGAGCCACCCTCCGTCTCCTTCCTCGTGCAGATCCTTTTCGTGGTAGAGGGCGATGGGCTCCAGGAAGACCACCACCCGGCCGCACTCGGCGGCGGCGGCCAGGCACCCCCGGAGCATACGGACCGCGTCGTCGCCCCGGGAGGGCGTGGCCAGGAGAAGGCCGGGGATGTCCCGGAGCCCGCCGATGGAGTTGTCGTTGTGGAAGTGGCCGCCGAACCCCCGCTGGTACGCCAGCCCCGCCATCCGAACCACCATGGGGTTCTGGAACTGGCCGTTGCTGAAGAACTGAAGGGAGCTGGCCTCGCCCCGGAGCTGATCCACGGCGTTGTGCACGTAGGCCAGATACTGGATCTCCGGCACCGGGAGGAAGCCGGCGAGTCCGGCGCCCTGCGCCACGCCCAGGATGGTGGTTTCGTCCAGGAGGGTGTCTACCACCCGCCCCTGGCCGAAGCGTTTCTGGAGCCCGGCGGTGACGTAGTAGACGCCGCCCTTCCGCCCCACGTCCTCGCCGAAGACCAGGATCTCCGGCCGCCGGAGCATCTCGTCGGCCAGCGCCGCCGAGAGGTGCGCCGCCATGGTCCGCTTCACCGGGCTTTCCGCCGCCTCCGGGAGGTCGTCTCCCCAGAAGGCGCTCCGACGGAGGGGGGCCACCCGGTCCGTGGCCGATGCCCGGATCCTGGTTTCGTCCCAGGGCGCCAGAGGTGCCATGACCGACCGGGCCGAGGAGAGGGGCTCCCGAGCGGCGGCCTCCTCTCCGGCCTCTCGCACCAGGCTGCGGACCTCGTCCCGAATGGCCCGGAGCTCGTCGGGCGTCGCCGCGCCCCGCTCCACAAGGCGGCGGGCGTTTCGGAGAAGGGGGTCTCGGGCCTCGATGGCCTGGATCTCCGACGGGCTCCGGTAGGCGGTTTCGATGTCACTTCCGGCATGGCCCCAGAGCCGCTGGGTCTGGAGGCGCAGGAAGACGGGGAGGCGGCGGGTCCGGCAGACCTCCACCGCCTCTTCCACCACGTCCCACACCTCGTCCACCTCACCCTCGGCGTCGAAGTAGCGGAGGTAGCGGAGGCCGCCGAAGCTCTCTCGGATCCACCGCGCCGGTGTCTCCACCGAGATCCCGATCCCGTTGTCTTCACAGACGAAGAGGATGGGCATGGGGTTCCCGCGACGGAGGGCGTAGCGGGCGGCGTTGATCCCCGAGAGAGCGGTGGCGTGGTTGGCGGAAGCGTCGCCGAAGGAGCACATGACCACGGCGTCGTCGGGGACTCCCGGGTCGTGCTCCAGGCGACGGGCCCGGCCCAGGGCGAAGGCCATCCCCACGGCCTTGGGGAGGTGGGAGGCGATGGTGCTGGTCTGGGGGGGGACCCAGAGCCGGCGGCTTCCCCACACCTTGTGGCGACCCTGGCTGATGGGGTCGTCCCGGCGGGCGCAGATGGAGAGGAGGGTGTCCCGGATCGGGTCCACCTCGGGGGCCAGACGGGAGCGGGCCATCATGAACCCGCCGGACCGGTAGTGGAGGAAGCAGGGGTCGGTGAGGCGAAGGATGGCCCCTACCACCGCGTTCTGCTCGTGGCCGGCGCTGGAGATGGTGTAGTAGCTCTTCCCCAGGGCCTTGAGGCGGCGGGCCTCCACATCGATGGCGCGGCTCAGGAACTGGTCCCGCCAGAGGTGGCGGGCAGCGGCGGCGGTGAGGCCACTGCCGGGGCGCAGCGGTTCGCTGTCGGCAAGACGGCGGGTGTGGGTGGGGGCTGTCTCCAGGAAGCGATCCAGATTGCTTTCAACGACGGCGACTCGGTCCATGGGCTCCGCGCTCGGAGGGGCGTTGGTGGGGTACTGGAAGGTGAAAGGGATTGCAGAAATGGTTGTCGGGGAAGCTACAGAGGCGACGCCGGGGTGTCGAGCGGGTGATGGGCGCGAGTCAAACCCGGAAAATCCGAATCTCGATTCTAATTCTGACCTGTCTCCGATCTGGCCTATTTCCGATTTTCCGCGCACGGGTGATCCGAGATACGCAGGAGTTGCCGGACTATGCAGGAGTTGCCGGACTATGCAGGAGTTGCCGGCGGCCAGGGGTCCGGAGCTGGACGGGCCTGTGCGGCGTGGCGGTGCGGTAGACAAGCCCGGCGGCGAACCACCCCAGGGATGACAGGGCGCAGACCTCCCTCAATGGTTCCGGCGTCGACGAAAGCAGTCAGCTCCAAATTGCCATTCTTGCCTGCCCGACCGGTCAAAATTCGCCTCTCGGCGTCGGCGAAGGCGCAGCGGGCGGGATTTTGACCGCTGAGCGGTGAAGATTCGACTCTCGACGAAGACGGACCCCTCGAGGTTCGAATACCGTTCGCTGAGCGGTCACAATTCGAACCTCAGCCATCCCGGATAGCGTGAGATCCGCTTTTGTTTCGCTCAGGAGCCGGTCCGCTCCCATCCGCGCGCGCGCCCCGGCCCCACTCCCTGAAAAATTAGAATCGGGATTCTAATTCTGGTTCTCCTGGGTGTCCATTGAACCGTGTCACCACCGTCGTCCTCGCGTACCTCGCGTTCTGTTAATGGTCTACCTGTAGTGTCCACCAGGGGGAATTGTACCACTGGGCGTTTGTTCTGGGATCGTGTTGGTGGCGGGTCCCCGCTGGATCGGATCTTCCTGAGATGTGCGGGTGGAGATAGGTGCTTTGGCGCGGGAACGGTGATGTGTGCGTGAGGGTGTGCACGCCCCGCCAACAGCAACCCAGAACGAACGCTGAGGGGCGGCAGCGGGCACCTGGTGCCCGCGAAGTCGAAGGCTTGTGAGAGAAGGCTTCCGATCGGGGGGGCTGGGGGCGGGGTGGGGGAGGAGATCAGTGGGTGGGGCGGGACAACGGTGGCGATAGGGGGATCCGGTGGTCGGAGGGGGGATGAGAGGTCCGGTGGTTGGAGAGCGGGCCGATTGATTCATCCAATCCGGGCTATCTCCATTCGGGTGGATCCGGGCATCCTGCGGGACCTGGGGACTGGAATTCGGGTTCCTGTGTAGGTACGATGCGAAGGATTCCGTTCTTCCACCCACCCAACCGAGGGGTGACAATGGCCACGCCCACGTCCACGATGTCTTCCACTGAACTCTGGTCCCGAGCCCGCGAGGTCCTCCCCGGGGGGGTGAACTCGCCTGTCCGCTCCTTCAAATCGGTGGGGGGTGAGCCGTTCTTTGTGGATCGGGGAGAAGGCCCCTACCTCATCGACGCCGACGGGCGCCGCTACGTGGACTACATCATGTCGTGGGGGCCCCTGATCCTGGGGCACGCCCATCCAGTCATCGTGGAGGCCATCGAGGGACAGCTCCGACGCGGAACCAGCTACGGAGCACCTACCGGGGCCGAGGTGGAGATGGCGGAGCGGTTGATCCGCCTGGTGCCGGGCCTGGAGATGGTGCGCCTTGTGAGTTCCGGCACCGAGGCCACCATGAGCGCCCTGCGCGTGGCGCGCGGCTTCACCGGGCGAAACCGCTTCCTCAAGTTCACCGGGTGTTATCACGGCCACGCCGATCCCTTCCTGGTAGCAGCGGGCTCCGGTGTCGCCACGCTGGGCCTCCCCAACTCTCCCGGTGTGCCCGAGGAGGCGGTGCGGGATACGGCCCTTCTGCCCTTCAATGATCTGGATGCAGTGGAGGATCTCTTCCGGGCCAGCGGCGACGAGTTCGCCGCCATCTTCCTGGAGCCGGTCATGGGGAACGCCGGGCTCATCGCGCCCGACCCTGGATTCCTGGAGGGGCTCCGGGCCATTACCGAGAAGCACGGGGCGCTCCTGGTGTTCGACGAAGTCATGACGGGCTTCCGGGTGGGGCGCGGCGGGGCCCAGGAGCGCTTCGGCGTCATCCCCGACCTGACCACGCTGGGGAAGGTGATCGGGGCGGGGCTTCCCGTGGGCGCATTCGGGGGGCGGAAGGATGTGATGGAGGTGGTGGCTCCGGTGGGTCCGGTCTACCAGGCCGGGACTCTTTCGGGCAACCCACTGGCCACGGCGGCGGGGAATGCCCAGCTCCGGTGGCTTGAAGACAACGATCCCTATCCGCAGATGGAGTCCTACGCGCTCCGGCTGGTGAAGGGGATGGTTGAGGCCCTGGAGGCGGCGGGGATCCCGGCGTCGGGGAATGTTCTGGGCTCCATGTGGGGGGTCTTCCTGCATCCGGGGCCCGTGCGGTCCTTCGAGGATGCCCAGCAGGCCGACACGGCCCGGTTCGGACGCTTCCACCGGGAGATGCTGGAGCGGGGGGTCTTCCTGGCGCCGTCGCCCTTCGAGGCCGGCTTCCTCTCCATCCTCCACGGGGAGGAGGAGCTGGAGCTCACCCTGAGCGCGGCCCGCGAGGCGGCGGAGGCGGTGGCTCCATGATCCGCCTCGGGGCCCGACGGGCGCTCCGGTTTGTCCCCGGGATGCACCGGGTCGGCAAGGGAGTGCACCGGGTCGGCACGGGGATGCGCCGGGTCGGCACGGGGATGGTGCTGGCCGCGAGCCTTGTCCTGGCCGTTGCCGGCCCCGCCCAGGGGCAGGAGTTGGCCGATTTCGACTATGAGAACCTGTCCTTCCGGGGCGCCGGCCTCGATTTCGGCTACATGACCTCGTCCCGGGTCGAGTCCACCGGGACCTTCGGCGCCCGAGCGGACCTTGGCTTTCTGGGGCCGGGGGTGCGCGTCACGGCCGGGTTCACTCGCTGGTCGTCCTTCCTCAAGGGGTCGGAGGTCCGGACCCTGGAAGAGCGGGTGGAGGAGCTGATCCTGGAGCAGACGGGCACCGACACCCAGGTTGACCTGGGCCGCATCTCGTGGTCCGACGTGGCCTTCCATGCCGACGCCCACGTCCTCTGGCGAGTTCCTGCAGTGGGCATCTACACCTACGCCGGTGCTGGAGCCACGGCCCATGTTCTGCGGGGCGGGGGTGAGGCCATCGAGGACACCTTCGTGGAGGACCTCCTGGACTCCATCCGGGCCGGCCTGAACATCCACGGGGGGGTGGAGATGCCGCTCCATCCGCGATTCCGGGTGTACGGCGAGTCCCGCTTCGAGTTCATGGAGAACCTCCGGTACCTGCAGGTGAAGGTGGGCGGCCAGTTCATGATCGGGGACGCGCCCTGAGGCCGGGGGCGAGCCCCTCTCCCACTTCCGTCAGCCCCTATGACGGGTTCCGGGTCCCTGGAACACCGGCGGCACTCTCGGCCCTGGCCGCCGTCCTCCTCACCCTCTCCCTCCCGCCGGACCCGCGCCCGCTCCTGGGGATGGTCTGGGCCGCGCCGCTGGTCCTCGCTCTGCTCCGTCTGCCTGTCGGTCCGACCGGGCAGCGGAGCGCGGTGGCGGTGGGCGCCCTTGTCGGCGGTCTACATGCGCTCCTCCTCCTGCACTGGCTTCCGGCGGCGGCTGAGCCCCTTCTGGGCCTCCCCATGGCGTGGGGCGCGGCGTTGGCGGTATGGGTCCTGAACGCCGCCGCGGTGGCCGTCATTACGGCGGCGACCCACAGGTTGCGTACCGCCGGGCGGATCGGGCGGATATCGGTTCCGCCCATCCCGGTGCCGGTGACGTTGGCGGCGGGATGGGTCGTGCTGGGGTGGCTGCCGTCGTCCCTTCCGGTGGTGGGATTTCCGTGGCTCGGCCCCGAAGCGGCCCTGGTGGAGGTGCCGTCGCTCCTGGCTGCTGCACCCTGGATTGGTGGGGCGGGGGTGGCTGGGCTTCTCACCTTCACCGGCGCAGCGTTGGGACAGGTGATGGCGGCGAGGCAGATGCCGCAGAGGCCCGGGGACAACCCGGCCGGAGTGGGGAGGGGTATGGGGCGACGGCCTCCATGGAGGTGGCTCGTGCTCGCCGTCCTTCCCTGGGCCGTTGTGGCCGGGTTCCTGCCGAACGGTCGGGGAGCCGACCTCAAATGGGCCGACATGGATGCCGGCGCCGCGCATCGGTCGGGGGAAGGGATCCGGGTGGCCGCCCTCTCGGTGGAGGCCGATCCCGAACTTCTGGCGGATCCGGAGCGCCGGACACGGGTGCTCCCGGAGCGGATGGAGGCTCTCATGACCCTGATGGAGCCCGGGGAGGTGGATTTCATCCTCTGGCCCGAGTCGCCGACGGGTACCTCGGAGCCCCCGTGGGAAGTGGACGCCGCCCTTCGGTGGAGTCGGGCCCTCGGGACGCCCATCCTCTTCGGCGCTCTGGAAGGCCCGGAGCGCCGGAACCGGCTTCTCCAGGCGTCGCCCGACTCCCGTCTTGAGCGTCTTCGGGAGAAGCGTCGACTCGTGCCCATGGTGGAATCCCGTGCGCCCGGGACCGAGCGAATGTCCATGCTGACCTTTCCCCTCCCCGAGAGAAGATGGACGGGGGCGCTTGCGGACGGGGTGGGGGAGCCGGTGGGGGAGCCGGTCGGGGAGTGGGTCGGGGAGTGGGTCGCGGACGGAGACGAGGAGCAGGCCGCGGAGGCGGACGGGGTCGGCGACCGGGTGATGGCGGGCGCTCTGATCTGCTTCGAGGCGCTCTTCGGCGGCGAGGGCCGGGCCCTCAGGCGCGCCGGCGCCAGGGTTCTCCTCCTTCCTTCCAACGAAGGGTGGCTGGCAGGGACCGGGGCGGGGTGGAACGACGCGGCGCGCCGTCAGCATCGCGCCGCCGCGGTGCTGCGGTCCGTGGAACTGGCGATGCCGGTGGTCCGCAGCGCGGTGGGCGGGTTGGCCGGAGCCTGGGACGCGTCGGGCCGGGGGGTGCCGGAAACGGTCCGGACGGTCGCCGGGAGTGGATCGGTGGCTCTTGTGGAGATCCGACCGGCCGGCCGGCGGGTGCCGGTGGGATCGTTGGGTTCGGCGGTGGGGGTGGCTCTGGCGGCCCTTCTCCTCCTCCTCTCCGGTGCAGCGTCGCGGATTCTCCCGGTGGAGGCGGGTTGAACGTCGAGGGCGCCCATCCTATATTCACCGTTCTCTGGTCGGACCGTTGGGGTCCGCTCGACGGGCCCCTGTGGCCCGTTTCGTTTACGGCGTTGGAGATGGACTGATGAAGACTGGGATTCATCCCGAATACCG
>REEG01000091.1 GCA_007695195.1 Gemmatimonadales bacterium | reverse complement strand
GTGGGCGGGGATGGTCGACCCCTTCCCGGAGTGGCTGCAGGAGTTGGAAGAGGATCTGCTTGAGGAGGAAGCCGTCTAGAAGCGGCCCGGGGGACATTACATCCGGGAGGCGTGTAGTAGGGGAGTTGATTGGGCGGAAACTTGACGCGCGTGGATTTTTAGCGTAGCCTAACTTTCGTTTGAGTCGAGCCTAACTTCTCACCTCAACGGGTCCCGGTTTGCGGCCCCCCCTGCTCAGCGGGAGATTTGTGTATGAAAAATCAACGGTCCTCGATGCCCCGGTGGTTTTCGGGCTTGACACTCGTTCCGGCGCTCGTGGTTTTCGTCGGTCTCGGCGTAGCGACCCCGAGCATGGGGCTCCATGCCGCTACGGCCCTCGATGTCCGGACCGCCCCCTTGGTGCCGGGGGGGACGGCGGTGGCCAATGATCTGGCAGTTCGAGTCGTGGACGGAGGTCGCGAGGATCGCGGCGTCACCCAGGCGCAGGTCACCCTGTTCCGGGCCGGACCCGGGTCGCTGGCGGAGCGTCGGGTCACCGGGCGCCTCACCGGAACCGATGGCCGGGTTGCCTTCGGGGATCTGCCCGCCGGAGAGTACGTGATGACGGTGGAGGCGGCTGGGTTCCAGACGCTGGAGCGGTCGGTGCGGCTCCCGGCGCCCGACGCCATCGAAGTGGTTCTCCAGCCTCGCCCGCTGACCCTGGATGAGGTGATCGGTACCGCCAGTCCGCTGCGGAGCGGCGTGACGTACACGGCAGCCCAGAGCTTCGACCGGGATGACTTGACCGAGCGCATGGGGGCTTCCGTGGGCTCCATGCTGGACGGGGAACCGGGAGTGGCCATGCGGTCGCTGGGCGCCGCAGCGACGCGTCCGGTGATTCGGGGGTTCGATGGAGACCGGATCCTGGTGCTGGAGAACGGGGAACGGATGGGAGATGTGGGCGAGTCGGCGGCCGACCACGCCGTGGCGCTCGATCCCCTGGCCATCGAGCGCCTCGAAGTGGTGAGGGGGCCAGCCAGTCTTCTCTACGGGTCCGGTGCCCTGGGCGGAGTCGTGAACATGACCACCCGGGATATGCCCCGGACCTGGAGCCGAGGCTGGGAGGGAGCTGTCCAGACCCAGGCCGCCTCCATGAACCGGTCCGGCTCCGGATCCGGCACATTCCTCTACGGCGCCGACGACTGGGCCACCACCTTCCGCTTCTCGGCCCGGGAGGCGGGGGACATCCGGACACCGGCGGGCCGCATTGGTGATACGGCCATCTCCAGCCTGGATGGCTCACTGGGGTTCGTTCGTCAGTGGAATGAGGTCCGACTGGGCTTCTCCGGGTCCTTTGTGGACCGGGAGTACGGGATCCCCGAGGAGTGGGACGACCCGGACGAGGAGGTCTTCATCACCATGGAGCGCCAGTCCCTCCAGGCCCGTATGGACTGGGACCCGCGCCAGCCCGGGTTCATCGAGGGTCTGGAGTGGAGGACCATCGCCTCCCGGTACTTCCAGCAGGAGATCGAGCGGGAGATCGAGGCGGACGGAAGCGTGGACGAGGATGTGGAGTTGGAATATGATGCCATCTCCCTCTCTTCCACGGCGACGCTACGCCACGGCCAGGCCGGGGTGTTCACAGAGGGTGCCTTCGGTGTGGCGATCCGCGGTCGCCAGATGGATATCGGAGGCGACGAGGCCTTCACGCCCGGGATCGGCGAGCGGTCCGTGGGCGTCTTCACCTTCCAGGAGGCGCCCCTCTCCGAAGACCTCACCTTCCAGCTGGGTGCGCGGGTCGAGGGGAACTGGAACGAAGCCCGGCCCAACGACGACTTTCCCGACGCGGACCAGAGCCGGAACTCCACGGCATTCTCCGGATCGCTGGGTCTGAACTGGCGGCCGGCCGCCGGGTGGGAGTCGGGAATCCAGTTGGCTCGGGCCCACCGGGTTCCCCTGGTGGAGGAACTCTACGCCAACGGTCCCCACATCGGTGCCGGCGCCTTCGAGATCGGGACGGCGGATCTGGCCGATGAGGTGAGCCATGGCCTGGATCTTTTCCTCCGCAGGGACTTCGCTCGGGGTTCGGTGGAGATCGCCGGTTTCGCCAACTGGATCAACGACTACATCGCCTTCCAGCCCCTAGGGCAGATTGATGAGGATTCGGGCTTCCCGGTCTTCCAGTACCAGGGGACCGACGCGCGGATGATCGGGGGTGAGATTTCGGCGGACCTGCAACTGAACGACATCTGGAGCGCCGGGGCCGGGGTGGACTGGGTGCAGGGCAGCCGGACCGATTCCGCCGGGGATCCCCTTCCTTCCATTCCGCCCCTCCGGACCCGGGTACAGCTCCGGGCCGATCCGGGCCGGTGGTGGGCCGGTGCCACCTTCCGTGGCATTTCAACCCAGGACCGGGTGGCCCCCGACGAGCTGGCCACCGACGGCTATGTCCTCCTGGATGCCCAGGCCGGGCTCCGGGTGGACCCCATGGGGAACCACTCCGTCATCCTGCGGGTGGACAATGCCCTGAATGAGAGCTACCGGGATCATCTGTCCCGCCTTCCGGAACGGGATCTCCTCATGCCGGGGCGCAACGTGTCGGTGATCTACCGCTGGCGGTTCTAGTCGGCCCGGTTGGATAGAGATGGATGAGGGACCAGGAAGAGGCGGTCCACCTACGGGTGGCCGCCTTTTCCATTTTTCCCGGACCGGCCCG
>REEG01000009.1 GCA_007695195.1 Gemmatimonadales bacterium | reverse complement strand
CCGGCGGATCCCGACGGCGCCTCGGAAGTGGCGCTCCGGGCCGGCGGGAGCCGGTGGGTGCGAGACTTCGCGCCGGGAGGTGCCCCGAATCAGGACCAGGGCACCGGGCCGGAGGGCAGGAGCCCGGCCCCGGCGGTCCCCGACGAACCGGTGGTCCTCATCACCGGCGGGTTCGGAGGGGTGGGGCTCGAGCTGGCCCGGCACCTGGCGGCTCGTCAGGGGGCCCGGTTGGCGCTCCTGGGCCGGACCCCCCTCCCGGAGCGGGAGGCGTGGGAGGGGCTGGAGGCCCGGGGCGCCGATCCTCGGGTGATCCGGGGGCTGGGCGTGGTCCGGGAGCTGGAGGCCCGGGGGGCGCAGGTTCTCCCCCTGGCGGCGGATGTGACGGACGAGGAGGCCCTCACCGCAGCCCGGGACCGGATCCGGGAGGTGTTCGGCGAGGTGGACGTGGTGATCCACGCCGCCGGCGTCCTGGACGACGCCCTGGTGCCTGTGACCACCGAGGCGGCGGCGGGCCGGGTCCTGGCGCCCAAGGTGCGAGGCACCGAAGTGCTGGAGCGGGTCTTCCGGGATCCGGCGCCGGCCCGGATCCTCCTCTTCTCGTCGGTGAGCGCCGAGGCGGGGCTCCCGGGGCAGGTGGACTACGCCTCGGCCAACGCCTTCCTGGACGCCGTGGCCCGGAGCCGCTTCGGCGCCGGAGCCCCGGGCGCCCGGGTCACCTCGGTGGGGTGGAGCGCCTGGTCCGAGACCGGGATGGCGGTGGATCCGGTGAAGGGGCTCGGGGCCTGGCCCCCCCTTCAGGGTCCGGAGTGGCGACGGGCCCGGGAGCCCGTCTTCGACGCCGCCCACGACGCGGCGGCCCGGGTCCGGGTCCGTCTCCGGGAGGGGCGGCTCTGGATGCTGGATGAGCACCGCACCCGCGAGGGCACACCTCTGGTTCCCGGCGCCGGATACCTGGAGCTGGTGGCCGCCGCGGCGCGGGAGCTGGGGCGCCTGGGCGAGGGCGATGCCCTCCGCCTGGAAGAGATCTTCTTCCTCTCGCCCTTCGCCGTACCTGTGGGCGAGACGCGGGAGATGGAGCTCCGTCTCCCGGAAGGGGGCGGCCAGGGCGAGTTCACCGTCCTGGGCCGGGGGCGCCCCGACGAGGAGTGGACCGAGCATGTGCGGGGCCGCATGGCGGTGGATCCGGCGCCGGAGGTGGACGAGACCGCTCATGAGGGCGCCGGCGATGACGACGGCTGGACGCCGGTGGACGGGGGCGGGAGCAATGGCGGGGCGCCGCGGCAGGACCTGGCCCTGGGACCCCGCTGGTCCAATGTGGCGGAGATGGCCGTGCGCCCGGATCCGGCGGGGAACGGGGATGGGGGCGGGGTTCTGGCGGCCACTGCCGTGGCGGAGGTCCTCCTGACCCTGGAACTCCCGGCGGAGCACCGCCACGACCTGGAGGTGCACCGGATGCACCCGGCCCTCCTGGACAACGCCACCGCCCTGGCGGGCCCCCTCCTCCCGGGGTTCGGGGAAGAGGGGAGCGTGTACGTGCCGGCGTCGTACGGCTCCTTCACCCTCTACCGGCCCCTTCCGGCCCGCTTCCGGAGCCGGATCCGTCGCGCCGAGGGAGTGGATGAGGGCTCGGACGAGCTCTCGGTGCTGGACGTGACCCTCATGGATGAGGCGGGGCGGGTGCTGGCCGAAGCGCGTCAGTTCGTCCTGGTGCGCCTGGACGCCGACGACATGGCCCAGGAGCAGATCCGGGCCCAGGAAGAGCGGGAGGCGCGGCGGCAGGCGGTGGCCCAGGCCGCCGCCCGGGGGATGCCCACCCGGATCGGTCTGGAGATCGTGGACCACCTTCTGCGGGACCCGGCACCGCCGGCCCACGTCCTGGTCTCGCCCGGGGCGCCGGCCGAGCGCATCGCCGAACTCCGGGAGGCGGCGCTGGGGGCCGGAGCCCGGAAGCGGGGGGGCGCCGCCGCCCTGGTGGATGTGGCCTCGGTGGAGGCGGCGCTCCAGGAGATGGAGGCCGTGTCCGAGGCGGCGGTGACGGCCCACGAGGATCGCCCCGGAGAGGTGCGGCTGGTGGCCCACGTGGTCATGGACCCGCAGGTGTTCGCCACGGTGAGTGAGCTGCGCCGGGAGCTCCGGCGCCGTCTGGACCCGGAGCTGGTGCCCCAGAACTTCATCCAGCTCGACGCCCTTCCCCGGAACCGGAAGGGGAAGGTGCTCCGGAGCGAACTCCGGGATCCCTTCGCCCCGGTGGACGACTACGTGGCGCCGGAGACCCCCACCCAGGAGGCCATCGCCAGAATCTGGCGGGACCTGCTGGGGGCCCAGCAGGTGGGGCTCCACGACAACTTCCTGGATGTGGGGGGGCACTCGCTGTTGGCCATGCGGGCCATTCTCCGGATGGAGAAGGCCACCGGGGTGCGGGTGGGGCCCATCCAGATGAACATGTTCACCCTGGAGCAGATCGCCGCTCACATCGAGAGCGAGGGGGGCGGGGCGGCCGGCGAGGCGGCGCAGGCCACGGAGGCGCAGGCCACCGAGGCGGAGGCCGCCGGGGCCACCGAGCCCGACGAGCCCACCGAGGTGCCCCAGGGTGAGATCTGTGTGGGCCCGCGCCCGGCCCAGTCCAGGGAGTCGGGCCCGGGCGACGCTCCGGCCGGAGAAGCCGAGGAAGAGAAGAAGGGCTTCCTCTCCAAGGTCCGCC
>REEG01000168.1 GCA_007695195.1 Gemmatimonadales bacterium | reverse complement strand
ATCCGGATTCCAGGAGGATCTCCATGGCGCTCGATGCTGCGACGACTGCGTTCGTGACGGAAATGGCCAAGGCCGGTGGGAAGGGCATCCACGAGATGACCCCGGAAGAGGCCCGAGGCCTCTCCGCAGAGTTGAGCTCCATGTATGGGCCCGCTCCGGAGGTTTCGCAGGTTGTGGATCATGTGATGGAGACGCCGGACGGTGGAGAGGTCAGGATCCGGATGCTCGTGCCGGAGGGTACGCCCCGGGGAATGCTCATCTACTACCACGGCGGGGGCTGGGTCATCGGAGCCATCGACGAGTTCGAGAATCTCGGAGCTCGTCTCGCCACCCAGACCGGATGTGTGGTGGCGCTGGTGGATTACCGCCTCGCTCCCGAGCATCGCTTCCCCACCGCGGCGGATGACTGCTATCAGGCGCTGGAGTGGATCCACGCCCACCTGCAGGAGCATGGTATGCCGCTCCCCATCATCGTCTCCGGTGACAGCGCCGGAGCGAATCTGGCCGCCGTGGTGGCTCGCCGCGCCCGCGACCGGGGAGGACCGGCCATTGCCCTGCAGGCCCTCATCTATCCGGTAGCCGACGCCGACTTCTCCCGTCCGTCCTACATGGACCCGGAGAACCAGTTGCTTCTGACGCGGGAGGGGATGATCTGGTTCTGGGATCATTACCTGCCCGATGCCCACGGGCGGAGTGATCCGGATGTCTCCCCACTTCTGGCCGAGGATCTGAGCGGCCTGCCCCCTGCCCTGGTGATCACGGCCGAGCACGATGTCCTGAGGGACGAGGGCGAGGCCTACGCCGAGAAGCTCAAGGCGGCGGGCGTACCTGTGGAATTCACCCGCTATGAAGGCCAGATGCACGGGTTCTTCACGCTTCTCTTCCTGCCGGCCGGAGCAGAGGCCATTGCCCAACTGAGCCGCACCATCGACACGCACATGCCCACCGCGGTTTCCTGAGAATTCCCACCGATGCCCGGGTACGCCTGAAGGAGGAACCCCATGAGTGATACCAAGCACGTCGATGCGGTCATCGTTGGAGCCGGCTTTTCCGGGATGTACATGCTCTACCGGCTCAGGAAGCTGGGCATGACCAGCATCATCTACGAAGCCGGGAGCGAAGTCGGGGGAACGTGGTTCTGGAACCGATATCCCGGCGCACGCTGCGATGTGGAGAGTATGGAATACTCCTATTCCTTTTCCCCGGAACTGGAGCAGGAATGGGAGTGGACCGAGCGGTATCCGAGCCAACCGGAGATCCTGCGCTACGCCAACCATGTGGCGGACCGCTTCAACCTCCGGCCAGACATCCGCTTCAACACGCGTGTCACCTCGGCCGTATTCGACGAAGAGGCTCGGCGATGGCAGGTGGAGACCGATGGGGGCGACCGGGTCACGGCGCGCTTCTGCATTATGGCCACCGGGTGCCTCTCCGCCCCCAACATGCCGCACTTCGAGGGTCTCGACGACTACGAGCACGACTGGTACCACACAGCGATCTGGCCGCACGAAGGCGTGGACTTCACCGGTAAGCGGGTCGGCATCATCGGCACCGGCTCCAGCGCCATCCAGTCCATCCCGCAGATCGCCAAGCAGGCCTCGCACCTCTACGTCTTCCAGCGGACGCCCAACTTCAGCATGCCGGCGCACAACCACGACCTCACCGACGATGTCCAGCGTGCCATGAAGGAGCGCTATCAGGAACACCGTCGGAAGGCGCGTGAATCGGCCTTCGGGGTCCCCTTCGAGGTAACGGAGATCAGCCAGAAGCCGGCCCTGGAGGTGACGGCCGAAGAGCGGAGGCAAGAGCTGGAGCGGCGCTGGCAGACCGGTGGCGCCACCATCATCGCCTCATTCGCCGATGTCCTCACCGACCAGGAGGCCAATGACCTGGTGGCCGAGTTCGTCCGGGACCGAATCCGTCAGGTCGTGGATGACCCGGAGACGGCTGAACTGCTCTGTCCCGACGATCATCCCATCGGGACCAAGCGGCCCTGCGTGGATATCGAGTACTTCGAGACGTACAATCGCGACAATGTCAGCCTCATCGATGTTCGCAGCGATCCCATCCGCCGGATCACGCCCCACGGACTCCGCACCGGCGAGGCCGAATACGAACTGGATGCCATCGTGTTCGCCACCGGCTTCGACGCCATGACCGGCGCACTTCTCCGAATCGACATTCAGGGAAAAGGTGGGCTGACCCTGAAGGAGAAGTGGGAAGACGTGCCGCGCACCTACCTGGGCCTCGCCGTTTCCGGGTTCCCGAATCTGTTCGCCATCACCGGGCCCGGATCCCCGTCGGTGCTGAGCAACATGATGGTCTCCATCGAGCAGCACGTGGAGTGGGTGTCCGACTGCATGGCGTACATGAAGGAGCACGGCTTCGAGACCATCGAGCCCTCGGCCGAGGCGCAAGACGAGTGGGTTGAGCATGTCGACGTGGTAGGCAAGAGCACACTCTACCCACTGGCCAATTCCTGGTACATGGGAGCGAACATCCCTGGAAAGCCCCGCGTCTTCACCCCCTACATCGGCGGGGTGGGGAACTACCGCAAGACCTGCGACGAGATCGCGGAGAAGGGCTACGAGGGCTTCGAGTTGGAGCGTGAGCGGATCACCGCGGCCTCGTAGCTCCGGACGGCGCCCCTCTTCCAGCACCGAGACGTAGAGGACGCCGTCGTGCTCGTGGACGGATTCGATGGTGGTGCG
>REEG01000088.1 GCA_007695195.1 Gemmatimonadales bacterium | reverse complement strand
GTGGGCGGGGATGGTCGACCCCTTCCCGGAGTGGCTGCAGGAGTTGGAAGAGGATGGGGAGGGGGAACTGCTGGAGGGAGGCTTGCACCAGCAGGAACTGGAGACTGGGGACGAAGGGACATTCTTCGGGGCCGGCGTGTAGGAAACGGCTGGCCGTGTCAACCTCGTCGTTCCGAGAGGTTGACGCGCCGAAATTTTTAGGGTAGCCTAAACCCGAAGTTTTAGTGTCGCCTAAACTTTGTTTTAGGTCATCCTAAATGTTCACCCTCAACGGGTCGAGATGCTACGGCCCATGGTACTTCAGGGAGTCCACTCTATGCGTGTGACAAACATTGCCTCTCATTGTCGGAGCGTCGCTCCGGCGCTTCTTCTGGCAGCAATTGCCTCAGGAATGGCCGCACCCGAGCCTGCTTCGGCCCTCGGAGTCGAGGACTCAGTGGCGGCTCTCTCCCCGGTGGCCTCTGCAGCCCAGGCCCAGGAGTTGGTGGTTCGGGTAGTGGACGGAGGCAGGGAAGACCGGGAGGTGACCCGGGCAATGGTGACCCTCTTCCGGTCCGGACCCGAGTCGCTGGCGGAACGACGGGTGGTGGGACGTGCGACTGGAGCCGACGGCCGCGTTAGCTTTGATGACCTTCCGGCAGGCGCCTATCAGATCACGGTTGAGGCGGCCGGTTTCGAGACCTTCGAAGGGGAAGTTCGGCTTCCGGCTGCCGACGTGCTCCAGGTGGTACTCCAGCCCCGCCCCCTCACCCTGGACGAGGTTGTGGGGACGGCCAGCCCCCTCAGAAGTGGCGTCACCTACACGGCGGCCCAGACCTTTGATCGGGACGAACTCACCCAGCGCATGGACGCCTCCATCGGAACCATGCTGGATGGGGAGCCCGGGGTAGCCATGCGATCGCTGGGGGCAGCGGCGACGCGGCCGGTGATTCGGGGATTCGATGGAGACCGGATCCTGGTCCTGGAGAACGGAGAGCGCATGGGAGACGTGGGTGAGAGCGCGGCGGACCATGCCGTGGCCCTGGACCCCCTTGCTATCGAGCGGGTCGAAGTTGTGCGTGGCCCGGCAAGCCTTCTCTACGGTTCCGGTGCACTTGGAGGCGTGGTGAATCTGACCACCCGGGACATGCCCCGGACGTGGAGCCGCGGGTGGGAAGGGGCAGTCCAGGGTCAGGCTGCGTCCATGAACTCCTCGGCATCGGGGTCCGGCACCTTTATCTACGGAGCCGATGACTGGGCCACCACCTTCCGGTTTGCGGCCCGTGAGGCCGGAGACATCCGTACGCCCCCTCTCCGTATCCCGGACACGGCCATCTCCAGCCTGGACGGGTCACTGGGCTTCGTGCGGCAGTGGAACGAAGTCAGACTGGGCTTTTCCGGCTCTTTCGTGGACCGACAGTACGGAATCCCCGAAGAGTGGGATGACCCGGACGAGGAGGTCTTCCTCACCATGGAGCGTCAGACCCTCCAGGCCCGCCTGGACTGGGAGCCGACACAGCCAGGATTCATCCAGGGCTTGGAGTTGCGGAGCAGCGCCTCCCGATTCTTCCAGCAGGAAATCGAACAGGAAATCGAGGAAGATGGGACGATAGATCAGGATGTGGAGCTGGAGTACGATGCCATCTCCCTCTCCTCCACAGCCACTCTGCGCCACGGCCCCATGGGCGTATTCGGGGAGGGAGCGTTCGGTGTGGCGATCCGTGCTCGCCAGTTGGACCTTGGGGGGGACGAAGCGTTCTCTCCGGGGGCCGACGATCGTTCTGTCGGGTTCTTCACCTTCCAGGAGGCTCCCATCTCCGATGACCTGACCTTCCAACTCGGTGCACGGATCGAAGGAAACTGGAACCAAGCCAGGCCCAACGACGACTTCCCCGATTCGGACGCCACCCGGAACTCCACTGCATTCTCAGGATCCGTGGGATTGAACTGGCGCCCGGCTGGTGGGTGGGAGACGGGCATCCAGTTGGCCAGAGCGCACCGCGTCCCCTTGGTGGAGGAGCTCTTCGCCAATGGTCCGCACATCGGGATCTCCACCTTCGAAATCGGGGATCCGGATCTCGCCGACGAGGTGAGCCACGGCTTGGACCTTTTCCTCCGGCGGGACTTCGCCCGGGGCTCGGTGGAGGTTGCCGGATTTGCCAACTGGATCAACGACTACGTCGCCTTCCAGCCCCTGGGTCGGATTGATGAGGCATCGGGCTTCCCGGTCTTCCAGTACCAGGGTACGGATGCCCGCATGGTGGGGGCGGAAGTCTCCGCCGATCTGCAGCTCAACGACATCTGGAGCGCCGGAGCCGGACTGGACTGGGTGCAGGGCACTCGTACCGATGCCGGTGCGGAGCCCCTCCCCACCATTCCGCCTCTCCGGACCCGGGTCCAGCTCCGGGCCGACCCCGGTCGGTGGTGGGCCGGCGCGACTTTCAGGGCCATCTCGACCCAGGATCGAGTGGCTCCCGAAGAGGAGGTTACCGATGGATATGTGCTGCTGGATGCACAGGCGGGCCTTCGGATCGATCCCATGGGGAACCATTCAGTGATCCTTCGCGTGGACAACGCGCTGAACGAAAGCTACCGGGATCACCTCTCCCGCCTTCCGACGCGGGACCTCCTCATGCCGGGGCGCAACGTGTCGGTCATCTACCGCTGGCGGTTCTAGCGGGCCCGGTTGGCGCTTCCAGCGGGACCGCAAAGAGGCGGTCCACCTACGGGTGGCCGCCTTTTCCATTTTTCCCGGACCGGCCCG
>REEG01000084.1 GCA_007695195.1 Gemmatimonadales bacterium | reverse complement strand
AGGAGGGGATCCGGGCCCGGAACGGCGGGCAGGGAGCCGGCATCCTCACCGGAGCCACCCGCTGAGGTGGGGCCTTCCGTCAGAATGAGACGAGGCGAGTAACCTTCAGACTGACTCCCCTCTCCAGCGTCATGCCCGACGCCATGTCCCGGCGTTCGGTCCACACCAGGAACAGGTCACTCAAAGGGGCGTGGATCCAGTTCAGCCGGAGGTTCGAGATGAGCTCCTCGGTGGCGCCGTTGTACTGGATGAAGGCACCTGTCATGAGTCGTGTGCTGGGGATCACCTGCGCCCGCACCGAATAGATGTTGGCGGTGAGGGCGCCGGCACCGGGAATTTCGATTCGATTCCGGTCAGCCTCCCCTCGGAGGAGCAGGTGAGCCGAAGGCCGCCACAGAATGCCCCAACCCAGGGAGAGGCGTTCTCCGCTGAAGAAGCCGCCGCCTGCCGCCCTCAATGAAGTCGAAAAGGGTCTGGCCCGGCTGGACTGGACGGTGCCCTCCACCTCCTGGAAGGTGTAGTTGCCCGGCTCCACCGTCACGCCCCGCAAGCTGAAGGGGCTCTGGATCCACTCCCTTTGTTCCCGCACCAGCACGCCGGCTTCGCTCCCGTCGCGGAAGTCCACATCCAGCCCCAGGGTGACGGTGCCGGTCTCCAGGACGCCGTCCCGGTTCGTGAACCGGTGCGCCTGCACATAGGGGTTGAGTTGCTGCACCAGGGGCCACGGGATCCGAGGGGTGAAGCCCAGCGTCCCGTAGCCGTGCCGGATCCCCCGGCGTCGAACGAAGCCGACTCCAGGAGTGAATTCATCTCCGATGGAGCGGTAGAGGACCATGGCTTCCACCAGCGGGCTCCGCCAGCGAGCCGAGAGCCTACCCGCCCGGTCCCGATCCAGGCCGGTGCCCTGGGTGCCGGCCAGATAGCTCTGGACCAGGAGGTGCGACCCCATCTGGTAGTTGGCGTCCACTCCGTAGCTTCGGTTGATCTGCGTGGAGGCCCTCATCGTGCTACGCTGCACCGCCATTGCCCCTACATCCAGCCCCGGCACGGGCCGAAGGCGAATGCGCCCCACCGAGAAGCTCTCGCCGGGAATGGTTCCGTCTACCGCATCCCGGGTCCGCATGGAGAGGAGTCCCACTTCGGCACCCCCCACGGTTCCGCTCACCCGTCCGCCTCCCAGGATGGGAAGGGGATCACCGGTGGCGGTGAGTCCGATCCGTCGGGAGTGGAAGAGGGTGAAGTCCTGTCGGGAGACTCCCGCGCGCTCCCCGAAGGAACTGTTGTCACCGAAGGTGAAGATGCCCTCGTTTTCCAGGAAGAAATCCCGTCGCTCCGGGAAGAAGAGGGAGAAGCGGGTGAGGTTGACCTGCTGTTGGTCCACCTCCACCTGGGAGAAGTCGGTGTTCAGGGTCAGGTCCAGGGTCAGGCCCGACGTGATTCCGTACTTCAGGTCCACCCCGGTGTCCCAATCCAGGCTTCGGTCCAGCGGATCCACCAGTTGGCCCGACGGACGGGTGGAGAGGGCGTAGGGCTTCACCGTCAGGTTCCGGCCGGCGCGAATCCCTTCCAGCCCGGTCAGGGTCCCTGCCCTGGACGGAGTGTGCAGCGCCCATTGGCGATCCATGGGCGCCCAGACCGCATCCTCATTTTTTCGGCGGATCCGGCGCAGGAGGTTCAGCCCCCACGACTGGTCCATGCGTCCGGGGTCGAACCTGAGGGTGCTGAAGGGGATAGCCATCTCCACGGTCCACCCCTCCTGGTGGATCCGGGTCCGCACCTCGAACGCTCCGTCCCAGGCGAAGTTGGCATTGCGACCGTCGTCGGAGACCTGTCCGTCCCGCACGGCGCCGCCGGGGTTCACGTAGAAGGCGAACCCGGTGCTTCGGTCCAGGAAGGTGTCGAAGAGGATTCCCAGGGCGTCGCCGTCGCGGGTGTTGGGATCCCGCTCCAGGGTTGGCGAGATGATGCCGGACGGATCCGAATCGAAGAGTTCGGCCCCGATGTAGAGGTAGTCATCGTCAAACAGGAGCCTCACCTCGGTGCGCTCCGACACCGGATAGCCTTCCCGGGGGCGATTCTGCACAAACTCGGAGATCACCTGGGCCACCTCCCAGGCTGGATCGTCCAGGACTCCGTCGATCTGGATGGGACCCGATGCTCGGCGGATGATGGCCTCAGGGCGGGGGGCCGAATCCAGATCCTGTACGATCCGGATGGAGTCGGGCCGGCTGGATGCCGCGGAGTCGGTCTGGCTGGACGCGGATGTGGGGATGGCTCCGACCCCCATAACCAGCAGGGCGTAAACGCAGATGGGGTGAGGGATCATTGAGGACCGGGGTAAACGAGGACCGGGCCTCTCATGGGGAGGCGGCCGCAGGGCTGATGCTACGGTCCCATGCGGGTGGGCGCCAGCAGGTCGTGAGCCTGCCTGCTGGACAAACCGACCGATGAGTCGCATCCTTCCACTGGTTTCGGAGTAGACAACCTTGTAATCGACTATTTCTCCAGAGGTGGGAGCTTCCAGTGGGACGTGATCGGGGGCCGGAGTTGAGGGTCCAGGTGGACGACAGGTGGGCGATTCGGATGGTGCGCCGCCGTTTCGAGCCGTCCGTCGCACTGATGGTGGTGGGGATTGTGGTTATGAGTGCGCTGGACGCTATCTTCACCCTGACGCTCATGAGCACCGGTCAGGTGCACGAGTGGAATCCCGTCATGGCGGTTCTCATCGAGCACGACGTGCAGCTCTTCGCCGCCGTCAAGACCCTGGTTACCACCGGGGGGGTGGTGGCTCTGGCTATGCTTGTGGATCATTCCGTCTTTCGGGCCTTTCGGGTCCGAAGGGTTCTGGAGTTCTTCTTCGTGGCCTACTCGGTTCTCATGGTCTACCACCTGAGCCTCATGGCGAGGGTATTCCTCTAGGACCGAGTCCCGCGGTTCCCCCGGGTCTGGGGCGGGGGAACATGGGGCCATCGGCGCGAGTAGTCTCGGCACAGCCTCCACCCGCCCGGATTCCATGCGTCGTTTCGCCTTCCTCGTCCTCCTCTTCTTCGCCCCGCTCCAGGGGTTGGTCCTCTTCTGCCCCTTCGAGGTGGAGGCGGTGGAAGCCAGGGCGGTGGAGATCACGCCGGATGAAGCGGCCGTCGACCCGGATCCCGACGGGCACTGTGAAGACCGACATGGGGCTGAAGGGGACCACCCCACCCCGCCCAGCAGCTCCCCTGACTCCCATGTGGGTCATCATGGGTCCGGGACTCACGTCCATGACTCCCCTACGAGTCAGCACGAGTCCGGCGGCGCTCACCACCACACCCACGATTCCGGTGAGGAATGTGTCGCCATGGCGGCGTGCAGTGCGCCTGTGGCCCCGGCCCGGGACGCCGGTCCTACCTGGGGCCATTTCCTTGGCGCATCGGTGGACATGGTCCTGGCCGAGGCCCCCCTTGCCGTCCTTTCCCCAGCGGATCCCCCCCCTCCGCGCCGTACCTGACCTTTTCCAGACGCATTCTTCGTCCGGTTGACGGGATCCGGCCCCCTGATCGGCCCGAGTCATCCGGCGGTGATCTGCCACACGGAGCGTCCACTCTCCAGCGAGGAGGGTGACGACGTTCCCGGACAGGTGAGGTACATCCGATGTTTCTCCGATTCACCCTGCTGGTCGCGCTTCCTGCGCTTCTGATCCTCAACCCATTCCCCGGTCCGGCCCTGGCGGCCCAGGACCACGACCACCGCGCCCACGACCCGGAGCCGTCGGCGGACGAGATGGATCCCGGCCATCACGAGATGTGGATGATCCACCCCGGTGGATGGCATCTCATGGGGATGGCCCACGTCTTTCCCGTTGCCACCGCCGGAGCACCCTTCCGGAGCGAGAGCCCCCTGAACGGGACCGGGGTCTATTTTCCGCATGCCGCGGCCATGTTCAATCTGGAAAGCCCGTCTTCTCGTTTCGTCTTCCGCTTCATGCCCAACTTCGAGGGCCTGACTCTGGAGGGGGGGGAGCCCACCTTCGGCGGGTGGGGCGAAGGGTTCATCGACCGCCGTCACCCCCACACCTTCCTCCACGAAGCCATGCTGTCGTGGAATGTGTACGATGTGGCCGGGGGGGCGCTGTCACTCTCGGCGGGACGGGGGTTCGCTCCCTTCGGGACCGACGATCCCATGTACCGCCCCACCATCAAGTATCCCACGAACCACCATCTTTCCCAGGTTCTGGAGCGGTGGACGGCCAACGCCGTCTTTCTCCACGACGGCGGGTGGAGTGTGGAGGTGGGGGTATTCGACGGGGACGAGCCCGAGGACGCCTGGGACCTGGGGAACTACCGTAACTTCGGCAACTCCTGGTCCGGTCGGGTCGCTCATCGGTGGGGGCCGGGAGACGGGATGTTCCGGAGCTGGGAGGCCTCCGCCTCCTTCGCCCGGATCCGTGAGAACCATGGAGGTCACGGCGGGCCCGGCCACGGCGACCACGGCCATGGCGACCATGGGAACGGCCACGCCGACCACGGAGGCGAGGAACGCACCGACCTGGCCAATGTGGCCCTCCGGCACGACGCGGTGACACGGGCGGGGCGCTTCTACGCCCTGGCGGAGTTTTCCCGGAGCTGGCCCGAAGACGGTTCCGGCTACCGGTCAGCGCTGGCCGAGGTCCAACTGACCCGGGGAGGGCATCAGCCCTTCGTGCGGATCGAATCGGCCACCCGACCGGAGTATGACCGACGCGCCGGCGATGGCAGCGGCTTCTTCCGCTACGAGCACGGCGAGGGAGCCCGGGCGGCGTCCCGCTGGTTCATCACCTCGGTGGGGTATGGCCACCTCCTGACGGATCTGCCCCTGAGCCTTCGACCCTTCGTAGAGGCCCAGCATCACCGGGTGGCCCATGAGCGGGGCCCGGCCGAATTCACGCCGGACGTCCTCTTCGGCACCCGGAGCTTCTTCAGTCTGTCGGCCGGGGTTCGGATCTACCTGGGCGGCGGACCCATGCGCATGGGTCGCTACGGCGTGCTGGATCCCATGACCGCCGCCATGCGCGGCGGGGGGCACGACCATTCCATCACCGACGATGGTCATGACGACCACCACCATCATCATCACCATCACCCGTAGATAAAGGTCGAGAAACACGAGGTGGAGAAGGCGGTCAGGTGAAGTAGGGAACGGCCGGCCCCCGGTGGATCATCCGCCGGGGGCTTCGTCCAGGAGATACCGGCGCGTCAGCTCCTGGAATTCGGTGACCTGTGCAGATTCCCACTCCTGGTCCCGGCCCAGTTCGGCGGCCATGAGGCGGGCCGTCTCCGGTGCCATGCGGTGGGCGGCCCGAGCGTTCAACTGAAGAGCGCGGGTTCGGCGCGAGAGCACGTCGTCCACGGTGCGGGCCATCTCATGGCGCACCGCCCATACCACCTGGGAGCCCAGGATGGGGAGTTCCGGGTCCAGTGGCTCTCCCAGCTCCGGGTCGGATCGGGTCAGGTCCTCCACAGCCGGGGCGTCGGAGCCGTAGTGGGCCAGGGCTCCGAAGCGCGCGGCGTTCCGGTGATAGCCGTGGATGTTCAGGTTCCTGGTGATGCAGGGACGTTCCTCGAGGCGGGCCAGGGTGGCAGCCTGGTCCACACAGTCCTCCGCCATCTTTCGATAGGTGGTCCACTTCCCGCCGAAGATGGAGAGAAGTCCGGAGCCACCGATGTGGATGGTGTGATCCCGTGACAGGGAGGCGGTGGGGGCCCCCTCCTGTGCCCGCACCAGGGGGCGGATCCCGGCGAAGGTGCTCAGAACATCGGCCCGGGTCGGGGGCTCCCTCAGGTATTCCCCTGCCGTGTCCAGGATGAAGTCGATTTCGTGATCCAGGGGACGGGGTTCCAGGGATGCTTCCTCGATGGGTGTATCGGTGGTGCCCACCAGGGTGTGGCCGTTCCAGGGGATGGCGAAGAGGACCCGACCGTCGCTGGTGCGGGGGACCATGATAGCCGTATCGCCCGGGAGAAAGCGGCGGTCCAGCACCACATGAACCCCCTGGCTCGGGGCAATCATGGGACTGGCACCCGGTTCCGCCATGCGAATGACGTCGTCGGTGAAGGCGCCGGTGGCATTGACCACACCGTGGGCTCGGATGGTGGTCTCCCGACCCGTCTCCAGATCCCGGATCACGGCCCCGTCCACAAACCCCTCCCCGTCCAGCGTAAGGGAGACGCACGGTGCGTAGTTCAGGAGAGTGGCGCCCTGACCCGCCGCCGTCTCCGCCAGGTTCACCAGGAGTCTGGCGTCGTCGAACTGTCCGTCATAGTAGAGGACACCGCCCCGGAGTCCGGCGTCGGCGACGGTGGGAATGCGCCTCTTCACCTCTTCCGAAGAAAGGAGGCGGGAGCGGGTGAAGCCATAGCGGGCGGCCAGCAGGTCGTAGACCTTCATCCCGATGCCGTAGAAGGGGGCCTCCCACCAGTCGTAATTGGGGACCACGAAGGCCTGGTCGCGCACCAGGTGTGGGGCGTTCCGGAGGAGGATGCCCCGTTCCTTCAGCGCCTCCATGACCAGGGCCACATTTCCCTGCTGCAGGTAACGGACGCCGCCGTGGACCAGCTTGGTGGAGCGCGACGATGTCCCCTTCCCGAAGTCGCTCTTCTCCACCAGAACCACGTCATACCCTCGGGAGGCGGCATCCACCGCCACGCCCATCCCCGTGGCCCCGCCCCCCACTACCAGGAGGTCCCAGGGGTCGCGCTGTTCCTGGAAGAGTCGTTCGATCATCTCGGGGCGGCGCATTCGTTCCGTCTCCTGGTTCCGGGTGGAGGGGAGGGCGAGGCTGGTTCCGGGTCGAGGGGAGGGCGAGGCCACCTCCCCCAGGCTTGCCGTGCGGAGTTGCCTCGGCGGCAGCGCTGTTCCGTCTATTGGGACCGAGCGGCTCGCCAATGCCGGGAAAGGTGTGGTCCTTGTCCTTGGACGGCAACGGCACTGGGATTTCAACATGAAGAAATTCATGGACTTCCACCCCACAGACAGAGTAGTTTCCCAGTAAGGTGTAGGGATTTCGGTGATCGTAGAGATCCCTCCTCCTGACCTTCATCCCCCCACCCGAGGGGACACCATGGAATGGATCGCATCCGCCATCGGCGTGACGGCCATTGTGGTCGCCATCCTGGTGGTTCTACTTCTTCGCCCCCAGCCGCTCCTGGCCCCGGGTGGGGTGGCGCTGGGCACCCTTCTCCTCATCGTGCTTCCCGGAGCGGCGTTCCTCTTCGGAGGCGCCCACCACCTCGAGCAGTCCCAGTCCACCGAATTCTGTCTGTCGTGCCACGTGATGGAGGCGTACGGGGCCACGCTGGAGTCCGACGAGGACATCCTGGCCGCCAGCCACTACCGGCAGCGCACCATCCCCCGGGACCAGGCCTGCTACGCCTGCCACACCCGGTACACCATGTACGGAGATCTCTACGCCAAGGCGCTGGGGCTCCGGCACCTCTGGGTCAACTACCTGGGTGAGATCCCCGACACGCTCCAACTCTACGAACCCTACTCCAACCGCGAATGCATGTACTGTCACGAAGGTGCCGACAGCTATGAGGCCGCCGATGTCCATCAGCGTTTCGCCGAGGAGATGGAGCGGGACGAGCGCTCGTGCCTGTCCTGCCATGGCCCCGCCCACGGGATCTATGAGGATGTGGATGATGAGGAGGAGGAGTCATGAGCCGGGATCTCCGCTGGTCCATCGGCCTTCTCATCACCGGGCTGTGCGTGGCTCTCCTCTCGTTCCTGGGGAACAGCCCACCGGCCTTCATGACCTTCATCGCCGCCGGCGTATTCATCGGGGGCGCCGGGTTCGTCCTGGCCCTTCGCTTTCTCATGAAGCTCAGTCGCTCCCGTCCCGGGCCCTTTCCACCCGCGCGGCCGTGACGGCCTCGCCCCGGTCCAGCGCCCCCCGAACCGCCTCGAACACCCGCCGGTCCGCCTCCTTCTTCCCGGCGGACCGGCGGCGCATGGAGCCCAGGGGGAGAGACATGCGCCGGTTTCCCTTGAGCGCCTCCTCATGCCGGGCCAGGAAAGCCCAGTAGAGGTCCGAGATGGGACAGCTCCGGTCCGGATCCAGGGCGCAGCCGTCGCAGTAGTCGCTCATCTTCCGGATGTAGGGCGTGCCCGACACGTAGGGCTTGGTGGTCATGAGCTCGCCCACGGCGAAGGTGCCCATCCCCAGGACATTGGGTTCCACCACCCAGTCGTAGGCATCGGTGTAGGCCACCCAGAACCAGTCGGTGAGCTCCCGGGGCGAGATGTCCAGGAGGGTGGCCAGGTTGGAGAGAATCATGAGCCGGGTGATGTGGTGCCCGTACCCTTCTTCCCAGACTCCTTCCACCACCTCATCCAGGCAGCGCATCCCCGAGGGCGTGCCCCACCATGCGGCGGGGAGGGGGTGGCGGGCCCCCAGCACCGACGGATTCGCGCCTCCCTCTCCTTCCGTGGCTCCCTCGTCTTCCGCGTCCCCACCGTTTCGCACGGCTTTGCTCCCCTCCGCTTCCCCACCGTATTCCGGAGCCAGCTCCCGGAAGCCGTCGGTGGTCCGGTGCACGTGGCGCACGAACTCCCGCCACCCCAGGATCTGCCGGATGAATCCCTCCTTGCCTGCCAGGGGGATGTCCATGGCTTCGGCCTCGCCTACCACCCGCCGGGGGAGGAGGCGATGGAGATTCAGGAGGTGGGCAATCCGGGTGTGGAAGAGGGTCCGGCTCCGGGTGGACATGGCGTCCTCGTAGGGGCCGAAGGTGGGGAGGCACGCCTCCCGGGCCCACTGCCAGAGCGCCTCGGCGTCGGCGGCGGTGGCGGGGAGGTATTCCGGCCGGAGGGTGCCGGGGTGGTCGGGGAAGGTCTCTTCCACCAGCGCCAGCACCTCTTCCTTGATGGGATCCAGGGGGAAGGTGGGTTCCTCCGCCGCAGGGGGATCGCCCTTCCACGGCTTCCGGTTCTCGGCGTCGAAAGAGTACTTGCCCCCCACAGGAGAGCCGTCGTCCATGAGGATGCCGGTCCGCCCCCGGACCTGGCGGTAGAAGGCGTCCATGCGCCAGGGCGGATCCTCCCCTGCCCCCTGGACGAAGTCGGCGTGGTCGGTGAGCCACCCTTCGTGGGGGAGCACCTCCAGGAGCCCTTCCTCCACCAGGGGGGCCAGGTCGACCCGGAGTTCCCGCTCCGCCGCCTCCATCATCTGGAGCCCCCCCAGCTCCCGGGCCAACGGGCGCAGGAGCTCGCCGTACGACGCTTCGCCCGCCACGTGCCGGACGGCCACCCCGCGCTCGGCCTGCTCCAGGGCAAAGTGACGGAGGTTGGCCAGGATGAGAGCCAGCTTCTGCTTGTGGTAGCGCCGGCGTCGGCCTTTCCAGGTGGTCTCCACCACCACGATCCCGAGCTCCTCGGCAGGTTCCCGGGAGAGGGGACCCAGATCGGCCGAGAGCTGGTCGTAGGGGACGAAGAGCCAGCGGCGCCCGGCCGGGTCGGGGTTCAGGTCGGCGAGGCGCTGGATGAAGGCGCTCACCGGGGGTCGAACTCCCGGCGGAGATTCCGCTCTTCCATGGAGTTGAAGGTGGCCATGAGCCCGGGGTGATAGCCCACCGGTTCCAGCCCGAAGGCTTCCTGCACCTTGGAGCTGTCAAAGAGGTAGTCATGGTCGAACTGGTACATCATCTCCTCGTTCTCCCGGAGGACGGTACTGAAACGGCTGAGGATCTTGAGGATCCATTTCGGCGTCACCTGCATATCGTAGGGCTGCCGAGCCGCCTCGCAGGCCAGGCGCACGAAGCCCCCGCCGGAGATGGGTTCGGGGGAGAGGACGTGCCACGTTTCCCCGAAGGCGTCGGGGGAGTTCCCCAGGAGCGCGGTGCACCGTCCGGCGTCGGGGGTGAAGGTGAAGGTGTGGTAGGCCTTGGGGTTGCCGATCCATCGGGGCCGCTTCCCCTGGCGGAGGCGCTCCACCACCAGGGCGTGGGTCATGCTGTTCTCGGCCATGGGGCCGAAGAAGTCGGCGGCGCGAACGATCATGGCCTCCACCTGCTCCGCCGCCATGGCGTCCAGGAGGGTGGTGGCGATGCGGGCCCGGACCTCGCCTTTCCGGCTGCAGGGGTTGAAGGGTGTCTCCTCGGTCATGGGGCCCCGCACCCGGCCGTAGGCGTAGACATTGTCGAAGAAGACCAGGCGTGCGCCGTGGCGGATGCACGCCTCCAGGACGTTGTCCATGACCCGGGGCCAGTCCCGCTCCCACACCTCGGCCTCGTAGGGGAGCCCGGCGGTGAGATAGGCCACCTCGCTTCCTTCCACGGCCCGGGCGGTGCGGGTGGGGTCCAGGAGATCGGCGGGGAAGAGTTCGTCGCCGGAATTCACCTTGCCGGGGTTTCGGCTCACCTGGCGGATGTGGTCGGCGTAGCGGGGGAGTTGCCGGGAGATTTCCCGGCCGATGACGCCGCCGGCGCCCAGGATGGTCTGCATGGGGATCCGCGTGGGGGTGGGGGTCGCCGCCTCACCGCGTCACCTGTCGGGGGCGGGTCACCACTCCAGGGTGAAGCCCACCGTGGGGAGGAGCCCGATCTGCTCCCGGGGACGGAGGTTGTCCGGGAAGGCGGGGTCCTGGGTGTAGGTGAAGCCGAAGAGGTTCGACCGGTTGTAGAGGTTCTGGATGTCCAGGTAGACCCGACCGGTGAGGCCGGCCAGGGTCACCCGTCGGTCCAGACGAACGTCCAGCCGATGGTACGCCGGAGTGCGCTCCTCGTTCAAGCGGCTGCGGTCCGGGACCCCCACCCCGGTGCGGGGGAAGGCCTCGGCGGAGGCATCCGGGTCGAAGGGGGTGAAGGGGCGACCACTCACGATGCGCCACCGGCTTCCCAACTCCCACCGGTCTCCAGGCCCGAAGCGGAGGCCGCCGGTGAGGTCCAGGGCGTGCCTCGCGTCCCACGAGGAGGGGCGGAACTGTCCGTCGGGTCCCCGAAATTCACTGCGGGAGAGGGTGTAGCTGGTGAGGAGGTAGCCCCGGCCGTCGGACTGGGCCTGGACGAAGACCTCCACTCCCCTGGCTCGTCCCCGCGCGTCGCCCACCAGAGGCTCGGCCCCCACGAAGCCGAAGTCTCCGCCCTCGTTCTGAAGCACCACCCGGGGGTCGGCCACCGAGCGCGGAAGATTCCGGTACGGCTTGTGGAAGCCCTCCAGGCTGACCCGGACGGCGTCGGAGGGCGACCAGGCGGCGCCGGCCACGAAGTGCCGGGCCTCCTGGAAGGGGAGGCCCCGGTTCACCAGGCGGTCGTCCACCTCCACTGCCAGGGCGAGCCGGGGTGGGGGCTGCAGGAAGCGGCCGGTGGAGGCGGTGAACTCCCATTCCGCCAGGGGGCCCCAGGCCACGCCGAGACGAGGACTCACCTGGACGCCGCCGGCGAGAAGCTCGTGGGTGTCGGCGCGGAGTCCGGCGGTGGCGGTGAGACCCCGGGTTCCCGGACGGCCCTCCATCAGAGGCGCCGAAAGCTGCGTCCACCCGGCGCCGCTCCACCACCGCACCGTGTCGTCGAACCGGAGAGGATCGGAGATGGGTCGACCGGGGCCCCCGGCATCCAGGAAGTCGCTTCGGATCCCCTCGCGGGTGGCCTCGGCGCCCACCCCCAGGACCACCCGGGGAGCCAGGCGCAGATCCGCGTCCAGGCGGATCCGGTTCTCCGCCTCCCAGGCGTCGTTGGAGACCAGGATCTCGTCGGTGTCTGCGTTCCGCCCTTCGAAGAGGAACCGGTCCATGGAGCGGGAGAGGGCCAGTCGCACCGTGCCCGCGTCCACCAGGCGGCGCCACACCACGCCGGTGGTGTAGCCCCACTGGTCGTTGTCCAGCACCCGGTTGGCGATTTCGATGCCGGCCGGATCGCCATCCTCCGGGGGGACCAGCTCCAGCTCATCGATGGCACCGAGCCCCACCACCGTGATGCGGTTCCGGTCGTCCAGATCCCACTCGGCCCGGAGCTGGGTGTCCCAGTAGGCGGGTCGGATGGGAAGATCCAGGAGTTGGAAGAGGAGCTGGAGGTACGAACGCCGGAGGCTGAAGAGGAGGGTCCCCCGGTCTCCCAAGGGCCCATCCACGGTGACCCCCGCCTCTGAGGCCCCCACGGTCACGTCGCCCCGGAAACGGTCCGACGAGCCACTCCGGTTCCGGACCACCAGCACCGACGAGAGGGCGTCGCCGTACCGGGCCGGGAAGCCGCCGGCGTAGAAGTCCGTGTCCTCGATGAACTCCACATTCAGCAGGCCCAGGGCGCCGCCCCCCACTCCCTGGGTTTCGAAGTGGTTGATGCGGGGGATACGGATCCCGTCCAGCCAGTAAGCGTTCTCGCCGGGACCACCCCCTCGCACCAGCAGGTCGTTCCGGTTGTCCACGCCCCCGACCACGCCCGGGAGGGAGAGGAGGGTGCGAGAGATATCGGTCTGGCCCCCAGCGGTCCGCCGGACCTCCTCGGCGCTCAGGCGGATGGTGGAGGTGGGAGCGTCGTCCCGGGTGACGATGCGGGCGGCCCGCACCTCGATCCCCTCCAGCACCAGCGCCCGCTCCCGGAGCTCAAGCGTCAGGGAGGTGGCCCGACCCGGGGTGACCCGGACGTCCGGCACTTCCAGGGTTTCGTACCCCAGGAGCTGCGCCCGTACCGTAACGGTGCCCACCGGGACGTTCCGGAGGACGAACCGACCCTGCCCATCCGTGGTTACGGGGCCGGGGCCGTCCACCACCTCCACCGCGGCGCCGGCCAGGGGTCGGCTCGTGCCCCGCTCCACCACCTGCCCCCGGATCTCGCCGGTCTCCTGGGCCTGCACAGTGGGATCGGCTTCAGGAGCGGCCTCGGCGGAAAGAGGAGCAGGCCCGAAAGCCAGAAACGCTCCCAGCACCAACAGGAGACGGAGGCTCACCTCTCCCCGGTTACCCGGAAGGAGAAGTCGCCGCGCTGGGCGTGTCCGTCCTGGGCAATGGTCCGCCAGTGTACGGTGTAGGTGCCCGGGGCCAGGGGCTCGTCAGGGACGATGAACACCTCCCTGGCGTCGTCCGGGTCGGCCGTCGCCTCGCTGGTGGGCACCAATTCGCCCTCGGCGTCGGCCAGCCGCACCGAGGTCCCGTCCATCTGGGGGGGCTCGGAGTAGAAGAGGCGGATCTCGGCCGGAGACTCGGCCACCGCCGCGTCAGCCTCGGGCTGGGTGGAGTTCAGTCGGAGGTGGACGATCTCATCGGCGTGGGCGGGCTCGGCCAGGACGGTGGCGGCACCGCCCCACGCGGCGAGGGCGAGGGCGGCCACCACGGCCAGGGGGGCGATGCGGCGGGTGGGGGTCGTATGGTTCATGGTATGCTCTTCAGGTTGTGGTCGTGGGTTGTGTCCAGAACCCGGCGGAAGGAGTCAGTGGACCGATACCAGTCTACCCCGCCAGGGGATCCCGGATCGGTTGCGTCAGATTCCAGGCTATTGGTTCAGCCGGGCCACCTGGGCCTCGATTCGTTCCAGCTCGCTGGGGACCATGGGGTCGAACTCCCCGATCCAGCGGTGGGCAATGATTCCGTCGGGACCGATGAGGAAGGTTTCGGGAACACCGAGGGTCCGGAACCGGCTCATGATGGTCTGATCCGGGTCCAGGAGAATGAGGAAGGAGATGTCGTGGTCCTCCACGAAGCGTCTGACCTGAGGCGCCGCGGAACCGCGATCCACGCTGGCCCCCACCACTCTCACGCCCCGGTCCCGGTAGGTGCGCTCCAGGCGGTCCAGCGCCGGCATCTCCCGGATGCAGGGGGCGCACCATGTGGCCCAGACGTTCAGGACCACGACCAGTCCCTGCAG
Organism: Gemmatimonadales bacterium; assembly: GCA_007695195.1. Taxonomy (GTDB): domain Bacteria; phylum Gemmatimonadota; class Gemmatimonadetes; order Longimicrobiales; family Gaopeijiaceae; genus PWLA01. The sequence continues at coordinate 703 of REEG01000084.1, read as the reverse complement.
GTCTTCCAGGGAAACCACCTCCCCATCCAGGGTGCGGCCCTCCCACGCCGGCGCCGGATTTCCCGGGATGGGCGGGGCGGCGCGAGGCGATTCGCCCTGGGACTCCCCGCATGCCACGGCGAGAAGGAGGAGGGCTGCGGCTACGAGGACTCCGGCCCACCGGGACGCGTCAGCGAAGGAGTACTGGGCGGGAAAGACAAAGGGACAGATGCGACTCATGATGAACGCTCCTGCTCGGGGCGGGCCATGTGAATCTCCTCTCTTCCGGGTCGACCTTGGTCCCGGAACGGCAAGCGATGGGGCAACCGACGGAAGGAAAGGTTCTACTTGTCATCATTCGGAGAGGGTGCGGTGCACGTGCACTGGCATCTCTCGTCCAGGCACCAGCTGGCTCTGACCGTGTACCAGTATAGCATCCGGTGGGCGTTGCCCGTGACCAGAAAGGGAAGGACAGGAGGCCGCATTCCATGCTCCATGCTCGATCATCCCGGCTCCGGCGCTCGGCGTTGGGCTGGAAGGTGCCTTTCTTTCTGGCCCTCACCGGGAGTCTTGTTGTGCTCAGTGCTTCGTACGCCAGTGCTTCGGCAATGGATGGTCCACCTGGGTCTTCAGCCACGTCGCCGGCTCCGAGCGACCTCACGGCCCCTGCGGAATGGACGGTCGACGTCCATGAGAGCACCCTGGCCGTGGTCACCTTCCGGGG
>REEG01000087.1 GCA_007695195.1 Gemmatimonadales bacterium | reverse complement strand
GACCGCCGAGTGTGGAGTGGACCCATGGGTATGATGTGGATCCACTGGGTACGATCTGTCCCTGTGAGACAGAGATGATGCGCCGCCGGCCAAGGGCGGCTAGGGGCCGGCCGCCCTGAGCCGCAGCCTCAGTTCGTGCGACGCCGCCGGGAGACTTCGTCCAGGACCCGGCGCTCGTCGTCGGAGAGGGACGAGATTCCGCTGTCGGAGATCTTGTCCAGGATCCGGTCGACCTCGTCCAGGAGTTCCTTCTCACCCATCTTGGAATCGGACCGTCCCGAGGTGCGGCGACGGCTTCCTTCCGCCCGCTCCTCTCCCTTGTCTTCCCGAGGGACGATGGCGAGCCGTTCGACCCGGGCCGCCTTCTTCAGGGTGTCCAGCCCGTCGCCCCACTTTCCGTCGGTCCGGAGGTAGATGAGCCCCGCCAGGAGTCCGCCCAGGTGGGCGAAGTGCGCCACCCCGCCTCCGGCTCCACCCACGGCGGAGAAGAAGGTGAGGACGAAGAAGAAGCCCACCAGATACTTGGCCTTGATGGGAAAGATGCCCCAGAAGTAGATGGGGGCGTTGGGCCAGTACCAGGCAAAGGCCAGCATGAGCCCGTAGATGGCGGCGGAGGCTCCGATGACCGAGGTCCCGAAGGCAAACACGAAGGAGAGGACCGCGCCGCCCAATCCGCAGATCAGGTAGTACTTGAGGAAGCGATCCGACCCCCAGCGCTGCTCCAGTGGTGGCCCGAAGAAGAAGAGGACCAGCATGTTCAGGAGGAGATGCCAGATGTCCCCATGCAGGAACATGTAGGTCACCGCTCCCCACGGCTTGAGGAAGGACTCCGCCGGCGTGAACCCGAACCAGTTCCAGACGAAGAGCTGCCCTTCCAGCCCAACGAACTGCCGAATCACGACCACCAGAAGGTGCACCGCCGTATTGGCGATGAGAAGCCGCTTGACCCAGGGGGTCAGGGTGTACCCGAAGGCGAAGCGTTCGGAGCCGTACGACATCGAATGCGGAGCCGGAGGAGCCGGAGGATCTGAAGTGGCCAGGGGAGCGCTCTGGGGCTCCCTGCTGGCCCGGGGGGTTCAACCCGGGGTCGGTTGTGGGGTTCCGGCCCCGATCCTGAGTTATAGCCGGAGGTGCCGGGCCTGCGCCAGTCGAACGATCCGATCGCACAGATCGGGGAAGTTGATTCCCGCCGCCGCCCCGGCCCGGGGAAGGAGCGAATTGGCGGTCATTCCCGGGAGCGCATTGGCTTCGAGGCACCAGATCCCGCCGTCGCTGTCCACCAGAAAGTCCACCCGGGAGAATTCCCGCATGAAGAGGACCCGGTGGACCTGCAGCGCCAAGGCCTGCAGGCGCTGGGCCAACTCGTCGGGAATCCGCGCGGGAAAGATCTCCTCGGCCATCCCCGGCACGTACTTACAATCATAATCGAAGAGTTCGTGTTTGGGGATGATCTCTCCCACCGGAAGAGCCCGGTCCCCCAGGATCCCCACTGTGAGCTCTCGCCCCTTTACGAAGCGTTCGAAGAGGACCCGGTCCTCATACCGGAGGGCGGCACTCACCGCTCCCTCCAGCTCCGTCGCATCCCGGACCAGCGTCAGCCCCAGGGTGGATCCGCCGGAAGGAGGCTTCACGATGAGCGGCAGGCCCAGGCCTTCCACCACCTCCTCCGGATCCACCGGAGACACCATCCAGGGAGCGGTGGGGATCCCTGCCTGGACGAAGAGCCGTTTCGATACCTCCTTGTCCATGGCCAGGGTACAGCCCAGACGCCCACTCCCGGCGTAGGGAAGGCCCGCCAGCTCCAGAACCCCCTGCAGCGTCCCGTCTTCCCCGGCACCGCCGTGAAGGGCCGGGAAGATGACATCCACCTCGGCCAACTCCGGCACCCGCCCCAGAAACCCCAGATCGCCCCCATCCAGAAGCCCCACGCCGCCGGGCTTGCTCCCTCCCGCCGGGGCCGGGGCCGCCGCCACGCCGGTTTCCAGGATGCGGATCTCCTCCTCCCACTCCATGAGACCACGGGCCGTATCCACGGCGAGAACCTGGTGCCCCCGGTCCCGCAGGGCGCGGGCCACCTGCACCCCCGACGCCAGGGAAACATTCCGCTCTCCGGACGTGCCCCCCATGAGGACCGCCACGCGAAGGGTCATGCCGGTGCCTCGGCCGATTGCGTCTCTCCGGCCCGCTGGTGGCCGCCGGGCCCCACCCTGCCGCCGGGCCCCACCTCGCCGCCGGATCCCTCATCCCCGCCGTCGTCCAGGTGGATCCCCTTCTCATGGAGCCAGTCGTCATCGAACACCTTGCTCAGGTAACGCTCCCCCCAGTCGCAGAGGATGGCCACCACCACAGCGTCGGGATCGTCCAGCTCCCGGGCCCGCTCCACGGCGGCATGGACGATGAGGCCGGCGGACCCGCCCACGAAGAGGCCTTCCTCCCGGGTGAGGCGCCGGGTCATGCGGAACGCCTCGGTGTCGGTGACGGTGACGTAGTCGTCCACCACGTCCAGGTCCAACGTCCCCGGGATCTTGTCGCTCCCGAGCCCTTCCACCTGATACGTGGAGCCCTCGGGCATGGTCCCGCTCCGGAAGAAGGGTGCGATGACCGACCCAACCGGGTCCACTCCGATCACCTGGACCTTATCGCTCTGCTCCTTCAGATAACGGCCCGTCCCCGAGATGGTGCCGCCGGTGCCGGCCCCGGCGAAGAAGTGGGTGATGCGCCCCTCCGTCTGCTGCCAGAGCTCCGGGCCCGTGGTGCCGTAGTGGGCCTGGGGATTCGCGCCGTTGTAGAACTGGTTCGCCAGGACCGCGCCGGGGATCTCCGAGGCCAACCGCTCGGCCTGGTTCGTGTAGTGGTCCGGATGATCGGGCGGGACGTCGCTGGGCGTGACCACCACCTCGGCACCGAAGGCGCGGAGGAGTTTGCGCTTCTCCACGCTCATCTTGTCCGGCAGAGTGAAGACGCAGCGGTACCCCTTGAGGGAAGCGGCCATGGCCAGGGCCAGGCCCGTGTTTCCGGAGGTGGCTTCCACCACGGTCCCGCCGGGACGGAGGCGGCCCGACTCCTCGGCCTCCTCGATGATGGCGCGGCCGATGCGGTCCTTCACCGACCCCCCCGGGTTCATGAACTCGCACTTGCCGTATACAGGGGTCCGGATGCCGTCCGTCACTCGGTTCAGGCGGACCAGGGGCGTCCACCCCACCAACTCCGTGACGTCGTTGTAGGGCCTGCGGTGCCGCTCGCTCATCCGGGGTCTACTCCTCGGGAGGGGTGAGGGGAGCCGGGCGGTGTCCCGACTCGGCAAAGCGTCGGATTCAATCGGGCTCCACCGCTTGCGGGCGGGTGGAGAATTCCACGGGAAGGCTGGCCCACATGGGGCTCCGCTTGCCATTGACGCGCCCCGGCTCGAAGCGAAGGTCTCGGGCGCCGGCCCTGGCCGCTTCGTCGAGTCCGTCATGCCCCGACGACTCCACCACCTCGATGGAGTCCACGGCTCCCTCCTCATTCACCAGGAGACGGAGAAGCGCCGTCCCCTCCACCCCCTCATCCCAGAGATCCAGGGGGTAGGCGATGGGATCCTCTCCGTAGAGGGGAACCGGCTGTTCGAGCTCGGGATCACCGCCGCAGGCCGCCGTCACCGGAAGCAACAGGAAGAGGGCAACGCCGAGGCGGCGAGGGGAGCCTAGCAGACGTCGGCGTCGGAGCCGAAGGTGAAACGACGGGATCATGGAGTCTCCGGGGAGGGGCCGCGGTCAACGGGCAACCGGGCCTTCAATCGAGCCAGGAGGTTCAGGGCCTCCAGAGGTGTGAGGGAATCCAGGTCCAGCTCCCGGATGCGGGTCACCACGGGGTGCTCCTCGTCGAAGAGGGAGAACTGCTCCCGTGCCATGCGGGTCGAGTCCGGGCTGTGCCGCCCCCGGGTGCCGAGCCCTCGCCCCGCTCCGGAGTGGGTGCCCTCGAGCTCCACCAGGAGTTCCCGGGCCCGGGCCACCACCGACGGGGGCAGACCCGCCAGCCGTCCCACCTGGATCCCGTAGGAGCGATCCGCGCCCCCGTCTTCCAGGCGGCGCAGGAAGACGATGACGTCGCCGGCCTCCTTCACTGCCACGTTCATATTCTTGACGCCGGGGAGAAGGTCCCCGAGCTGGGTCAGTTCATGGTAGTGGGTGGCGAAGATGGTGGCGGCCCCCACGTGCTCGTGGAGGTGCTCAGTGACGGCCCAGGCGATGGATACCCCGTCGTAGGTGGAGGTCCCCCGGCCGATCTCATCCAGCAGCACCAGACTCCGGCTGGTGGCGCCGTGGATGATGGCGGCGGTCTCGTTCATCTCCACCATGAAGGTGGACTGGCCCCGGGCCAGATTGTCCGAGGCGCCCACCCGGGTGAAGATGCGGTCGCACACGGGAAGGCGGGCGCTGTCGGCGGGGACGAAGGAGCCCACCTGGGCCAGGAGCTGGATCAGCCCCACCTGGCGCAGGATCGTGCTCTTTCCCGCCATGTTGGGACCGGTGAGGATCACCATGAAGCCCTGGTGGTCCAGCACCAGATCGTTGGGGATGAACTCTTCCCGGGGCATCATGGTCTCCACCACCGGGTGGCGCCCGGCACGGATCTCCACGTCCCGTCCGTCGTGGAGTCGGGGGCGGGTATAGCCGTGGGCCTGGGCCAGCTCGGCCAGCGCCGCCAGGGCATCGAGGCGCGCCACCTGCCGACCGGCCTGCTGAAGCCGCGAGACCTCTGCCGCGATGCGTCCCCGAAGCTCCTGGAAGAGGCGGGTCTCCAGCTCCAGGATCCGGTCCTCGGCCCCGGTCACCTTCTCTTCCCACTCCTTCAGCTCCGGGGTGAAGTAGCGCTCGGAGTTGGCCAGCGTCTGCTTGCGGACATAGTCGTCGGGCACCCGATCCAGGTTCGCCCGGGTCACTTCCAGGTAATACCCGAAGACCCGGTTGAAGCCCACCTTGAGGGAGCTGATCCCGGTGCGCTCCCGTTCCCGCACCTGCAGCGAGGCGATGAAGTCCCGGGCGCCGTCCCGGGTGGCGCGCAGATCGTCCAGTTCGGCGGAGTGGCCGGCGCGGATGACGCCGCCGTCCTGGAGGTTGGCGGGCGCGTCGGGGGCGATGGCCTCGTCCAGGTCCCGGGCCACGTCCGGCAGGGGATCCAACTCCACAGTGAGTTGGCGAAGAAGAGCGGCCTCAAGCCCCTCACCCTGGTCCCGCAGCGCCGGAAGTACGGCCAGGGAGCGTCCCAGCGAGCGGAGTTCACGGGGGTTTGCCCGCCCCGAGCCCACCTTTCCCGCCAGACGCTCCAGGTCATGCACATCGGCCAGCAGATCCCGAAGGCGGGTCCGGGCGTCCAGCTTCTCCACCAACTCGGCCACCGCCCCCTGCCGCAGCCGGATCTCGGAGAGTTCCACCAGGGGGCGGAGGATCCACTGGCGAAGAAGGCGGGCCCCCATGGCCGTCACCGTGCGATCCACCACCGAGATGAGGGTGCCTCCCTCCTCGCCGACCCGGAGGGGCTCCACCAACTCCAGATTCCGCCGGGTCATCTCGTCCAGCACCATCTCGCGGCCGGGGCGGAGGATGCGGGGGATCTGCAGATGCTCCGCCCCCCGGGGCTGGATCTCCCGGACGTACTGAACCAGGGCGCCGGCCACACTGGTGAGGAAGTCGTCGGAGGGGTCGAACCCGAGCCCGTCCAGCGAGAGGACCCGGTAGCGACGCTGGAGCTCTTCCCTGCCCAGCTCCGGGTCGAAGAGCCAGTCGTCACGCACCGTCAGGGTGACCCGACTTCCGGACCCTTCCCCCCCCAGGAGTTCGGCCAGGGCGGCGTAGGCCTCCGTACCCCGGGGATCGGGACCGCCGGTCCGTGCCGTCGCCGCATCCAGGGCCCGGTCCTGAAGTCCACGCGGGACCAGGAGCTCGGCGGGGTCCAGGCGCCCGAGCTCGGCGGAGAGGGCCGGGAGGGGGACCACCTGCAGGGTGAGCTCCCCGGTGGACAGATCGGTGGCCGCCACCCCCACCCGTCCGTCCCGGGGGAGGCCCAGCGCCACCAGGAAGTTGTTCCGGTCCGCCCTCAGGAGGGCATCCTGGACCACGGTGCCGGGGGTGATGGTCTCCACCACCTCCCTGCGGACGATGCCCTTGGCCTGGGAGGCGTCTTCCACCTGCTCGCAGATGGCGGCCCGGCGGCCCTGCTTGAGAAGCCGCGCCAGGTAGTCGTCCAGGGCCTTGGCGGGCACGCCGGCCATGGGCACCTCCGCCGCCGCGCCATTGTTCCGAGAGGTGAGGGTGAGCCCCAGGAGCCTGGCGCCGTCCCGGGCATCCTGGTTGAAGAGCTCGTAGAAGTCCCCGACCCGGAAGAAGATGAGGGCATCCGGATGGCGGGACTTGGCATCCCGCCACTGCTTCATCAGGGGCGTGTCTTCCGGAGGGGCCATGGAGGGGCGAAGGATGGACGGCGAGTGGACAGGCGCTCCGGCCCGGGAAAATCCAGGGTCCCCTGAGGATACCCTGGAACGGGGGCAGCGATCAACCGCCAGGGGAACTCCGTAGCGGTGGGGAGGAAGGCCGATCTGGACATGGAAGATACCGGCACCCCCGGGGCATCTTCCTTCTCCGCGGGCCCCTTCCCCTCGTGGGGAGGGCGCGGACCGGATCCGGAAGACCGGGATCCAGCGCGGAAGCGATCCGTCTCGGGAACCCTTCGTTCGGGGCACTCAGGGCCTCGACGAGACCCATCCACACTCTCTTTCCAAGGAGAACTCCCATGCGAGATAAGCTTACCCTCCCCGCCATGCTCCTGGCCGGAGCCGCCTTCTTCACGGCAGCTCCCGACACGCAGATCGCCGCCGCCGAATGCGGCGGGCCTGGAGAAGCGATCTGTAAGGAGAACAAGGCATGCGCCGGCATCCTGTTCTTCCGGCAGTGCACCACCACCTACGACTACTGGACCAGTGGATCACCCGACGGACCGGACGAGCCGGACGACCCCGGTGCCGACGGTCCCGGCGGCGACGGTCCGCTTCACTGATCCCAACCCGGAAATAACGAACTGAACTCCCATGACGGATCCATCGCGCACCCGAGGCACTCCCTGCACGGAGACGCCGTCCGCCACCCCGGCCCCCACCTGGAGGTCGGGGTGGCTTCCGGGAGGACTTCTGGGGCTGGCTCTTGCCCTGGTGGTACTCCCATGGTACGACACCCGGGTTCACGGTCCCGGAACGTTCATGGACCTCCCCCGCGGTGGGGCGATCCTGGTGGTCCAACCCGGGGACTGCCCGGACCGGACAAGGACGCTGAGGCGCTGGCTTGCGGCTCTCCCGGAATCCATGGCCGGCGGTGGTACGGACACGGGGCCATCCGGAGCGCACGGCAACCAGGCTTCTGGAGGACCCCTGCCCATGGGCGTGGCGGTGCTGGGCGCCGGGGACGCGCCCCTTCCCGTCCGCCTCTCGAGGGCGCTGGCGGGGCTTCCGCGACTGGACCCCTCAGAGGCCGGCCGGGCCGCTCGGCAACTCCGGGGCATGGCGGTGGAGGGGTCCCCTGCCCTCCTGGTTGTGGATGCCGGAGGACGTCCCGTCCTTGCCAGCGACTTCACGCCGGACGGGGCTGTGCCCGGGCTGGCTGCGGTACTGGAACTGACGGCGGTAGAGGTGCCACCTGTGCTGCCCGGGACAACGGCCCCATCTCCTGGACACCCGTAGAGGAAAGCCCCACTCCCCTCACTCATCCCCCCTGACCCGAGGTGAAACATGGAATCCATCCTGTGGACCCTGACCTTCGGACTCGTCGGTCTCTGGCTCATCATGGGCTGGGACCTCTACCGGTCGCCCATTCCTCTTCCCGTGCGGTGGTCCCATAGGCGCCGGCGTTGGCTGTGGCTGGGATGCTGGGTGGCGGCAGGGCTCGGCGGCGTGTGGGGTCCCGAGATCTGGGTCCGATCCGGAGTCGATGTCCCCCGAGCGGCGGCGGGTGGGAACCCGGCGGTTGCCACCACCACGGAGATCCGGACGCCACTCCTTGTGCAGACCCGGGAGGTGGAGCGGGATCTGGACGACCAGGTCCTGAGGGCCGAGACGAGGCTGGCGGCTCAGGTCCCCCTGGTTCTCCTGATCTTCCTGGTGGGCATCCCGCTGCTTCGCCGACGACAGGGAGGACCTCCATCCCGCCGGATTCCAGTCCTACTCACGGCTCTGACGATCCCCCTCATGGCCGGCCTCATGGCCGGATGTGGGACCGGTGACGGCGAAGATCCCTGGGACCGTTCCCGCCCCGTGCGGGCCGAGACAGCGGTGACGTGGGACACCCTCGTCTACCGGGAAATTCCCACCACCGATACCCTCCTGTTCAGCGCCGACGCAGTGACAGCGGGTGAGGCCGGGTTCTGGGTCCTGGACCGAGCGGCGCAGCGAGTGGCGCACCTGGACTGGGAGGGGAGCCTTCGTTGGTACGCGGGACGCCGGGGAAGCGGGCCCGGTGAGTTCCTGAACCCCCGTACCCTCCACGTGGACCCGGAGGGCGCCGTCCATGTCCTGGATGCCGCCAATGTCCGGGTCACCTCCTTCGATGCGTCGGGACGCCTGGTCCGGGAGATCCCCCTCGGGGAGTTGGACGGAACCCTCCACACCTTTGCCCTCGCTTCCGACGGAATCTTCGGAATGCTGGTGGACGGAAGCCTGGTTCCGGTCCGGGTGGACGGGGAGGGCCGGGTGGAACGGGGCACGCCCATTCCCGTTCCAGGTGTGGAACCCACGGCTGCGGTACTGTCGCTGCAAGGGCACGCCGTGGCCGTGGGCGATGAGGCCGGCCACCCTGACGGTCGGTGGATCTACGCCTTCACGGTGGGGGACGGCTTCGTCCAGATGGACGGCCTCACCTCCCCGGGCGCCCCTCCGGCCTACCCGGAACCCATCCCCTTCCCCGGCGTGGTGGAAACCCAGTCCCGAGAGGGCAACCAAACGGTGACCACCCGCCAGATGGAGCCGCCCACCTTCGCCGCCGCCGAGGTGTCCTCGGACGGCGACCGATTGGCCATCCGCTTCTTCGGCGAGACCCCGGAACGGGGCCGCTGGATGGATCTGTACGAGGCAAGTTCGGGAGATTACCTGGAGAGCCTCATCCTGCCGGCCGCAGGTCCGGCGGCGTGGTGGCGGGACCGGGTCGTTCTCCTTCCGGCGGATCCGGAGATCTCCGTCCTGGTCCTGCGGCCTCGAAGGGATTGAGCGACCCTTGCCGCAGGTGCGGCCCCGGGGTAGGCTCGGATGCACTCCCTCTCACACATCCGCACCCGGAGGTTTCCTGTGGCCGATGACACCCTGGCTGTCGCGCTCCTCACCGAAACGTTCCACGATCGGGAGGGGCCGGAACGACTCCGGCTCCGCCTGGGACAGGCCCGGGCGAAGGGTGCAGAGCTTGCCGTCCTTCCCGAACTCCCCCTCCACCCCTGGTTCCCGGCATCGAGGGAGCCCCGGCCCGATGCGGCCGATGCGCCGGGAGAGGGCCGGGAGCACGGGCTCGCCCAGGCCGCCGCCGCTGAGGGGATCGCCCTCCTGGGCGGCGCCGTGGTGGAGGATCCCGAGACGGGGCGGAGATACAACGAGGGCCTTCTCTTCAATGAGCGGGGCGAGCTCCTGCAGCGATACCGCAAGACCCACCTGCCTCGGGAAGAGGGGTTCTGGGAGGCGGAGCACTACGAGGCGGGCTCGGATCTGCCCAATCCGGTCCCGGTCCGGGGTTTCCCGGTGGGTGTGCAGGTCTGTTCCGACGTCTACCGCCCTGCCGGATGCCAGCTCCTGGCACTGGAGGGAGCTCGGGCCATCCTCCTCCCTCGGGCCACACCGGGGGAGAGCTGGGACCGGTGGCGCATGGTCCTTCGCACCGTGGCGCTCATCTCCGGAGCCTACCTCATCTCGGTGAATCGACCGGAGCCGGAACCGGGCGTCCCCATCGGAGGTCCGTCGGTGGTGGTGGCTCCCGATGGGGAGGTGATCCTGGAAACCCTGGACCCGGTAGCCGTCGTCCTCCTTGAGGCGGACCGGGTTCGAGCCGCCCGGGAGACCTATCCCGGGTATCTGGCGGTTCGGGATGACCTCTACGCCCGGGGCTGGGGCCGGGTCAGTGGAGACGACACACACCCCTATGCGAGTCGGGGGAGCAGGGAGTCCCTGGAGGGGTCCCTGTGAAGGGCCCCAAGGGCCCCGCGGGATGCCGGATGAGGGGCTGGACGGGACAGGGCTTCACACGCCGGCCGGGAGCCGTCGGGTGGGGCTTTCCAATGGGTGTCCTCTTCATGATGGGTGTCCTGCTGGGGTGTGGCCGGGACGATGTGGAGGGTTCGCAGGAACGCGCGATGGTGGAAGACGCCTCGGCTGTGGAGGAGGGCCAGGATCTGGAGCGGGGCCAGGCTGCGGAGCGTGGCGGATCGGACTGGGTCCTCCTCCGGGAGAGACTGACCCGTCGACTCGCCGAAGAAGGCGACTCCATTCACATCGGAATCGCGGTACTGGACATGGAAACGGGCCGGTCGCTGGAGATGAACGCGGAGCGGGTCTTCCACGCCGCCTCCACAATGAAGGTCCCCGTCCTCCTGGAGTGGTACCGTCAGAGCGAACTGGGCATCCGCTCACTGGACGAGGGGGTGCGGGTCCACAACCGCTTCCGGAGCGTCTACGACGGGAGTGAATTCGTTCTGGACGAGGATGTGGATGAGGGATTGATCGATGCCCTGGGCCAGGAGCTCCCGGCGCGGCGCATCGCCGAGGGGATGATCCAGGTCTCGTCCAATCTGGGAACCAATATCCTCCTGGAACTGCTGACCGCCGATTCGGTCCAGGCCACCATGGCCCGCATCGGAGCTCCGGAGATGCAGGTCCTCCGGGGAGTCTCCGACATCCCCGCCTTCGAGGCCGGTCTGAGCAATCGGACCACGGCCCGGGCGTATCTCAGGGTCCTGGAAGCCATCGCCCGTTGCGAGGTGACGTCCCAGGCTTCATGCGACGAGATGATGGAGATCCTGGAGGGTCAGGAATTCCGCTCCGAGATTCCGGCTGGAATTCCCGACTCAGCGCTGGAGGCCGGGACCCGGGTCGGCAACAAGACGGGCTCCATCACCCGCATCCTCCACGACGGCGCCATCGTCCAGCCTACCGGACGCGCCCCCTACCTGGTGGTTACCCTCTCCGAGGGCTACGAGGACAAGGACCACGGCTCGAGGACGCTGTCCGATCTTTCCGGTATCATATGGGACACCCTCATGGAGGAGGAACCGAACCCGTGACGATTCATTCCGCCGCAGGACATCCCCTGGAACCGGCCGAGCGCGTGGACATCGAAGCACTCCTGGCTGCCTACGGCACTGGGGTTCCCGACACCGCCGACCCGGCCCAACGCGTTTCATTCGGGACCTCAGGGCATCGCGGCACCTCGGGATCCACCAGCTTCAATGAAAGGCACATCCTGGCCATCACCCAGGCCGTGGTGGAGCTCCGTACCGAGCTGGGGATCACCGGCCCCCTCTTCCTGGGCATGGATACCCACGCCCTCTCGGAGCCGGCGCGGCAGACCGCCCTGGAGGTCCTGGCGGCGGCCCGAGTCCGGGTCCATGTGGACGAGGAGTTGGGCTACACCCCGACCCCCGTCGTCTCCCACGCCATCCTGTCCTGGAATCGCCGTCACCCCGGAGACCCGGCTGATGGAATCGTCATCACTCCGTCCCATAACCCCCCCGAGGATGGAGGCTTCAAGTACAACCCGCCCTCGGGAGGGCCCGCCGATACCGATCTGACCCGGAAGATCCAGGATCGGGCCAATGAACTCCTGGAGATGGAGCTTCAGGGCGTGAAGCGCATCTCCTACCGGGAGGCGCTGGCGTCTCCGTATACGTACCGGCATGACTTCGTGGGTCCGTACGTGAAGGAGCTCTCCGAGGCTCTGGATCTGGACGTCATCGGGGCCGAGGGAATCCGGATCGGGGCCGACCCCATGGGCGGCGCGGGGATCCGGGTGCTGGAGCGGGTAGTGGAAGAGTACGGGATCCGGATGGAGGTGGTGAATCCCACCGTGGATCCCACCTTCGGCTTCATGCCCCGGGACTCGGATGGGGTGATTCGCATGGACTGCTCCTCTCCCTGGGCCATGAGCGGCCTGGTGGCCCTGAAGGACCGCTACGATCTGGCCTTCGGAAACGACCCCGATGTGGATCGGCACGGAATCGTGACCCCCAGTGGTGGGCTCATGAACCCCAACCACTATCTGGCCGTGGCGGTGGACTACCTCTTCCGGAATCGCTCCGATTGGAGTTCGGAGTTGGGAATCGGAAAGACGCTGGTCTCCAGCTCCATGCTGGACCGGGTGGCCGCCGCACTGAACCGGCCACTGGTGGAGGTCCCCGTGGGCTTCAAGTGGTTCGTGGAGGGCCTTCTGGACGGGACCCTGGCCTTCGCCGGCGAGGAGAGCGCCGGGGCTACCTTCCTTCGCCGCGACGGCCTCCCCTGGACCACCGACAAGGACGGGATTCTCCTGGCCCTCCTGGCGGCGGAGATGACGGCCCGAACCGGTCGTGACCCATCCGAGCGCTACCGGGAACTGGAAGAGGCGTTCGGCGCCCCACTCTATCGTCGGGCCCAGGCTCCCGCGTCGCCGGCCCAGAAGGCCGTACTCAAGAACCTGGACCCGGCCATGGTGAAGGCGAAGGAGCTGGCCGGATCACCCATTCGGGCCAGACTCACGCGGGCACCAGGCAACGATGCCCCCATCGGTGGACTCAAGGTGGTGGCCGATGACGGCTGGTTCGCGGCCCGGCCCTCCGGGACCGAGGAGATCTACAAGATCTACGCCGAGAGCTTCCGCGACGAGGCCCATCTGGGGCAGATCGTAGCGGAGGCCCAGGCCGTGGTGACCGCTGCATTCCAGGCCGCCGGCGTTCCCACCTGACCCACCCGGCGCGCCCCCCATTTCCCTGCGCACACACTCCGTACACGCTCCGTATACGCTCCACACACGCCTTCTCACCCACGCCTCACACACCCTCCACCCAAGGAGACGGCCCATGCCGGATCTCGTACCCCTTCTGGTCGGCGCCGTCCTGGCGGCCGGAATCCCTATGGCGCAACCGACACCGAACACCCCCGACGAACCCGACGCCCGGGAACTCCGGGTCTTCATATCCGTGGACATGGAAGGACTGGCCGGCGCCGTCACAGGGGAACAACTCGGCCCCGGTGGCTTCGAATACAACCGCTTCCGCGAGATTGCCACCGAGGAGACGCTGGCCGCCATCGAGGGGGCGCGGGAGGCGGGCGCTACGTACTTCGTAGTGGCCGACTCCCACGGGAACGGGCAGAACCTCCTCATCGACCGATTCCCCGAGGATGTGGAGATCGTCCGGGCCTGGCCCCGGCCCATGCACATGATGGAGGGCATCGATGAGACCTTCGACGCCGTGTTCTTCATCGGGTACCACTCTGCGGCCACCAACCCCGAGGGAGTCCGGGCCCATACCTTCTCCAGCGCCAACTACACCTCGGTGGCACTGAACGGACAGGCCATGCCCGAGGGAGCCATCAACGCGGCGCTGGCCGGACATTTCGGCGTTCCCGTAGCCCTGGTCACCGGCGACGACATCACGGTTGAAGAGCTCCAGGGCTTCCTGGGCGATGTGGAAGGGGTGGCGGTAAAGGAAGCGCTGGGTTTCCACTCGGCCCGCACCGTGACCCCGGCCCGGGCCCAGCGCATGATCCGGGAGGGCGCCCGCCGCGCGCTTGAACGGCTGGACGACTTCCAGCCCTACCGTCTCGACGCTCCGGTGGTCCTGGAGTTGAGCCTCAAGCACTACCGGGCCGCCGAAGTGCTGGCCTACCTACCCATCGTGGACCGGGTAGGCGCCCGAACCGTCCGCTATGAGGCGCCGGACATGGTGGAGATGGCCCGCTTCTTCCAATTCGTGGGAAATTACCGCGCCGACCTCTCTCCCTGAGACCCAACGCAACGACGCCCCGGGGTCCGTCAGGAACGGGACCCCGGGGCGTCGTCTGTGATTCGATGCCGTGGACTCGGCTTCACCGCCACCGGTCCCCAAGCGCCTCCGGAATCAGCCGTCCTCGGCCTGGAGTTCGGCGGCCACCCGCTCCACCTCCTGCCATACCCGCAGGAAGTTTCCGCCCCAGAGCTTCCGGATGTCCTCTTCCGAGTAACCGCGGCGCACCAACTCCAGCGTCACATTGAAGGTCTCCGAGGCATCCATCCACCCCATGACGCCGCCGCCTCCGTCGAAGTCGGAGGAGATCCCCACATGGTCGATGCCGATGAGGTCCACGGCGTAATCGATGTGGTCCACATAGTCGGCCACGTCCGCCGGGGGGAACTCCTCGTTGATCTCTTCCATTCGGGCGCTGAAGGCCGCCTGCTCCTCGTCGGGAAGCGCCTGGATCTCGGCCAGCGAGCTCACGCCGAACTCCTCCCGCAGCGCCGCGATGGCCTCGCCTCGCTCCGGGGGCGGCGCCAGCACGAAGCTCCCCAGCGCCGTGGTCTGGGCCACGCCGTTATTGGCCCGGATGGCCAGGAGCTGCTCATCATCCAGATTCCGGGGATGGTCCCGGATGGCCGAGATGGAGGAGTGGGAGGCGATGAGGGGCGCCCGGGTGTGGGCGGTGGCGT
>REEG01000027.1 GCA_007695195.1 Gemmatimonadales bacterium | reverse complement strand
CTACGGGATCACCCCCGGTGGATGGAAATCTCCGGAAGGGAGGTCGTCACCGCAGATGCCGCTCCAGGAAGTCGTCCATAGCTTCGAAGGTCTCGATCCATCGGTGGTGGAGGAGGAACGCGTGCACATCGTCGGGGAAGACGATGAGCTCGAAGGGAACCTCATGGGCCCGTAGCGCCTGCACCAGCCCCACCGTCTCGGAAAAGGCCACATTCCGGTCGTCGTCTCCGTGGACCAGGAGGACCGGAGACCGCCAATCCTCCACGAAGGGCACGGACGAGGCCTGGTACGACACTGCCTCCGGATCCAGTACGTCTCCCCACAGATGGACGCCGGCGATGTCCACGCCTGCGGCGAACAGGTCCGAGTCCCGGGCCAGCCCCTGGGCCGTGAGGATCCCGCCGTAGGAGAGGCCCCACAGGGCGATGCGCTCCGGGTCCACGTCCGGGCGGTCCCGGAGGTAGTGGCCGGCGGCCACGATATCCTGGTATTCCTCGTTCCCCCGACGCCCCCACGCGTGATCCTCGCGGAACGACCTTCCGTATCCGATTCCGCTCCGGAAGTTCACGGAGAGGACCACGTAGCCGCGATTGGCGAAGTACTGGTTGACCGCATAGGCCATGTGGTAGAAGTGCCCGTAGTTGTATCCCAACAGCATCTGCCGCCGGGGGCCTCCATGGATGAAGATGAGGGCCGGCCTGCGCTCACCGGGTTGCAGGTCCGGGGGGAGGAAGAGCTGGTTGTGGAAGGAGAGGCCGTCATCGGCCTGGATCACCACATTGTCGGGCACAACATGGCCGTCCAGGGGAAATCGCTGGGAAAGCTCCCCGGTGACGGCCCGCATGGCTCCG
Organism: Gemmatimonadales bacterium; assembly: GCA_007695195.1. Lineage (GTDB taxonomy): Bacteria > Gemmatimonadota > Gemmatimonadetes > Longimicrobiales > Gaopeijiaceae > PWLA01. Next base: position 1,937 of record REEG01000027.1, on the reverse strand, counting down.
CCCTCCACCGGCGTGACGGCCACGGACTGGGGCCGGCGGGCGTCGGCCCAGGTGTGGGCCACCAGCCCCCCCGACGCCAGCACCGCCGGAAACATTTCGATCCCCTCTCCCCGGGTGACATGCGAAGGCGCCCCTCCCCCGACCTGGACACGCCAGATGTGGCGTCGATCGATGTCGTCGATGTTGGTGGCGTAGTAGAGGTGGCTGCCACCACGAGCCAGGGAGACTTCCTCCACGAAGCCCTCGCCCGGCGTGAGGTGGATGGGCTCTCCTGCGATGGATTCCCTCCACCCTCTCCGCCCTCGTGCCTCCGCCTCCGACGGCACCGGGACGGAGAAGTAGTGCCGCCAGTTCTCCGGCTCGGACCGGAAGAGGAGGTGGCCGTCGCCCCAGAGCAGGCCTGTGACATCGGCGAAGCGTTCCGTTCCCGACGGATTGTGCCAGAGTTCAAAGCCCTCGCCCGACTCGGGGTCGGCAACCCAGATGGAGAGGGAATACCCCCCGGCGAAGCGGGCCTCGCGGAGACCCAGGGGAAGGGCGGACCGGTCCACATGGTCGGGGATCCGGGCCAGCTCGGCGTACGAGGCTCCAGGGCGCCGGATGAAGGCAACCCGGCGACCATCCGGTGACCAGACCGGGGCTGAATCCCGATCCACTCCGGCGGCCAGGTAGGTGATGGAGCGGCGTTCGGTGTCATAGACCCCGATGAAGCTGTGACTGTCCCGGTCGCTCACGAAGGCGATGCGGCGACCATCCGGCGACCAGACCGGGTTCCGGTTGGTTCCGAACACCCGGAAGAAGGGGGGCGCCTCGTCGGCACGGACGTCGGGTTCCGTGCCTGGATCCACGGCGGCGCGGTGGATCTGTCCGTCCTTCACATGCAGCACCCACCGCCCATCGGGGGACAGGGCCGCATTGAGGGCCGAGACCACCCGCCAGGGGGCGCCGCCCCCTGTGCCGGCCGCCCAGATCTCCCGGGCACCTCCGCGAGGGTCGCTGGCGGGGTTGGCGATCCAGCCGTCCCGGTTCGGCGCGTGTCCTCGGATGAAGATGACGGTGGAGCCGTCGTCGGAGATCTGCAGGGTCGTGAGATCCACCCCGTCGTCCCGGGAGTGCTCAGTCAGGCGCACAGGCTCGAAGTCGGGGGCGGCGGCGGTGAAGACATTCCGGCGCCCCTCCTCATTCTCCAGCCATGCAATCCGGTCCGCAGCGGCGGCGGATACGAGTCCGTATGCAAAGGCAGGCGACAGAATGTCGGCCAGGGAGAAGGAGGCGGACCGAGCCCGCTCCCCATGCCCTTCCCCGGATCCGGTTGACCGGGATTCCTGGGCCGAGACCCCGGTGGGAAGAAGCCCGCCCCCCAGGAGCAGAAGCAATGCTACCAGAGGAAGTAGGGGCGTCCGAAGCCGGACGGAGAGGCGCAAGGCGGACATGGTGGAGACTCCCGGAGGATGGGATCACGCCGTTTCGGGTTCGATCCGTCACGGATTCACGCCGTTACCGGTTCACACCGTCTCGAATCGGCCATGGGGGGACGGCAACCGCCCCTCCACGGGCACCGTGTCTACGCTGGTTTGGAAGGCGTGGGCTCTGCGCGAGGATACGCATCGGGTAGGCAGATGACAAGCAGGGCCCGGAAACCAGGAGAGGGGGTCCAGAGTACCCATCCCGTGTGGGACTCCACCGACGTCCATGGCCGGACGGCGGGAAGGTGCCCCACCGGCCCGACCCGGGTCGACTCCACGCCCCATCCTCCCGCGATCCACCCGTGAACCGTCGCAAGAAGAGTCCAAGGAAATCGTCCGGCACCCCAGCCCGGGGAGCAGACCGCACCGCCGCCGCACCGCAGGCCATGCCGCTACCCGTGCTGGCCGGGATCGCCGCCCTCCTTCTCCTGGTGGCGGGCATCGGTCTATGGCTCATCACCCGTCCCGCCG
>REEG01000010.1 GCA_007695195.1 Gemmatimonadales bacterium | reverse complement strand
GACGGGTTCTATCCGTATCCGTTCGTGGATGTGGGCCAGATCGGTTACCCTCGGGCCCTCCTGAACATCGCCGGCCTCAGCTTGGCGTTCGTGCTCGGGTCGGCGCTGGTGATTGGCGCGGGCCGGCGGATGGCGGGGTCCGGGAAGGAGCGGTAGGCCCCGGAGCGAGATTGTCCGCGAGGCACTCCGCCCCCAACTGGCCGTGAGCCAGTTTCAGGAGCTACGCAGGCGGATGATGCCGGTCGCGGAAGCAGCGGGATACCTCACCGACCTCGTTACTGAGCAGCACCATGTAGAAGAGCCAAGCTCCCTTGAGCACGAAACGCTCCGATGCCCTGGCCTCTTGGCCCGGAACGACTGGACCACTTCCTCCGAAATGCCTGGGCCACTTCCAGCGGAATCGGTGGGCCACTTCAGCGGAACAGGCCTCAGCTTCATCCCTCCTTTGCGCCCGAGTCCTTTCCCCACCTCGGGAGCCGGGCTGCCGTGGATCAGGCCTTGTCTCGGATGGCCCGCTCGTCTCTCACACCTGAGGAGCAGGAGCGACTCCACCTCGCATGTGGCTCGGTCCCGATCTGGCTCGCGAAACGTCTGACGGGCGCACTCGCTTCGGAGTCGGCACCGCCTGCCACCGTTGGGGATGGCTAAATCCTCAATTGCCTCGGGGTCGCCCGTGCTGGACCCAGGAGATCTGTACAGCACGCGGCCCTTGTGGGGGCGTGTGGATTGTGAAACATTGTAACACATGAAGACTTCTACCCTCACAATCCGACTCGATCCTGAGTTGGAGAAGCAGCTCGACCGCCTGGCCGCACGCACCGGCCGGTCCCGGAGCGAAATCGTCCGAGAGGCACTGCGCCGCCAACTGGCCGTGAGCCAGTTTCAGGACCTGCGCAGACGAATGATGCCGTTTGCGGAAGCAGCGGGATACCTCACCGACGAGGACGTCTTCAGGGACGTGTCTTGAGGGTATTCCTGGACACGAACGTGCTCGTCGGTGCGTTCCTGACTCGGGGGATCTGCGAGGATGTATTGAACGTCGTTCTCGCCGAGCATCAGCTTGTTCTAGGGGAGTCGGTGTTGACCGAACTCCGGCGGGTCCTGGAGAAGAAGATGCGGATGGACCCGGAACTCGCTGACGAGGCTCTGGCCTTTCTGCGCCGAGAAGCGATGATCCCGTCTTCCGCCCCGAGCTTGCCACTCCCGGTGCGTGACCCGGACGATGTCGTTTTGTTTAGCGAAGCCATTGCCGGTCTTGCCGAAGTCGTGGTTACGGGAGACGGTGACATCCTTGAGGCCGAAGAAGCCCTCCCCTTATCGGTCGTCACTCCACGCGGGTTTTGGAAACTGATCCTCCGGCGGGGTCGTTCGTAGCCTCACTCTCGCCCTGGCGGGCCTCCTGGTCACCGCCGGCCGCGCCCCGGACTCAGGGCCTCAGCCCCCAGCGGACGCAGACGACGTCACGCCCATCCACCAGATCCAGGGCGACGGCCCCCACTCGCAATCTCTGCGGTCTCGAAAGGCCATGCCCCTTGATGAAGGTATCGGCAAAACCCTATATTTTTTCATGACGAGAGACGAACTGGTGGAGGCGCTGCGGCGCTTGGGCGAGCTGCTTCCCGAGAAAGCACAGATCGTCATAGCAGGGGGTGCCGCACTTATTCTCGGAGACTACGTGGACCGGGGCACCAGTGACGGGGAGGAGCCCGAAAGCCGCTCCCCGAGGAACGGAATGACGCGAGGTGGTCCATGAGACATGATCAAGAGCGGGATCGACTCGCAGCGGAGTGGGTCCGTGCCGGCGGAGGCTTCATGACCGAGCCGGCAGCCTACGCAATCGACCTGGAGGAGCTCGTGGGGCGAACAGCGGTGGCCGCGCCACGCGACTACCGTGCGCTTGCGGTTGCCACCACTTGGATCGCAGAGCATTCACAACTCGTGAATGTTCGACGGCTCGGGAAGGTGGCCGGCGAGTTGGAGGAGACCCCTTCGGCGATCCTCGGCGCGATGATCGAGATCGCTCGTGAAACGAACTCAGCAGCCGATCGACTTGGCCCCGTCCAACGCCACTGCCGGCCACTGAAGGAGCCTCGGGCTCTCTTCGACCGGACCCAGGCGAATCCCCTTCTGCTGCGATTTGCGAAGGAGGGCGCTCTGCCGGCGTTCAAGACTTGGGGGCTGTGGCAGGACGAGTGGACGCTCAAGTTCGACGCAATACGTCCAGTTAGCTGGATCCTGGAGCACTGTCCTGAACTTCGGCTTCGCGCCATCTATGGTCCTGGCCTCGAGGCTGAGGTCATGCAGGTGCTTGGCCGAGGGCGTACCACGATCGCTGCCATAGCGCGGGAGGTCGACGCGAGCTACTCGGCCACTCACGCCGCCGTAGCCCGGCTGGAGGGTCGTGGCAGCGTCGTGTCCCATGACGGCCACGGCGTTGAACTCAGCACTCCGGTTCGGAGTTGGATTGAGGGGTATTCGGCCGTGGCGCGGAGACACCGCGAGCAACTGGCGTCGTAGCGGTCAGCCCTCGGGTCAATGCTGCGGAGCCCGCTGACTCCCACCCCACAGTCCCGGATATGGCTGGGCATGTCGACCAGGCGTCGAGGCGCCGATCATTAGCGCCGGTTAAATTGACACCCCTGTGGAAACTGATCCTCCGGCGGGGTCGTTCGTAGCATCGCCTCCTGAAACGGCTGGGACGCCGCCGAGCGCCCTCCCCCTTCCTTCCCCTTATCACCCAACCCATGCTCCACCGCCTCCTTACCCTGGCTCTGGCCGGCCTCCTGGCCACCACCGCCTGCGCCCCGGACG
>REEG01000212.1 GCA_007695195.1 Gemmatimonadales bacterium | reverse complement strand
CGGCGTTTCCGCCGGCGCCGTAGACCTGGCTGATGACCAGGTCGGGCGAGCCCGGAAGCGAAGCGGCGGTGCTGGCCAGCGCCGCCGCTTCGAACTGCGGCGTTTCCGGGGTAGGAGCGTCCATCTCGGGCGCCACTGGACCATCCGAACAGGCCGCCACGACACCGGCCAGCGCCAGCGCCCCCAGGGTCCGGAGGGTAGAGCCCCCCAAAACGGCGAACGAACGAGACTGATTCATGGTTTGATCTCTTGAAAAGGGGATCGCTACCCAGGGGTTCACGTGCGGCACACGGATACCCTGGCCCTTCCACCTACGCAAAAACGCTGTGAGGGGGGCCATCCAGGGGGCTCTGCGCGTGAACCGCCCCGGGTTTCACGGGGGCCAGGGGGCCGTTGCGGCGAAGTAGGCCTCCGCCAGGGCTGGGATCTCCCTGGACTCGATGGTGCGCCGTCCCGGCGCGTCATCCCGTGCCGCCAGCAGGAGGGCAGCGGCTACGTCCCGCGCTTCCACCGGCTTGTATGTGGAGGGCACGAGAAAGCCGATCCGCTTCATGATCTCCTCGCCGAGCCGAAATTCGGACCGTTCCCCCAGGAGGAGGGACGGACGAACGAGGGTGAGGCTCCGGAAGGGGAGGTTCGAGAGGTCCTCCTCGAGTTGGCCCTTCACCCGGCTGTAGAAGATCCGTGATTCCGGATCGGCTCCAATGGCGCTCACCAGGAGATAGTGGTGCGCTCCCTCCTCGACTCCCTGCCGGGCCACGGCAAGGGGGATGCCCTGGTCCACCTGGCGAAAGCGCTCCTTCGACCCGGCCTTCTTGATCGTCGTGCCCAGTGCGCAGACAACCTGATGGACCCGGAACAGCTCCGCATGGGCGGGAAGGTCGTCGAAGTCGACGACATGCGCCTCGACCCTCGATCCATCCACTCCCTCCAGCAGCTCCTTCGGGAGGGGACGGCGGGTGAGAATGACGACTCGACCAAAGGCCGGATCCGCGGCCAGGAGACGGAGGCATTCCCCGCCCACGAGCCCGGTGGCGCCACAAAGGAGGATGGATCTGCGAGGGCTCAAGGGCGGGGGGCTCCATGGGGTTCGATGCGGTCAGGCCGAGGGGCTCGGTTGGTCCCGGGCGGCAAAGTGGGGCCCTTCTCCAATTCCGTGCAAGACGAGCCGGTGCGACCCATCCGCCCCCTGGTCCTCGACTCCTCTGAGCGCCCCCGAGGAGGCACCGCTTCCGCAGTGGATGGCGGAACGATTTCCGCACGGAAGGCAGAATGTCTCATTCCGGTCCGTTCCCAAGGCCCCCCTGTAAGGCGTTAAGTTACGCGCATGGACAGCGAAAGAGATCTTGAAACGGACTGCGAAACGGCCGACGACCTCGCCACGAGGATCCGGGCCGCCACCGACCTCCTGGAGCACATCGTCGCGGACCGCTCCCTCCTGGCTCAGGTGAGCAAGGAGGAGCAGCGAAGGCTGGTGCAGGCCGCCGGCAAGGTCTGGACTCCGGACCGGGACCAGCGCCGCATTCTGACCCGGGCGATGGCCCGAAAGCGGAAGGAGGCCCAGCGAGAGGCGGAAGAGGCGGCTCTGAGCCAGACCGGGATTCGGGCTCTTCGTCGCAAGCCGACCTTCACCACCCCGAACGTCTATCCGCCTGCGCTCCCCTCCCAGGTCGAGCCGGCGGCGCATGAGGGGCCCGATGGTGTGCGCGTGGAGGTGGGAACGGGACCGGGAGCGGACGCGCCCCAAATGGGTCGCCAGCACTGCTACGTCTGCAAGGACCCCTTTACCGAGCTGCACCACTTCTACGATCAACTCTGCCCCTCCTGCGCGGCCCTCAACTACCGCAAGCGAGGAGAGCTGGCCGATCTGTCCGGTCGGGTGGCGCTTCTCACCGGGGGGCGGGTGAAGATCGGGTACCAGGCGGGAATCAAGCTCCTGCGTTCGGGGGCGAGGGTCATCGTAACCACGCGCTTTCCCCGCGACGCCGCGGCACGATATGCCCGTGAAGCCGACTCCGGCGAATGGCGGGATCGCCTGGAGATCCATGGGCTCGATCTGCGGCATACGCCCAGTGTCGAGGCCTTCTGCGCCGAGATCCTGGGCACCCACGATTCGCTCGATTTCATCATCAACAACGCCTGCCAGACGGTCCGCCGTCCCCCGGAGTTCTACCGACACATGATGGAGGGTGAGCAGGAGGCCCTCCATGGGATGCCGGAGGAGGTGCGCGCCCTCCTGGGAAGTTTCGAGGGGGTGCGGGGTCCCAGCCTCCTTCCCGCCGGCGACGAGGCCTCCCGGCAGATCCTTCGGGGAGGGGAGGGGAAGCACGGCAACGCTGTGCCGGGAATGACCCACTCGGCCATCCTCTCCCAGATTCCCCTCCTCCCCGAGGAACGGGAGGCCCGGTCGGCGCTCTTTCCGGAGGGCCGGCTCGACCAGGATCTGCAACAGATCGACCTGCGCGAGACCAACTCGTGGCGGATGCTCATGGCCGAGGTTCCCACGGTGGAGCTTCTCGAGGTCCACCTGGTGAATGCGGTGGCCCCCTTCATCCTGAACGCCCGCCTCAAGCCCCTGATGCTGCGCACCAACACACGGGACAAGCACATCGTCAACGTGTCGGCCGTGGAGGGGCAGTTCTATCGGAACGCGAAGACGACCCGTCACCCCCACACGAACATGGCAAAGGCCGCGTTGAACATGATGACGCGGACCGCAGCCACCGACTACCACCACGACGGCATCCACATGAACGCCGTCGACACGGGCTGGGTCACCGACGAGGATCCTGAAGCGATTGCGGCACGCAAGACCGAGATCCACCGCTTCCACCCCCCGCTCGACATCGTGGACGGTGCCGCCCGTATCGTCGATCCCATCATCGACGGCTTCAATACCGGGACCCACGTATGGGGACGGTTCCTCAAGGACTACGCACCCACCGACTGGTAGGGGCCGGGCCGTCGTTGCCCGCCACCGGACGGCGATCTACGTTTTTCCCATGGAACCAGAGACGCGCTTCCCCGAGATCGGCACCAGCATCTTCACGGTCATGTCCGAGTTGGCCCGAGCTACGGGGGCCGTGAACCTGGGGCAGGGATTCCCCGACTTCGCCCCGCCGACCGCGCTGGTGGAGGGCGTGGTCCGAGCCATGGCCCTGGGGCATCACCAGTATGCCCCCATGCCGGGGATCCAGCCGCTTCGGGAGGCCATTGCCGAAAAGACCGAGGCGTGCCATGGGGTCAAGATCTGCCCCGACACCGAGGTCACTGTGATCAGCGGGGCCAGCGAGGGGATCCTGGACGCCGTTCTGGCCGTGGTGCGCCCGGGCGACGAGGTCATTCTCCTGGACCCGGCCTACGATGCGTACGGTCCCGCCGTCCTCATGGCGGGGGGACGGGCCGTCCACGTTCGCCTGGATCCCCGGGACTTCCGTGTGGACTGGGCGCGCCTGGAGGCAGCCCTCACGCCGCGCACCCGGCTCCTGGTCCTGAATACCCCCCACAACCCGTCCGGGGCGGTGTGGACGGCGGAGGAGATGGCACGGCTCGACACCCTCCTCGAGGACACCGAGACCCTCGTCCTCTCCGACGAGGTCTACGAGCACATGGTCTTCGGCGGTGCGGCCCACGAGAGCGTGCTGCGCACCCCGGGGCTGGCCCGGCGGAGCTTCGTCCTGTCGAGCTTCGGGAAGACCTACCACTGCACCGGTTGGAAGGTGGGGTACTGCGTCGCTCCGCCGGCCCTCACCCGGGAGTTCCGTAAGATCCACCAGTGCAACACCTTCTCCACCTTCACCCCGGCCCAGTGGGCCCTGGCGGAGATGATCCGCCGGCACCCGGAGCACCACCAGGAGCTGGGCCCCTTCCTGGAGGCACGCCGGGACCGTTTCGCCGCCGGGCTGGCGTCGACCCGGTTCCGCCCCCTCCCGGTGGCCGGAGGGTACTTCCAGCTCGTGGACTACTCGGCCATCTCGGACCTCCCGGATCTGGACTTCGCCCGCTGGCTCTGCACCGAGAAGGGGGTGGCCACCATCCCGCTGTCGCCCTTCTACGCAGACCCTCCCAAAGACCAGCGGCTGGTCCGACTCTGCTTCGCCAAGGACGATGAGACCCTGGAGGCCGGACTGGCCAGGCTGAGGGAGGCATGAGCCAGGACCTTCGCATCGCCCTCGTCCAGGCCGACACGACCTGGCACGACCCTGAGTCCAACCGCCGGCGATTCGAGGCGGAGTTCCAGGCCTCCTGCCGAGGGTGTGACCTGGTGATCCTGCCCGAGACCTTCAGCACCGGGTTCTCCAGCGAAGCGGTGGCGTGGGCCGAGACCATGGAGGGCGAGACGGTGGCCTGGGTCCGGGCACAGGCGAAGGAGCTTGGTGCTGCCATCACCGGGAGCGTGCAGATCCGGGTGGGGGATGGGGTGCGAAACCGCCTCCTCTGGGCCATGGCCGATGGCCGCTTCCTCCACTACGACAAGCGGCATCTCTTCCGCATGGCCGGGGAGCACCAGCACTACGTGGCGGGGCGGGAGCGGCTCCTGGTTGACTTCCGGGGGTGGCGGATCTGCCCCCTGGTCTGCTACGACCTGCGGTTTCCCGTCTTCGCCCGGAATCGCTTCGACCGGACCCGTCCCGGCGACCACGACTACGACCTTCTGGTGTTCGTGGCCAACTGGCCGGCGGCGCGGCACCGAGCCTGGCAGACGCTGCTCCAGGCCCGGGCCATGGAGAATCTGAGCTACGTGGCCGGGGTGAACCGGGTGGGCACCGATGGAAACGGCATCGCCTACGCAGGCGGAAGCGCGGTGCTGGACTTCATGGGGGAGCCCGTGGAGGCGGCAGGCGACGGGGTTGAGACGCTTGTGACCACCCTCTCCATGACCCGTCTCCGGGAGTACCGGGAACGCTTTCCGGCCCACCTGGACGCCGACAGGTTCGAGCTGGATCCGCCGATCTGACGGCCTACCGGGGCGACGACTGGAGATTGCCGGGGGTGGCCGGGGGGGGGGCGATGGATGGGCGGTGCGGGCTGGGTGTGGCCGGCGGGGACGGTGGGGATGGCTGGACGGCGGTGCGGCTGGACGGGGACGGGACGGGGATGAGATTGAACAACGTAGTCGGCGGTGCTCCAGGCAACGCTCTCAGCGAAGGTGGCAGGCGCTCCCGTGAGCGGCAGACCGGGAGACCCGCACCCATCGGGGGCTCGTGCCCGTGGGAGGCTCTGCTCGGGGAATCGGGGAGGCGGTTCCACTGCCGGCCGAGGGGGAGAAGTCTACGACGAATCGCCCCGGAGAAATCAAAGAAGAGAAATACCGCCAAAAACGTTGGGAAACTCTACGGCGTCTGCGGGTCCCCAAGATAGCTGAAGGCTTACCCTGCTATATGAGGGGCAAGTCTTCAAGGGAATTTCTTGCCTGCGAGCGTTGAAGAGTTACCACCGGTTTGGCGGGCCCAACCCTTCAACGAGTCTTCTCGTCGTAGCCCGTTGAAGGGTTTCTCTCGTCCCCACCGATACCCCGCCTTTCTGGTTGCGGACAGTCCGGTTGGAGGGAGCTCTTTGGACATCAGTTCCATACGGGGTATCCACCTTAGCGGCCCTCGCGATGTACCGGGGCTACCGGTGGATCTGAAGCTAGGGTTGGCGGGCGCGGAGCCCTTGGGGACGGAGCCGCCCGGTGCGGGGCGGCAGAGCGGCTGCGTGAAGACTTTCGTTCACATGCGGGCGAAATCCTGCACGCACCCCACAGCCCGGCCCCCACTCCCCCCCAACCCCACCGCCCAGCCCCCACTTTCCCCACAAGCCTACGCCGCCCCAAAGCATTGTAGCCGCAATGGGCCGTTGTGCATCCCTAAGATCGCACCGCATCTGACACCGGCCCCCGCCCTTGGGCCGTTCAGATGGACGCTAGAGTAGCGGGGGTACTCCTTTCTGCCGGGCCTGGCAGGTCCCGGGCATCTTCCCCGTCCAGGAACGCCTCTCGCGTGCGGCAGGCTTGTACATCGCGCCGCTTGCAAGCCCATCTGCCTGAACCTACCCTCACCGACTCGGCGGTCACGCCGCCGACCATTCCACATGCCCCGCCCGAGGGGGAAGAGGAGACGGAGATGAAGCGATCAAGAACAGGGAGTCTGATGCTGGTCACCTTGCTGGCGGCCGCGTGCGGAAACGGGGAGGCGCCCGCACCCGCCACGGATGCGGCGGCAGACCACACCGAAGCCCCAGCCGCCGGCGAGGTGCCGGCCGCCCGGGCCGAGCTTCCCCTGGAACAGCAGCAATTCTGGGCGAATCTGGAGGAGCACTGCGGGAATGCCTATTCCGGGTATGCCGCCATCATCCGGGAGGGCGACACCCGGCGCGAGGGTCTCTACGGCGGCTACGAGATGGTGGGCCACTTCCGCCAATGCTTCGACGATGAGCTCCGAATCCCCGGGCACATCGGGGAGGACCGTTCCCGGACCTGGATCCTGACTCCTGTGAACGGAGGGCTCGATCTGCGGCATGACCATCGGGAGCCGGACGGATCCTCGTCCGAGAACACCATGTACGGGGCCAGTACTTCTGACCCCGGGACCCCTCTCCGACAGGAGTTCACCCGGGAAGGCCAGCGCGGCTACTGGGTTCTGGAGATGGTGCCGGGCGAGCGCTTCTCCTACGGGAATCACGATGGCGAGGAATGGCTCGTGCGCTTCGACTTTGACATCAGCGAGCCCATCGATCTTCCGCCTCCGCCCTGGGGCTATGAGGACACGGAGCCTCATCCGCCGGTGGACTGAGCCCCATGCAATCACCGAGGGAGCCGCGATGCGAGGAATCATCATGTTTCTGGGAGCCCTCTTGGCGGGCGGGCTCATGGCCGGGTCGGGATGTGCACAGGGACCCCCGGAGGGCGTTTCGACGCAGGTGATCCCTCTTCCTCCGCCTGAGCTGTTGGGAGAAGTCTCTGTAGAAGAAGCCCTTGCGCGTCGTCGTTCCCGTCGGGACTTCAGTGGGGAAGAGCTGGGGCTTCGCCAGATCTCCCAACTACTCTGGGCGGCCCAGGGGATCACCGATGAGGGTCTCCGCCTGAGAAGTGCTCCCTCTGCAGGGGCGACCTATCCACTGGAGGTCCTGATCGTGGTGGGATCCGGGGGGGCTCTGGACCCCGGGATCTATCGATTCCTTCCATCGGATCACGGCCTCCAGCCCGAGTCCCCGGGGGACCGTCGGGCCGAGGTGGCGGCGGCGGCGTTGGATCAGGGGTGGATCGCCGATGCGCCCGTAGTGATGATCCTTGCAGCCGACATCTCCCGAACTGCCGCACGCTACGGCGATCGGGCACGGCGCTACGTACACATGGAGGTGGGGCACGCTGCCCAGAACGTGTATCTCCAGGCAGAGGCGCTGAATCTGGCAACCACCGTTGTGGGCGCGTTTCGGGACGGTGAACTGGCGGAACTCCTGGGACTTCCCGCCGAGGAAGAGCCCCTGGCCATCCTCCCGGTGGGGCACGTGAGGTGAGATCCTCTTCACCCTGCGCCCCCCGCTCTCGGTTAGCGACTGCCCGGGAGATCGAGGGCCGGCACCCAAACCCACCCGGCCAGGGAGCCGGCCCTCACCTGGCGCCAGCCCCTGTCTCCCCCTTCCATGTCCAGAGTGTCTCCGGGGGTCACCATCCCCAACACCGTCCCATCCGTGCTATCGGATGCTCGGAGATTCGCATAGTTCCCGGCGACCACCTTGATCCACTCGGAATTGGTGGAAGAAGGCTCGTCTTCCATGACCCCCTCGGGTCCAGGCATGGACTCTGCCTCCGGGGCGGGGTCCGGTGAGGGGAGGGTGTCGAAAACAGGGACCGTCACGGGGTCCGGTGGGGGAAGGGGGACGGGACCGGGTTCTGCCCCGACTACGCCGTTCCCGTGGAGAGGTGGAGGCGCCGGATCCGCCATGGAACTCTGGACCTCCGGTGAGCCGGGCGAGCCCCCCCGGATCAGAACGAGGGGGATGGCTCCTGCGAGCACCAGGAGTAGCGCCAGCCCCACGAGAGCCCCTCGGGGGCGGCGATGAACCTTGACCTCACCACACCAGGGGCACGGCGAGGTGCCGGCCGGCAGGAGGGAGTCACACGCAGCACAGGGACGAAGAGCGGCGAGTTCCGACCCTGAGCCCGCCTCACCATGGTAGATTGGCTTGGAGCACGCCGGACAGCGAGTGGCGATGGGAAGGGCCTTGGCCCCGCAGGCACTGCAGCGAAGGTAGGGCATCCTGTTTCAACCCTTCCAGGGCTCGACGGGGTCCGCCGCCGGCCATTTCATCGAGAACTCTTGGAATTCAGAAAAGTAGGAAAACCCGCAGCTGAACTGAAGTGGGTGTCCATTTGCGAGGCGGGATTGGGGATTCTCCGAAGGAGACCCACGGCGTGGGATCTCTCATGAGCCCGGTCCCTCGCTATGCCCACCGCAATCCCGTGAAACTCCGGCCCCTCCTTCGGGTGACAGATCCGTCGCTGTACCGATCCTGTTCCGTTTCGTCCACTCCTACTGGCGATGCCACGTCGATCCCATGCCCGCTGATCCTATGTTCCCCCCTTCCGCTTCACCCCTCTCCGACCGACGGGTCCTCATCACCGGTGCTTCCGCCGGCATCGGCGCCGCAATCGCCCGGACCTTCGCTGCCCACGGCGCTCATCTGGAACTCGGTGCCCGGCGTCTGGAGCGCCTCGAGGCGCTTGCGGAGGAGTTGGGGCGGGAGCACGGCGTCCAGGTGAACTGTCGGCAGGTGGACGTCCGGGACCAGGCCGAGGTTCAGGCGTGGATCGACGACCTGGACCGCACGGAGCGGATCCCCGACATCCTGGTAAACAACGCCGGGCTCTCCCGGGACCTCCTCCCCGTCCAGGAAGGGCGGGTTGAGGGATGGGATGAGATGATCGACACCAACATCAAGGGGCTCCTGTACATGACCCGTGCCGTGCTTCCCCACATGGTGGCTCGGGATTCAGGGCACGTCATCCATATCGGAAGCACCGCCGGCGACACCGTCTACCCGGGCGGGAACGTCTACAATGCCACCAAGTTCGCCGTGAAGGCACTCACCGAGGGAATGAACCTGGATCTCGTGGGCACCCGCATCCGGGTCTCCAGCGTTGATCCGGGACTCGTGGAAACGGAATTCTCCCAGGTGCGCTTCCGGGGCGATGACGAGCGGGCCCGTAAGGTATACCAGGGCTACACCCCACTGTCGCCGGAAGATGTGGCCGAGGTGGTCCGCTATGTCGCCTCCGCTCCGCCTCACGTGAACCTGGCTCGGACGGTGGTCTATCCCACGGACCAGCGGAACCCGTACGTACTCCACCGCCGGGAAGAGGGGGCAGGGGAAGAGGAGTGACGTACAGGACCTGGCAGGACGGGTTCCGGTACCCTGCCGCTCACCGCCGCCTTGTGCGGTCCAACTGGATTCGAACCGTGCCGTGGGCGGCCGGGGTTCCGGTCGCCGTGGCGCTTCTTTAGGGAATCCCGGCTGAGTCCAGACCCCCGGATCCTGGGGGTGAAGGCAGTCACGACGGGAAGTCAGAAGAACACGCTCAGCGCCGCGAAACCGATGAGGGGAGTGGCGCCGTGCTCGGATCGGAGTCCGGGAAATTGTCCGCCCGGTGGGAGTTGGGGAAGGTGCGTGTTGGTTCGGGCTCCGGGGCCCAGGCCGGCGTAGGCCCCCAGACGGAGAGACACCTCATCTGCCAGGGACCAGGTGAGCCCCGGCGACACCAGAGCACTCCCGTCCCGGAGGCTCACCAACGAGAGGAGGCTCGCGGACGCAAGGGGGTGCACCTGCCAGGTGGCGTTCACCAGGGCCGCGTGCCGCCCAAGGACCGACAACTCGCCCCGGGCCGCAGGGAGCGAGAGGGCCACCTCCGCCAGTTGGTCGGCGTCCCGGGCCCCGAACCCGTCCCGCTGAACCTCCGCCACGATCCGGAGATCCCGCTCCCGGAACTCGAGGAGGCGGTCCACCCCGGCGGCCATCCGCACCACCGTGCCCGATTCCGTACTCCGGACAGTCCCCTCCGCCCGGATCCCCAGCTCACCCACGGAACCTGAAGCCGCCAGCGCTGCGGCGCCCCGATCGTGGAGCAGTCCTCCCCACGCCGACAATTCCCACCCCTCCACCAGCCGTTGACCCCGAAGGAGCGCAGTCCAGCTCTCCCCGCCTCCCGGAGCCGGTGCGGGACGCACAACCGCATCCACCTCGGAGAAGGGACCGGTGAAGACCACGCCCCGGAGGGCGTCTACCCCGGCCCGGTATTCCCGGAAGGGGTCGGCGGGGTCGAAGGGGACGAAGGGGTCGCCGGGGGTGAAGTAGAGGGTGGTGGCCCATGAGACGGTCTGGCGTCCCACCGTGATCCGGGCCCGGCTCCCCACATCGTGGGAGAGGCTGAGACGGTCCAGGCCGTGCACCCATCCCACCCGCCGCCGGTCCACCAGCGACCCCTGGAGATTCAGCCACGGCGCCGCCGGCTCGGCCTCCTGGAATCCCCGCCCCAACACCACCGCGTCCGAGCGGAGGAGGAGGGTGGTCTCCCAGGCCACCTGGAAGCGCACGGGACCGGCCGTCCCCCGGGACATGAGGCGCAGGCGCTGAAGGTCCAGGGCGCCGGACGGCCCCAGCGGCGAGGCTTCGGCAGCGGCGGCGGCGTGGAGGTAGTAGCCGCTCAAGGGCAGGAGCTGGGCAGTGGCGGCCAGGGGCGTGAGCATGAGGACCAGCCCCGCGGCCAATCCCAATCCCAATCCCGAGCCGAGTGCCGGGCCGCCCCCACCGACACCCTTCCTCCTCACCCCGCCCCCACCGGCTCCAGCACCCAGTCGGGGAGTGATCCCGACTCCTTCTCCGCGTCCCGCTCCACATGGCCATCCACCAGCCGGATGATTCGCCGAGCCCGCCGCATGACCCGGGGATCGTGGGTGCAGAAGATGAAGGTGACCCTCCGCTCCTGGTTCAGGAGCTCCATGATCCCCAGGAGGGCATCGCTGGCCTGTGTGTCCAGATTGGCGGTGGGCTCATCGGCCAGGACCAGGGCCGGAGCCCCCAGGACGGCCCGGGCCACGGCCACCCGCTGCTGTTGCCCGCCGGAGAGGGCGCCGGGGCGCCGGTCTTCCAGTCCCTCCAGGCCGATCTCCCGGAAGAGGGCGCTCACCGCCTTCCTCCGTTCATCCTTGGGCACACCCCGTAGCATGAGGGGGAATTCGGCGTTCTCCATGGCCGTGAGAACCGGCAGCAGGTTGTAGGCCTGGAAGACGAAGCCGATGCGCTCGAGGCGGAGCTGGGCCCGCTCGGGTTCGGACATGGCTCCCACATCCCGCCCGTCCACCCGGACCTCTCCCCGTGTGGGGTCGGTGAGGCCGCCGATGAGGTTCACCAGCGTGGTCTTCCCGGAGCCGGACGGGCCGCAGAGCGCCACGAACTCACCCTGCCCGATGGTGAGCGATACGTCATGGACGGCGTGCACCGCCGTCTCTCCCTGGCCGAAGGTCTTCCAGAGCGCTCGGGTTTCCACCGCCGGTGCATGGGGCCTCTGCGTTTCGTCACTCATCGGTCTTCATGGCCTCTGCCGGTTCGATGCGGGTGGCGTGCCACGCCGGGTAAAGGGTCGCCAGGATGCCGATGGCGATGACGATGGTGAGGATGGCCACCACGTCCCCGGCCAGCACAGCCGGCTGGATCACGGGCTCCATGACCGAGCCGGCGAAGGCCAGCTCCCCACCGAAGATGAAGGAGATGTCGACCCCGTCGCCGAACACGCCCATGGAGAGGGCGAGCCCCAGGAGCATCCCCACCAGACCGCTGGCCAGGGTGAGGAAGACCCCTTCCACCAGGACCATGGCCCCCACCGCCCGCCGATTCAGCCCCAGGGCCCGGAGCACACCGAACTCCCGGGTGCGGTTCAGTACCGCCATGAGGATGGAGTTGACCACCGCCAGCGCCACGATGGCCAGGAGCACCAGGAGCATGATGTAGGTCTGGACCGCGTCGGCCCGGAGCCCGGCGTAGAGGTCCGGCATGGCCTCCCACCAGGGCCGCACCGCCAGCCTGTCGCCGGCCACCCCTTCTTCGGTCAGCCGGCCCCGCACCGCCTCCGCCACCGATCCGGTCCGCTGGTCCGAGGCCAGGATCACACTCACCGAGGTGACGTCGCCCCCCAGCTCCAGCCACTCCCGGGCGGTGGGGAGGGGGAGGTGGACCACGCCCCGGTCCACCTCGGGGATACCGGTGCGGAAGATCCCCGTCACCAGGACGAGCTGGCTCTCCAGGTCGCCCTGGGCACCGGCGGCCATGAGCACGAGCCTGGAGCCCAACTCCAGGCGGAGACGTTCGGCCACCCCGATCCCCACCACTGCCTCCAGCCGGTCCCCGGGCTCGAGGTAGCGCCCTTCCACCACCTGCTGAGCGAAGAAGGAGACGCCGGATTCCAGCGCCGGATCCACCCCGCTGATGCGAACGGGCACGGAGGAGGTCGCCGATTGGGCCAGCCCTCCCACATTGACCTGGGGGAAGAGGGCCACCAGCTCCCCCGGGGGCACGGAGGTGGCGACCGCCTCCAGCAGCAGGGCCAGATCCCGGGCAGCGATGCGGTCGGCCAGGTCCTGGGAGCCCATGTAGTCCGGGTGTTCCATGGACACATGCCCCGTTCCCATCCGCGTCGCGGTGTCCACGTACATGAGGTGGGCACCCCCCTCCAGGGCCCGCACGAACATGAGGAGCCCCACCCCCAGCACCATGGCCGAGGCGGTGAGGAGGCTCCGGCGGAGCTGCCGCCTCAGATTCCGGAGGGCGATCCGGCCGATGAGGAGCCAGCGTTCCATCATCGGCCTGCCAGCGCTTCCGCCGCCGGGATCCGGACGGCCCGGAGCGCCGGATAGACGGCGGCCAGGGTGGCGGTGAGGATCAGTCCCACGGCGGCCCGGATGGGGATGCTCCAGGAATGCTCCACCCGGAGGACGAAGCGGAAGAGCCCATCCAGGAACATCTGTTCTCCCGCAATGGGAGTGAGGTCCAGGGGGAAGTGGATGAGCCAGAGCACCAGGGGAAGGGCGATGACGGCCCCTGCCGCCACCGCAAGGAGACCGAGCACCAGCGCCTCCCCCACCACCATGGCCATGATGCGCAGGGGCTTCATTCCCAGCGCCTTCACCACGGCGAATTCCCGCCTCCGTTCGAAGGTGCCCATGAGCATGGTGTTGGCCACCCCGAAGGCTGCCATGAGGAAGATCACCAGGAGGATGACCCAGTTCATCCCGCCGATGAGGTTGGCGAACTCCACCAGCTCCGGCCGGAAGCGGGTCCACGGCTCCACCTGGATCCCGGGACCCAGTTCGGCGAGGCCGGCGGTGAGGCGTCCGGCCACCTCGGGCGCATCCCAGGGGTTCCGGAGTGCCAGCACCACCTCGTGCACGTCGTCGGGCCCCAACGCCAGGAGGAACTGGAGGTCGTCGAGCTCAAGGATCACCTGCGCCGCGTCCACCTCGGGGATTCCGGTGCGGACGATCCCGCTCACGGTGAAGAGCTCGTTGCCAAGGGAGCCGTCGGCGGCGGGGGCCACCAGCACCACTTCCTCCCCGATCCCGGTGCGGAGTTGCCGGGCCAACTCCTGCCCCAGGAGCACCTCATAGGCGCCGGCCGCCGGGACCGAGCCCTCCACGATGCCGTCCAGGAAGTAGGTGACGCTCCGCTCCTCATGGGGGCGGATCCCCATGAGGAGCCCGCCCCGGGAGGTGGAGTCCGACGCGATGATTCCGGCTCCGTAGAGCCGCGGCGCCGCCCCCACCACCTCCGGATCGGTCCGGACCCGATCCAGGAGAGCCGCCAGAGGGACCCCGGCGTCGCCTCCCACCACATCCCAGAGCTCCCGCTCCGGCTCGTACTCCGGGTTCTGGACCCGGAGCTGCCCCACCATGAGGTCGGTGCCGCTCCGGATGAAGTCCGAGCCCATCCCCTCCAGGATTCCGTTGAAGAGGACCACCGCCGCGAATCCCCACGCCAGCGCCACGGCGGTGATGACGCTCCTTCGCCGGTGCCTCCCCAGGTTCCGCCACCCGATGCGGAGCCAGAAGCCCCGGTCCGTCACGGGCCGTCCCGGAGGCGCTGCAGCGAGAAGAACCCTTCCTCCAGACCGATATCGAACTCCAGTCCGTCGTAGACCAGGGTGGTGCGTTCGTCGGGTCGGTCGGCGGGGTGCATGGAGAGCTCCGAGGGGACCAGGCGCCCGCCCATGGTCCGGAAGCGGGAAAAGACCATGGTCCGGGCCAGCTCACCGCGATCGTCGAAGTAGCGGGTGCGGAGGGGCATGCGGTCGTCCTGCCTCACCTCCAGCTCCACCCGTCCCCAGACCACCGGCGCCTCGGGGAGGGGGATGAGGGTGAACTCCCAGATCGCCTCCCCATCCCGCTCCCCCTCGAAGGAGACCTGGATGTCGTAATCGTCCACCATGCTGCTCTCGCGCACCAGGTCGTCGTAGGTGAAGTGGGAGCCCATCCACGATCCACCCATCCCGGAACCGGGCACCTTGATGGTGCGATCGACCCGGGGGAGGTAGTTCCAGATGTCCCGGTCCACCTTGAGGGTGGCGGTACCCGCCTCCCGGGCGGGAGAGAGGACGCGCACCAGGGAGTACTCCTGCCCCAGCGACCACATCTCCATCTCCATGGTCCGGGTCCACCGCTGGGTCACCACCTCCATCCGCACCGATCCCCGACTCGACTCTCCCCGGAGGAGGTCGTCCACATGGCGGACGATCTCCCGGGCCGTGGCGGCGTCGGTGGTCTGAGAGGCCAGGGGAGCGGCCGTGAGG
>REEG01000115.1 GCA_007695195.1 Gemmatimonadales bacterium | reverse complement strand
CCGTTGGGGGGTTTTCGTTTGCCCGGCTTGTGTGCCAACAGTCCCACGAACTGTCCCTCTCGTTCACCCTGTCGCCAGCAGGGTCGGGAGGACCTCGCCGGCGCTTCCGGTGACGCGCCAGTAGGCCTTGCCAGAAAGGGGAGTCCTGGCGGGGTTCACCTCAACCAGCCGTCCCCCGGACCGGAGGGTCATCTCCGGGATGGATGCGGCCGGGTGGACCACGGCGCTGGTGCCGGCTACCACGCAGATGTCGGCCCGGGCCGCGGCCTCGAAGGCCGCCTCCAGGGTGGGGCCGTCCAGCATCTCCCCGAACCAGACCACGGCGGGCCGGAGGAGCTGGTCGCACTGTGGGCAGCGGGGAAGGACATGGTCCGACTCTGCGGCGACAGGGTCCTGGTCCGGACGGAGGTAGTCGCAGGCAACACACCTCACCGCCAGGATGTCTCCGTGGAGGGTGAGGATCCGGACGCGGACCGACTCCGGTAGCTCCGCCACGTCGCCGCTTGCCACTCCCCACGCCCCCGCCAGCGCCCGTTGGTGGAGGCCGTCCACGTTCTGGGTTACCAGGGTGGCCGAGCTTCGCTCCCGGAGAAAGTGGGCCACCGCCTCATGCGCCGGGTTCGGCCGACACGCCACCACACCCCGCCGCCGCATATCATACCAGCGCCAGACCAGGGCAGGGTCTCGCCGGAATGCCTCGGGAGTGGCCAACTCCTCGGGCCGATACCGACTCCAGAGCCCCTCCATAGCGTCCCGGAAGGTGGGGATGCCCGATTCGGCGCTCACTCCCGCGCCCGTAAGGATGACCACCTCTTTCGCCTCACGGATCGCCTGGGCGGCCTCTGTCAGTTGGTCCCGGCGGTCGTGGCCCATGGGGGTCTCCGTCAGGCTCGCAGGAAGGCCGCCACCAGACAGCCCCATCCAACCAGGAAGGCGAGTCCCCCCAGGGGCGTCACGGCACCCCACCGACCCACGCCGGTGAAGACCAGGAGGTAGAGGGAGCCGGAAAAGACCAGGATCCCCGCAGCGAAGGCCCATCCGGCCGTGAGCCCCAGACCCGGGTGGAGGCGGGGGAGGAGGGCTGCCAGGAGGACGAGAGCCAGGGCGTGGCTCATCTGGTAGCGGACCGCCGTGTCGAAGATCTCCAGCGCCCGGGAGTCCAGGCGGTCCTGTAGCGCGTGGGCTCCAAAGGCCCCCAGGGCGACGGCCAGGAGGGCCAGGGAGGCTCCCAGGGTGCCGAAGAGCTTGATGGATCCTTCCATGGGGTGACGGTTCCGGTGCCAGGGTGGGGAAGGGGGGCAAAGAGATTCGTTCCAACGTGTTGATCCCCGGACCGGGGCCGGGGGTTCCGATGCAGCGGGGATATCTTCTACGAAGAAAGGTGTAGACAGGTCGGCGGTGGGCTTGTATACTTGGGGTACGAAAGCGTTCGTATGTGGCTCTGTCGCACCTCGGGAGCTGACGAACCGAATCCAACCATCTGCAGCCACCAACGTGGGGAGCCGCCACCCGCCATGTCCGACGAGAACACCTTCACCGAGCGGGAACTGGACGTCATGAGTATCCTCTGGCGTCTTGGATCGGGAACCGTGGCCGAGGTCCGGGCCGAGCTTCCAGGCGACCCCGGCTACACCTCGGTGCTCAAGTTCCTGCAGATCCTGGAGGAGAAGGGCCACGTCCGCCATGAGAAGGAGGGCCGGGCCCACCGCTATTTTCCCACGGTTGCGGCGGAGGAGGCGGGCCGGAGCGCACTGGGCCGGGTGGTGGACAAGATCTTCCACGGCTCGGCGGAGTTGGCGCTGGCCCGGCTGGTGGAAGAGCGCCCACTTTCCCAGGGTGAACTCGCCAGGATGCGGCGGATCCTGGATGAGTTAGAAGCCCGGGAGAGAGAAGATCAATGACGCTCCTGGGTTGGATGCTCTATGTGACGCTGGTGGGGGCCTTTCTGTCCCTGGCCGCCTGGCTGGTGGAGCAGGGGGCATCCCGGTACCGCCTGCCTCTCCGGTGGATCTGGGTGGGAGCTCTCGCCTTGGGGGTCCTCATTCCGGTCTGGGGCGTCCTTGCCCCGGCCCCGGTCGGGGCGGGTGGAGACATCGGACCGGTGGAGGGCGCCGCATGGGTGGGATCCATGGGGTCGACGGAGGGTGGGGTCGCTCCGGAGCCGGTGGGGCCTGTGGCTTGGGGGCAGGGGATCGTCCTGGCCGTGAACCGGGCCCTCCAGGGGGCATCGGACGCTGTCGGTGGCAGGGCTGAAGTGAACGCGCTCCTGGGATGGGGATGGGGCGCAGCGTCGGCCTTCTTCCTGACCCTCCTCCTCGCCGGTGCCGTGCGGCTGAGACGCCGGAGTCGACGGTGGATCCCGGTACGGTTGGGCGAACGGGAGGTCCTGATCGCGCCCACCACCGGACCTGCGGTGGTGGGACTGGTTCAGCCTCGCATTGTGATCCCCGCCCGGTACCGGGAACTGGCGGCCGACGAGGTGAACCTGATCCTGGAGCATGAGACGGAGCACATCCGGGCCCGAGATCCCGTCCTCCTGGCGGTGAGCCTGATCCCCCTGATCCTCGCACCCTGGAACCCGTCGTTCTGGTGGTCCTTCCATCGCCTCCGAGCCGCCATGGAGGTGGATTGTGATGGGCGCGTCCTTGCCGGGGGAGCGCGCCCGGCGAGGTATGGGGGACTGCTCTTGCAGATGGGATGTTCCGGCTCGCGCCAGACCCTTCCGGCCCTGTCCCTGGCCGGGACACCTTCAACCCTCGAACGGAGGCTCAACGCCATGAATGACTCTTCCACCAGAAACGCCCTCCCGGTCTCCATCATCTGTGGTGTCCTGGCCGTT
>REEG01000011.1 GCA_007695195.1 Gemmatimonadales bacterium | reverse complement strand
GCCCAGGTCTCCGTTCCCGGAACGGGGGTCGGTTCCCTCTCCGGCACCGACGGCCGGTTCACCCTGGCCAACGTTCCCGCCGGTGAGGTCACGGTCCGGGTCCAGTTCCTGGGCTACTCCACCGCCGAGGAGATGGTGAACGTCCCGGCCGGTCAGTCGGTGTCGGTGGACTTCTCCCTCCGGGTCTCGGCCCTGGCCCTGGATGAGCTGGTGGTCACCGGTGTGGGCCAGGCGACGCAGCGCCGGGAACTGGCCACCTCGGTCTCGGTCATCGGCGCCGATGAGATCGCCGCCGCCCCGGTGCAGACGCTGGATCAGCTTCTCCAGGGTCGGGTGGCCGGCGCCACGGTGAGCGCCGTCTCGGCTCAGCCCGGTACCGCCTCCCAGATGAACTTCCGGGGGGTCTCCAGCGTCTTCGGTTCCCAGACCCCCGTCATCTATGTGGACGGGGTCCGGGTGGACAACTCCATGCTCACCTCCGCTGGGACCGGTGGAGAGAACAGCTCGGCCCTGGCCGAACTCCTCACCTCGGACATCGAGCGGGTCGAGATCACCCGGGGGGGAGCCGCCAGCACCCTTTTCGGATCTGACGCCGCCACCGGGGTGATCCAGATCTTCACCCGGCGCGGCGCACCGGGCCCGGCCCGGATTACCGCTCGGGTGGAGCAGGGCTTCGACACGCCGGAGCTCAAGTACCTCCTGGACGCGGCGTTCATCTATCCGGACCTGGTAGAGACGGGTGAGATCTCCCGGAGCTTCGTGGCCGACGAGTTCTTCAGCACCGGCCACAACCAGGCCTACTCGGTGAGCGTGAGCGGCGGCTCGGACGACATCACCTACGCCATCAGCGGTCGACTGGAGCAGGGCGACGGGATCCAGCCCCGGAACGACCATGAGGTCTTCAACATCCGGAGTCGGGTGGAGGCCGAGATCACGAGCCGGATGCGGGCCAGCTTCACCGGCGGATACACACGGTCCAACTTCAACCGGATCTACAGCGGAACGGCCATCGCCGACCCCATCACGGCGCTGGAGGTGGGTGACGTCATGTTCTTCGCCGGCCTGGGACGGTCTCCGGAGAACTTCCGCCGGGCCTTCGACATCTTCCTCATGCCGGAGATCACCGAAGGGGTGAACCGGTTCCAGTTCAGCACGGGGCTCAGCTTCGAGCACTCGGAGTACTTCAGCGCCCGTGCCAGTGTGGGGGTGGACAGCCGGAACAACGAGCAGCGCCAGTTCCACCCCATCGGCTTCACCGCCGGGGATGAGGAGGGGTCGCTGCAGCGGTGGAATCGGGACTTCACCTCGGTGACGCTGGACGCCGCCGGGACGCTGGCCTGGCCGGTGGAGGGGAATGTCACCTCCCGCCTCACGGTGGGTGTGCAGGGATTCCGCGACAACACCAGCATCGTGAGCGCCTTCGGCCGGGGATTCGCCCTGCCCGGTTCCAAGGATTTCGGCGAGGCGGCGGACATCACGGCCTCGGAGGGCCGGTCCCAGGTGTTCACCGGCGGGTTCTACATTGACGAGCAGATCGGCCTGTGGGACCGGGTCTTCGTGAACCTCGGGGTGCGGGTCGACGGTGGAACCAGCTTCGGCGACGACGTGGACTTCGAGGCTTATCCCAAGGCCGGGTTGGCGTGGGGGCTGGGGCGGGAAGACTTCTTCCGCTTCTCCCCCTTCGGCTCGGTGGTGGACGAGCTCCAGATCCGGGCCGCCTATGGGGAGACGGGGAAGTTCCCGCCCCCCTTCCTCCGGGACCGCACCTTCGACGCCCAGTCCTTCCGGGGTGAGAGCGCCCCGCGCTTCGACAATCCCGGAAACCCGGACCTCCGCCCGGAGGTGACCGCCACCTTCGAGGCCGGCTTCGAGGCCGGACTCTTCGACAACCGGCTCGGGGTGGACTTCACCTTCTTCGACGCCACCACCCGGGATGCCCTCTTCTTCGTTCCGGAGCAGCCGGCCACCGGGCAGGGCACCCAGATCCGGAATGTAGGCGAGATCAGCAATCGGGGGATCGAGGTGGATGTGAACTTCCTGGCCATGGCCCGGCCCAACTTCCGCTGGAACCTGGGCGCCACCTTCGCCACGGTGGACAACGAGGTCACCGACATGGGCGGCGCCGCCGAGTTCAACGTGGAGGCCCAGAAGCGGGTGGCCGAGGGGCGGCCCGTGGGTGCCTGGTACGTGACCACCCCCATCGACACCAGCGGGGACGGTCTGAACGACGGCTCGGAGCTGCAGTTCAGCGGAGGAAGCCCGCTCCCCACGAGGACCGGGAGCTTCTCGACCCGGGTGACGCTTTACGACCGGCTGCACCTGTCGGCTCTGGCCGATTGGGCCACCGGCCACGAGGTCTTCGACTACGGATCGGTGTGGGCCACCTTCAACGGGATCATCCGCCGGGAGATCGTCGATTGCCCGCCTCTGGACGCGGCTCCCGATTGCCAGCCTTCCTTCCAGTTCCCCATCCGGCACGATGCCCAGACCGGCGAGCCCATCGGTCGGTACGGCCAATCGGCGGCCCGTTCCGCCTTTCTCATGAACGGCGATTGGCTGAAGCTCCGTGAGATCACCGCTCGCTACGACCTGTCGCCCGACCTCCTGGCCCGCTTCGGCGTGAGCCGGGGGGCGGTATTCGGAAGCGTTCGGAATGTGGCCATCTGGTCCGACAATCCCCTCATCGATCCCGAGCTGGGGGGACTGGCTTCGGGGGGCTTGAGTCTGGGCGGCGAGAGTAGCATCACCATCTCGCCGCCGCGCTCCTTCCGCTTCGGGGTGGAGGTGACGTTCTGATGGCTACCCACGCGAAGGTCTCCGAAGCGGATGTTCTGGTTTGCCCGAGCACGGGAGTGA
>REEG01000013.1 GCA_007695195.1 Gemmatimonadales bacterium | reverse complement strand
CCGGCTGGTCGCCGGCGCCGCCCTCAGCGCCCCACGATCCGCGACACCAGGAGCCCCAGCGCCATCCCCACCAGGAGTCCGGCCAGCGTCCCCCGACCGCCCAGCGGCGGCTGGTCGGCGTCGTAGATGCGCCGGGAGGGAGCCGAGGGCTCGGGCGTGCCTTCCTCCACCTCCACGGCCGGACCCAGCGCCTTCACCGACCCTTCCCACCCGCAGAACAGGCAGGTGGTCACGCCCTGACTCCGCGAGGTGCGATTCAGGTGAACGGGTGGGCTCTGGCCGCAGGAAGGACACCGCCCCGCCACCGGGAGGGGCCGGAGGAGGTCGTAGAATCGCCCCTTGGACACGCTGAAGCGGCTCACGATGGCATTCACGCTTTCGTCGGATTCCCAGTATCGGGAACTGATCCGACGGGCCAGCTTCTCGTCGTTCTCGCTCAAGGACGCCTCCTGGTTGACCGCTCCCTGGACCCCCGTGAAGATAGCGGGTGCGTTCTGCAAGATAGTGTGAGCCGCCATGGGGGGCGAGGTTCCGCCCGCCGGGGGCCACCGCGTCGTCGCCGCCCATCCGCCCCAACACGGTCCCCGTCTCCGGCTTGCGCCGTATGGGCGCTCCCCCGGGCCCCGACCCCCACCTCAACCTCAGACACCCCGTGCACATCCCCGCGCCCCACGGCCAGCTCGAAGCGAACCTCCGCGAAGCCTCCGGCACCCCGCGCGGCGCCGCCGTCCTCTGCCATCCCCACCCCCTCCACGGCGGCACCATGCACACCAAGGCCGTCTTCCGGACGGCGCAGGCGCTGGCCGATGTGGGCTTCCATGTGCTCCGCTTCAACTTCCGGGGGGTGGGCACCAGCACCGGCTCGTACGACGAGGGGGTGGGCGAGATGGACGATGCCCGGGCGGCGCTGACGTGGCTTCACCGGCGCTTCCCCTCCCTCCCCCTCCTTCTCGGTGGGTTCTCCTTCGGATCGCGGGTGGCGCTCCGGGTGGGGGTGGAAGACGACGAGGTGGAGGCGCTCCTGGGGCTCGGCCTGGCCCCCGACCTCTTCGACTACGACTTCCTGGACGGGGTGGAGCGCCCCGTCCTCCTGGTGCAGGGTGAGGAGGACCGGTTCGGGAGCGGCGCCCGGGTCGCCGAGATGGTGGAAGGGCTCGCCGGACCCATCACCCTTGTGCGGGTGGCGGAATCGGACCACTTCTTCCACTCTCACTTCGAGGAACTCCAGCGGGCGGTGAGGGAATACTTCACCCGCGGCGCCGGCGCCGAACCCTTCGGGGCGGCTCCGGCCTGACGCGGTCCCATTCCCCGGCCCGCCTTCGCCGACCGACGGCCCCCGAAACGACACACGAGGAAGCGCTTGAAGATCTACACCCGCACCGGCGACCGTGGCGATACCGCCCTCTTCGGGGGCGGCCGGGTCCCCAAGACCCACCCCCGGGTCCAGGCCTACGGGACCATCGACGAACTGAACTCCTTCCTGGGGCGCGCCATCACGCGGGTGGCGTCGGCTGAGATCCGGGAGCGGCTGTCGTCCATCCAGCACGACCTCTTCACCGTGGGCTCCCACCTGGCCACCCCGCCGGCGCGGGAGGGTCGGGCCCGCCCCCACCTTCCGCCCATGCCCCAGGCCCGGGTGGCGCAGATGGAGGCGTGGATCGACGAGGCCGAGTCGGAGCTGGCGCCGCTGCGCGCCTTCATCCTGCCTGGGGGGTCGGATGGGGCCGCCGAACTCCACGTGTGCCGCACCGTGTGCCGGCGCGTGGAGCGCATGGTGGTGCGCCTGGGGCCGGACGAGCCGGAGTGTGACGCCATCATCCAGTACCTGAATCGCCTCTCCGACCTCCTCTTCACCCTGGCTCGACTGGAGAACCACCGGGCCGGGGCGCCGGATGTGGAGTGGCGGAAGGAAGAACAGCCGTGACCACCCTGCCCTTTGCTCTCTCCGTTCGACGCGAGCGCCTCCCCGAGGGGACGCCGGGGTCGGAAGCCGCTGCGGACCTCCCCGGGGGAACGCCGGGGTCGGACACCGCCACCGACTTCCCCGCCGTGATCCGGGGCGAGATCCACCTCCCCGACGGTGGGGGCGGCGACGGGGCCACCGCCGACCCCGGCAGCGATGCCCACTCCGCCGTGGTCCTCGTCCACGGCTTCAAGGGGTTCCGGCGGTGGGGCTTCTTCCCCCATCTGGCCCAGCGGCTGGTGGAAGACGGACACACGGTGGTGGCCTTCGACTTCTCCCTGAACGGGGTGGGTGAGGGCGGCCTGGACTTCGACGAGCTGGAGGCCTTTGCCCGGAACACCTTCTCCCGGGAGCTGGCTGAGCTCCGGCAGGTGGTGGAAGCGCTGCGGGGGGGAAGCCTCCCGGGCCCCGTGCCCCAGCGGATCGGGCTTCTGGGCCACTCCCGGGGCGGCGGCATCGCCGTCCTGGGCGCCCGGGAGCTGGGGGTCGACGCCCTGGCCACCTGGGCCTCGGTGGCCACCTTCCAGCGCTGGGACGAGGCGACGCGGCGCCGGTGGAAGGAGGCGGGACGCATCCATGTGGCCAATGCCCGGACCAACCAGGAGATGCCCCTGGACGTCACCCTCCTGGACGATGTGGAGGAGAACGGCGAGCGGCTGGATATCGAAGGGGCGGCGGCGGCGCTGGACGTGCCCTGGCTCATCGTCCACGGTGACGGCGACGAAGCGGTGCCGGTGGCGGAGGCGGAGCGGCTCTCCCGGGCCGCCCCCGAGGCCCACCTCGAGGTCATCGCCGGCGCCGGCCACACCTTCGGCGCCACCCATCCCTTCTCCGGCGAGAGCGAGCACCTGGGTCAGGTCCTCTCCCTCACCCGGGAGCACTTCCGCACAGCCCTCC
>REEG01000092.1 GCA_007695195.1 Gemmatimonadales bacterium | reverse complement strand
CTCTTCCCGATGGACATCATCTTCTGCCCCTGGGACTGCATCCCCCGGTACAGGAAGAGGAAGAGGAAGATGATGAGCACCACCGGGAGGAGGTAGACCAGGATGAGCCACCAGGCGAAATCCGACTCCGGCTCGGTCCGTACCTCCACGCCCTGGGCCTCAAGCCGCATCAGGATCTGGTCGTCCCCGAAGGAGGGGACATGGGTGACCAGGCGATCAAAGGTGACGGGCTCATCGAACTCGGGGAACGAGCGCTCCACCTCCCCCCGGAGCTCTCCCCGGATCTCCGACCCCTTCACCCGCACCCTCTCCACCTCGCCCTCGTCCACCAGGGAGCGGAACTCGCTGTACGGGATGGATTGCCACTCCCCGTCGGGTGCGAAGGGACGCCAGATCCAGATCACGGCCAGGGTCAGGAGGAGGACCCAGAGGAAGGCGCGGTTCCGGCCCAGAGCCGCAGGCGACGGCCCTCCTCGTCCGGAAGCTGGAGCATCCTTTGTGGGCTGCCCCTGGGGGGCAGCTCTCTTCCCACTCACCTTGTCATCTGGCATCCATGGACCTCCAGGGCCCCGTTTTGGTCGATTCGTCTACTCCTACAGAATACACAAAGCGTGCCTATGATACACGGGGAACGGTCCTGGGACGGGCCGATCCGAACCTGTCGCCGCGCCGTTGGACCCCTCATATTCCAGTCACTCAAACCCGTGACCCCCCTCTTGCCAACGCACTCCATGCGCATTCGGCTCTCACGCTTCGGCCTCTCGGCGGCCCTGGTCTCCTCTTTCGTGGTGATGGGCTCCGCGCCCTCCGTTTCGGTAGGGGTGGCGGCCGCCCCCTCCTATCCACCCCTTTTCCCCCATGCGGCTGTGGCGGACTCGGTGGCCCGGGTCAGCGAGATCTTCGCCGCCTTCGACTCGGCCAGCTCCCCCGGATGCGCGGTGGCGGTGTCCCGGGAAGGTCAGGTGATCGTGCGGCGGGCCTTCGGCATGGCGGATCTGGAACACGGCATCGCCAACGAGCCCGGTACCATTTTCGAAGCCGGCTCCGTCGCCAAGCAGTTCACCGCCGCCGCCGTGGTCCTCCTGGCGCTGGACGGCCACCTCTCCCTCGATGACGACGTCCGCCAATGGATCCCGGAGGTCCCGGACTACGGTGAGCCCATCACCATCCACCAGATGCTGACCCACACGGCCGGCCTCCGGGACTGGGGGTCGGTGGCCGCCATCTCCGGGTGGGGCCGGTCCCAGCGAAGCCATACCCACGAGCACGTGTTGGATATCGTGAGCCGACAGACCGCCCTCAACTACCGCCCAGGGGAGAGCTACTCCTACTCCAATACCGGCTACAATCTGGCTGCCGTTCTCGTGGAGCGCATCACGGGGATGAGCTTCGCCGACTTCTCCCGGGAGCGAATCTTCGAGCCGCTGGGTCTTGAAGACACGCAGTGGAGGGCTGATTATCGGCAGGTGGTTCCCGGCCGAGCCGCGGCCTACGCCCCTTCCGAAAACGGATTCCATATCGACCGCCCCATCGAGTTCGTTCACGGCAATGGTGGGCTCCTGACCACCGTGTCGGATCTCCTTGCCTGGAACGAACACCTCCGCACCGGAACCATGGGTGAAGAGTTCATGGCCATGATGCACCGTCGTGCGGTCCTGAACGACGGGACGGAGATCCACTACGCCGGTGGCCTCCAGTTCGGGGAGCAAAATGGAGTTCAGCAAATCAGCCATACCGGCGCCACCTCGGGGTACCGTGCCTACCTCTCGCTCTTTCCCGATGAGGAGCTCTCTGTGGCGCTCCTCTGTAATTCCAGCAGCGCCAACCCCGGCGGGCTGGGGGGACGGGTCGCCGCCGTCTTCCTTCCCGAGCCGCCCGCATCTTCCGAAGCCGACGACGACGAAGCCACCACCTCCAACGAGGAGGGCTCGGATGGGCAGGCCCCTTCCCCTCCCGCATTCGAGCCATCGGCCCATGACCTGGCCGCCTTTGCGGGGGTCTACCACAGTGATGATGCCGAGACCACCCTTGAGGTGGCGGTGGAAGAAGGGGAATTGATGGTGCTTCGCCGACCGTCCACACGAATGACCCTCCGGCCCGGGAGTGACGTGGACGCCTTCAACGGTCCCCTCGGTCAACTCGTTTTTATCCGGGACGAGAGTGGTGAGGTGCGGGAGATCAGCCTCCGGCAGGCCCGTGTCCACGACCTCCGCTTCCACCGGGTGGACCCCTGACGGTCCCGGGCACCTCCCCGGCGCCGGAGCCCGAGGTCGTCCTCCGGGACGTGTTCGGGTACACGGAATTCCGAGCCGGCCAGCGGGAGGTGATCGATGCGGTTCTGGAAGGCCGGGACTGCATCGCGCTCATGCCCACGGGAGCCGGGAAGTCCCTGACCTATCAGGTCCCGGCACGGATCCTGTCCGGAACGGTGCTGGTGGTCTCGCCCCTCATCAGCCTCATGAAGGACCAGGTGGACAGCCTTCTGGCTCACGGGTTCCGGGCGGCCGAGATCAACAGCACCCTGGACCTGGACGAGCGCCGGGAGAGGCTCACCCAGCTGCGGCGAGGCGACCTCGAGATCGCCTTCCTGGCCCCGGAAGCGCTGGACGGAGGGCTGCGTGAGTTCATCACCGGATGCCCCATCTCCCTCCTGGTGGTGGATGAAGCCCACTGCATCAGTCAGTGGGGACACGACTTCCGCCCGTCCTACCGCCAGCTCCGAGGGCTCAGGGAGGCGCTGGGGGTACCGGTTCTGGCCCTCACTGCCACTGCCACACGGCCCGTGGCCCGGGACATCCTGCGGCAGTTGGGCATGCGAAAGCCGGCCGGGTACAAGGGCTCCTTCTTTCGCTCCAATCTGAAGATCGGCTGCCGGAAGAAGGGATCCGGCAACACCCGCCGCGAGATCCTCTCCATCATCCGGGAGTGGGAGGGTGAGAGCGGAATCGTCTACTGCCTCTCCAGGCGGAGTGTGGAGAGTACGGCCCGATTCCTCAGGGAGCGCGGAATCCGCGCCCTCCCCTACCACGCCGGTCTCCCGGCCGAGGAGCGGAGCCGGGCCCAGGAAGCCTTCCAGCACGACGAGGTGGAGGTGGTGGTGGCCACCATCGCCTTCGGCATGGGCATCGACAAGCCCGATGTCCGCTTCGTCATCCATCGGGACATGCCCAAGGACGTGGAGTCGTGGTACCAGGAGATGGGACGAGCCGGGCGGGACGGCCTCCCCAGCGACTGCATCCTCTTCCACTCCTGGGCCGACGTGAAGATGCACGAGCGCTTCCTGGACGAGGTGGAAGATCAGGAGCTGCGTCGGGAAAAGGCCCAGGCCACGGTTAAGCTCTTCCGGTTGGTGGAGGGGGGGATGTGCCGCCATCGCGCCATCCTGGCCCACTTCGAGGAAGAGATGGACGACTGCGGCTCGTCATGCGACCTCTGCCTGGGCGAGTCCGTGGAAGAGCGGGTGGTGGGTCGGAGCGGCTCGGTCGCATCCACCTCCCGGGCCCCGGTGGCGCCCCGCAACCGGGAGGCGGCGGGGGGTAAAGACGGAAGGGGCATGGGTGTGGGAGAGAGGGAGCTGGACCCGATGGAGGAAGCACTCTTCGAACAGCTGCGGAGCCTCCGCCTGGAGTTGGCCCGGGAACAGGGCGTCCCGGCCTATATCGTGTTCAACGACCGGGTGCTCAGGGAAATGGTCCAGCGGCGACCCTCCACCCCATCCCAGCTCCTGGATATCCCGGGGGTGGGTCCGGCCAAGCTGGAACGGTACGGAGATCGGTTCCTGTCGGCGTTGGACGAAGCCCCGCCTGGTTGACCCCTCTCATTTGACCTCACCCGGACGGGGTGTTCCCTTCAGAATGTGGGTGGCGTATTGCCCCCATCTCTGATTTCACACCTTTCCAGGAGGTACCCGAGATTTCCAGAACGACCCGAGTCAACGACCAGATCCGCATCAGCCCCGTCCGCCTCATCGACTCCGATGGAGAACAGGTCGGCGTCGTTTCCCTCCAGGCCGCCCAGGACCGAGCCCGGGAGTTGGACCTCGATCTCGTCGAGGTGGCCCCGCAGGCCCGCCCCCCCGTGGTCAAGGTCATGGACTGGGGCAAGTATCAGTACGAACAGCAGAAGCAGGCCCAGGAGGCCCGTCGCAACCAGAACACGGTTGAGATCAAGGAGGTCCAGCTTCGTCCCGTGACCGAGGATCACGACTTCGAGACGAAGATCAAACGGGCCCGCCGGTTCCTGGAGGACGGAAACATCGTCCGGGTGGTGCTCCGCTACCGGGGCCGTGAACTTCGCCGTCCCGAAGTGGGCGAAGCCATGCTGGACCGCGTCCAGGAAGCCACCGAGGACCTCGCCTCCGTGGAGCAGCGTTCCCGGAAGATCGAAGGGCGGCGGCTCCACATGAGGCTCGAACCCCTTTCCACCTGAGGTCGGGCAGGGATCAGGAGGGGCGGGTCCTCCGGGTGGCGGTGGCCGCTCGTGGGTCATCGGGCCAGTAATGCTTCGGATAGCGCCCCCGGAGGTCCTTGCGAACCTCGAAGTATCCATGGTCCCAGAAGCTGGCCAGATCCCGGGTAACCTGAACCGGTCGCATGGCCGGAGAGAGGAGTCGCATGGTTACCGGTACCCGGCCTCCGCCCACCCTGGGGGTTTCTTCGAGTCCGAACACCTCCTGGAGCCGGACAGCCAGCGCCGGCGCCCGGGGATCCGAGTAGTCCACCCGGATCCGGGAGCCGCTTGGGACGTCCAGGTGGGAGGGGGCCAGCGCGTCCAGGCGACTCCGTTCCTGCCACGCCACCCTCGCCAGCAATGCCTGGTGCAGGGTTTCCGGGGATATGCGGTCCGGTGAGACAAGGCCCGGCACGAACGGAGCGAGCCACACTTCCAGCGTGTCCAGAAGGGCCGTCTCGGACGAGTCAGGCCATGTGGCCGGATCGTGCACATGGAGGAATTGGAGACGATCCCGGAGTTCGGATCCCTCCCGATCCCACGGCAGGAGGTGCGGCCCTCCGGCACGGATTCCCTGGACCAGTGCGCACGCCACTTCGTGGGGATCCGGATCGGGGAGCCGTCCCACCGTCAGGTCGATGGCCCCCAGGCGGGTCACCCGGTACGCGCGGACCCGTCCCTCCCGCTCGTCCCACTCCACTCCATCGTCCGTGTGGAACTGGGACGTGAAGAGCTCGCGGACCTCGTCTTCCGTGAGCGGCGCCGCCAGGCTGATCCGCCCCTCCCGGCCCCGGGCATCGAGCCCCGCCGCAACCAGCCACTGGGACCCCGCCAGCGGATCGTCGCCCGGGATGCGGGCGCCTCCTCCATGTCGGAGGAGGTACCGGTCCCGGTCTCCCCTTCGTTTCCGGGCAACCCGGTCCGGATAGGCGAGAGCCAGCAGGCGCCCCACTTCACCCACGTCGCCGGGGCCCCCTCCCTTTACATCGGGGAGTTCCCGGCCCGCCGGTGCCACTCGCCTGAACCAGTGGCGGGCCTCCTTGCGAGCCCGATGGAGCCCTCCACGGTGGACGCTGTGGCTACCCACGGGGCTCCGCCCGGTCCGCAGAGCTTCGACCCGAAGCCTCATGTCGGCGTCCGGCGCACGTTGGGGGCCCGTGAGGATGTCGCGATCCGATAGAAGGGCGGCCACCTCGCATGCCAGGCGCAGGAGCCCGGTATCGCCACCGGAGCTCCGGTCCTTTTGCACTCCCTCCGCCAACGCCACCAACATCCGTCCCAGGCGAGGGTGGAGCCCCAGGCGTACCACCTCCTGACCCGTGGGGGTGATCTGCCCGCCGTCCGCCAGCAGACCCAGCTCCAGCAAGAGCTCCAGCGCTTGCCGGTACGATGCGTCGGGTGGGGGGTCGAGCCAGCGCAACTCCTGGGGATCCGCCCCCCACACGGCCAGATCCAGGGCCAGGGGAGCCAGATCCGCCTCCGTGATCTCGGGGCTTCGCCGTGGCACGAGTCCCCGTTCCTCCGCACGGGTCCAGAGGCGGTAACAGACGCCGGGCTCCAGCCGACCTGCCCGCCCCCTTCGCTGATCTGCGCTGTCCCGGGTTACCCTGAGGGTTTCCAGTCGGGTCATCCCGGTGCCGGGATCGAACCGGGGCACACGCATGAGGCCCGCATCAACCACCACCCGCACCCCCTCGATGGTGAGGGAGGTCTCGGCGATGGAGGTGGCCAGGACCACCTTCCGTCGACCGGGAAGGGGCGTCACCGCCCGATCCTGCTCCGCCGCCGGAAGACTTCCGTGGAGTTCCAGCACCGCCACCGTATCCGGGAGTCCACCTTCCCTCAGGCGCTCCGCCGTGCGGCGAATCTCCCCAACCCCCGGGAGAAAGACCAGCACATCCCCATCTTCCTCCTCCACCGCGGTCCGAACCGTAGCGGCCACCGCTCCCTCGATCCGGCCGGTGATGGGCTGCTTGCTCCAGCGGGTTTCCACCGGGAACTGCCGCCCCTGACTCTCCAGCACGGAGGCGTCGAGGAGCTCGGCCACCGGTCCTGGATCCAGGGTGGCGGACATGACCAGAATGCGCAGGTCACTGCGGAAGAGGGACCGGGCCTGGAGGGTGAGCGCCAGGCCCAGGTCGGCGTGGAGGGAGCGTTCGTGGAACTCGTCGAAGACCACGGCTCCCACCCCCTCCAACGAAGGGTCCGACTGGAGCATACGGGTCAGGATCCCCTCGGTGACCACCTCGACGCGGGTCTTCGGGCCCACCCGGGTGTCCAGTCGCACCCGGTACCCCACGGTTCCTCCCACATCCGGCTCCCCCAGGAGGCCTGCCATGCGCCGGGCCGCGGACCGGGCCGCCAGTCGCCGGGGCTCCAGGACCAGGATCCTGCGTCCTTCAAGCCAGGGTGCCTCGAGAAGCGCCAGGGGCACCCGGGTCGTCTTCCCCGCTCCGGGAGGGGCCACCAGCACGGCGGCCCCCTCGCGCCCCAGCATCTCCACCACCTCCGGGAGAAGGGGGTCGATGGGGAGGGGCGAAGAGGAAGGCGTGGCCGGGGGCATGGAGAGGAAGGTGTCAGGGCGAGACGAGGAGAGACAGGGGCAGACATGGGGCGCCCGTAGGCCAGTGGCGGCGGACTACGGGAACGGGCACCGGCCGAATCATTAGCTTTGAATATGTAAGGGTGCACGTTGCGCCCCAACGTCTTCCCCATCCCCCCAAACCCCGAAACCCATGGGCCTGAAACTCGAACGGATCGATGAATATCGCTGGCGCGTTCCCCGGGAAGGCCGGATGCGGGTGGACGGCCTCATCTTCGCCGACGATGTCCTGATCCGGGACATCCGGGACGACGAGTCCGTCACCCAGGTGGCCAATGTGGCCACCCTTCCGGGGATCGTGGGACACTCCATCGGCATGCCCGACATCCACTGGGGGTACGGGTTCCCCATCGGTGGCGTGGCCGCCTTCGACCCTGAGGAGGGCGGGGTGATCTCGCCCGGCGGGGTGGGCTACGACATCAACTGCGGAGTCAGGCTCCACCGCTCCAACCTGACGGTGGATCAGGTGCGTCCGCACCTTTCGGCCCTCATGGACGACCTCTTCCGACGGATCCCTTCCGGCGTGGGCCGGGGGTACGAGCGCTTCGTCCTCTCCGACGACGACGTGCGGGGGATCCTGGAGCAGGGTGCCCGCTGGGTCGTGGAGGAGGGCTACGGCGTCCCCGGAGATCTGGACCGGATCGAGGACGGGGGCACCCTGGCCCACGCCGATCCGGGCCAGGTGAGCGAGCGGGCCATCCGCCGGGGCCGGGACCAGGTGGGCACGGTGGGGAGCGGAAACCACTTCATCGAGGTGGGATTCGTGGACCGGATCCTGGACGCCGAAGCCGCCAAGGCTATGGGGCTCGACCATGGGACGGTCACCGTCTTCATCCACTCCGGTTCCCGGGGTCTGGGCTACCAGGTGTGCGACGACTACCTGGACGTGATGATGCAGGCGGTGAAGCGGTACGACATCCACCTCCCGGACCGTCAACTCGCCTGCGCCCCGGCCCGCTCCGAAGAGGGAGGCCGCTACATCGGTGCCATGCGGGCGGCGGCCAACTACGCCTTCGCCAACCGCCAGATGATGGGGTACCGGATCCGGGAGGGCTTCGAAGCCGTCTTCGGTCGCTCGGCCGACGACCTGGGCCTGGATCTGGTCTACGATGTGGCCCACAACAACGCCAAGCTGGAACGCCACACAGTGGCGGGCCGTGAGCGGGATCTCTGGGTCCACAGGAAGGGGGCCACCCGGGCCTTCCCCCCGGGCCACCCGGATCTCCCGGAGGTCTACCGATCCCTGGGGCAGCCCGTCTTCATCCCGGGGGACATGGGGCGCTACTCCTACGTCCTGGTGGGAACGGAAACAGGGTACGCCGAGACCTTCGGATCCACCTGCCACGGCGCCGGGCGGCGCAAGAGCCGCCGGCAGTCCAAGCGGGACACCCGGGGCCGCAACCTCCGTGAGGAGTTCGCCCGGGAGGGGATCGAGGTTCGGGCCACCTCCGGCGGCACCATCGCCGAGGAGGTCCCGGAAGCCTACAAGGACGTGGCGGACGTGGTCCGGGTAGTGGACGGCGCCGGCATCGGCCGGTCCGTGGCGCGACTCCGGCCGCTGGGGGTCCTCAAGGGCTGAGGACTCAGCCGGCGCCTCAGCCCCCCTTCCTCCCACCGGCGGCCACCGGCACCGGGGCGTCATCCTCGTCGTCGGGCCCCTTCCGGCGCGAGCGCATGAGCGCACCCAACGACTCCAGCGCCACCCAGATGGTGGCCACCAGGATGAGCAGGTCCATGAAGACCAGGAAGTACTGCTCGTTCCGCCAGAACTGGGCGGCCTGATAGAGCAGCGCCAGGATGGTCATGGTGATGAGGAAGCCGAAGGGCACCAGGGTGAAGATCGTGGGCCGCCCCTTCTTCATGAGGATCACGCTCAGTACCAGGAGGGTCACTGCGGCCAGGAGCTGATTCGTGGTCCCGAAGAGGGGCCAGATGATGAGGCCACCGGTTCCCGCACCACCGCCGGCGCCGAAGGCCAGGGCCACACACGCCGCCACCGCGATGAAGGTGGCCAGCACCCGACCCCGCAGCGCCTTGATGTTGTAGATCACCCCCCATTCCTGGATGATGTAGCGCTGCAGCCGGACTCCGGTGTCCATGGTGGTGGCGGCGAAGAGCACCGCCATCACCGCCAGCAGCGTCTGACCGAAGTGCTCGGGAAGGCCGAGCCCCCCGGCGATGATGGCCCCACCACCCTGGACGAAGGCCGGGAGCCCACCGGAGGCGAAGGATGTGTAGAAGCCCTCCCAGTCCGCCAGCGTGGCAAAGCCGGCGGTACATGCCAGGATCGCCGCCAGCGCCAGGGCGCCCTCCCCCACCGCCCCGAGGTAGCCCACGAATCGCACGTCCGTCTCCTTGTCCAGCTGCTTGGAGGTGGTCCCGGAAGCCACCAGCCCATGGAAGCCGGAGATGGCCCCACAAGCGATGGTGACGAAGAGGAGGGGAAGGAGCGGAGGCACATCCCCGGGAAGCCCCGTGTTCACCGCCGGTGCCACAATGGTGGGGTTGAAGAGCACCACAGCGGTGAAGAAGATGAGCAGCCCGATGAGGAGCTGCAGCCCATTGATGTAATCCCGGGGCTGCAGCAGGACCCACACCGGCAGGAGCGAGGCCACGGCGGCGTAGGCGAAGAGGAGGATCACCCACTGCCCCGCCGGCCCCAGCCCCACCACCTGCTCCGGGAGCGCCAGGGGAACCGCATCTCCCACGAACATGGAGCCGTAGAGGAGGACGAGGGCCACCGCCGACGGCCAGAACAGCCCCACCCCACGGCGGTACAGGAGCCACCCGATCCCCAGCGCCACGGCGATGACGAACCATGAGGGGATCACACTGGCCGGGAAGCTCACGAAGAGCCCTGCAATGACGATGGCGAACACCGCGTTCACCATGAGGAGCAGGAGGAAGATCACGATCATGAAGAGGGATCGCGCCCGGACACCCACCACCGATTCCGTCAGCGCTCCAATGGACTGCCCCCGATTGCGCACACTGGCCCACAGGGCACCGGCATCGTGGACACCGGCGAAGAAGACCGTGCCGAAGACGACCCAGAGGAAGGCCGGGAGCCAGCCCCAGATCACGGCGATGGCCGGCCCCACGATGGGCGCCGCCCCGGCCACCGAGGTGAAGTGGTGACCCCAGAGCACCCACCGATTGGTGGGGACGTAGTCGATGCCGTCCTCCAGGGCGTGGGCCGGCGTCTCGAAGGCCGGATCCAGACGGAAGATCCGATTCGCGATGAAGCGCGAATAGAAGACGTAGCCCAGGGTGAAGGCCCCGAGCCCCACCACCATGAGGAGGATCGCGTTCATCCGGTTCTACTCCTGATCCTGGTCGAGTCCAATGAGACGGAATTCCCCATCCAGTTCGGCGAACCGGTCGTCGCCCAACGCCCGGGCGGCAATGAGTTCACCGATGAGGGGGCCGAACTTGAACCCCTCGGCGCTTCCGCCCCCGGCGAACCAGACGTTCTCCAGATCCGGGTGCCGGTCGATGATCCAGTCCCGACTCACACTCGATTCGTAGTGGCAGGCCCGGGTCTCTACGATGGGCTGCTCAGCGATGGCCGGGAAACGTTCCCGGAGGACCTCGA
The DNA here is from genome assembly GCA_007695195.1 of Gemmatimonadales bacterium. Taxonomy (GTDB): domain Bacteria; phylum Gemmatimonadota; class Gemmatimonadetes; order Longimicrobiales; family Gaopeijiaceae; genus PWLA01. Next base: position 4,325 of record REEG01000092.1, on the reverse strand, counting down.
AGGGGCGGTCGTGGAAGTCTTCCGGGATCCACCGAACCGAGGTATCGGGATCCGGGTGCGCACTGGCACCGGCCCGGATGCGGAACCCCCGATGATCGGGAGGAAGGCTGGCCCACCCGGTGACGCCGGGGAAATTCCACGACGGCAGGTTCGGATAGTCGAACCGGTAATCCCCGGGCGGCGTCCCCATGTAGAAGACGTGGCCCATGGTGGTGATGCGCATCCGGTCTGCCATGATCTCGGGGAAGGCCTTGGGGAACCAGGGCCCCAGGGCGAAGACGAAGCGGTCGGCCGAAAGGGCATCCCGGTCCCCATTCAGCGTCAGGGCGCCGAGGCGTCCACCGGCACTGCTCCCCAGCTCGGCCCGGGCCATGCGCAGGGTGCCCCCTCGCTGCTGGAAGATGTTCGCCACCCGGCGACAGGCCTCCCGGGAGCGGACCACGCCGGCGCCCGGTTCGTACAGGGCCACTTCGATCCCTTCAATGCCGATCTGGGGCCAGCGGGCCCGCACCTCGTCGGGGGTCAGCACCTCGTACGGCACCCCCACCTGGTCCCAGGTCTCCCGAACCTCGGTGATCATCCCCTCCTCCGTATCCCGGAGGATGAGGTCGCCGGTGGTGTAGTAGAGGGGGTCTCCCATACGGGGTGACCATTCCCGGTCGAACTCCCGCCAGGCGTCCATGGATCGGTACGCCCAGTCCGTCCAGAGCTCCCGACCCCCGTAGGAGCTTCGGACTCCCCGGGTCTCGTCGCCGGAGGTGGAGCGGGAGTTTCCCGGTCCCCATATGTCCACCAACGTGACCCTCGCACCCATCTTCTGGAGGTGGAGGGCAGTCCAGACCCCGAAGGCGCCGGCCCCCACCACCACCACGTCCTCACCGCCTCCCATTACTGCCGGGGCCGTGGCCGAGGCAGGGCCCGCCACCGCGCGGCACCCGCTGAGGGCCCCGCTTCCCATGAGGGCCAGGGCTCCGGCGCCCACCCCGGACGTCCTCAGGAAGTGCCGCCGGTCCATTCCCTTCCCATCCGTTGATCGCTCGTCACTCACAGCTTCACCTCACCCGGTTCCGATTCAACCCTTACCGTTTCAGTAGACCCGCCTCCACCGGCGGGAGCATGCGCCTCAACGCCCGGCCCCGATGCACTCGATCTCGACCTGAGCTGCCGCCGGGAGAGCCCGGACCGCTACCGCCGAGCGGGCCGGGGGGTTCGACGGGAAGTATTCGGAGTAGACCCGGTTCATCTCCTGGTAATCGTCCATGTCGATGAGGAAGACGGTGCACTTCACCAGATCGTCCAGGGTCAGGTCCACGGCCCGGAGTCGCTGCTGAATGCTCTCCAGCGCCTGACGGGTGGCTTCACCGATGTCCCCGGTGGCGCTCCGGCCGATGACGCCGGAGAGGAAGTACAGATTTCCCGTCCGGACGATAGGGGCGAAGGGGGTGGTCACCTCTCCGCCTGCGGGGTTGATGACCTCCTTCTGGGGACCTCCCCCCGACGCACATGCCGTCGGGACGAGGAGAATGGCCAGAAGGGCCGCGAGAACACTGGCCTTTCGCATGGAGTCTCCTGTCGTCTTGCTGGGGTTCCCGGAATTCCGTCTAGGGACTCCCGGTGTGATGGGTCTTGGAAAGCGGGAAGAAGGTACACGACACGATGGCTCTGCGCATCCTCGAGCCCCGTCGAGACGGTCCGGATCCCTCCGTCGGGCGGCATCTCCACCCCACCTCCCATGGGGCGAGGAGTTGGCGGCACCTTGCCTCGCACCTCCGCGCGGGCGAAGGTGGACGGAAGTCTTGATCCACAGGGGAGGACGCCGCCGATCCGTCCCCCCCGCGCCACTTCCAGCGCCGAGTCCGTCCATGTCCGTCCATGCGTCGTCCCGCTCCGCCGGTCTCCGCTCACTGTTCCGGCTCTCCCTCCTTCTCCTCCTCTGGCCGGCGGCACCCGCCACCGCCCAGGTGCCGGATCGATTCCAGCCTGCCGACGGCTATGTCCTGCCTCCGGCGGAGGTCCAGGACTTCTTCCAGCGGGATACGAACTTCGCCACCCTGGATCACCCGTCTCCCGACGGGCGTCACTTCCTGCTCCCCCTGTCCACCGAACTCTCCACGCTGGAGCGGATGGGTGAGCGGACGCTGCGACTGGCCGAACTGGAGCTTCGGCCCGGGACCGACAGGCTCTGGCATCTGGATACCTGGGGGATCCATGGCTTCCGGATCTTCTCCCTGGACAACCGAGCCACCGTGGAGGTGGAGCTCCCTGAGGGAGCCTTTGCCGGGGACTTCATGTGGTCTCCGGACGGAGACCGCCTCGCCTTCCTGGCTCACCTCCGGGAGGGTACCGAACTCTGGACCGCCACCACCGACGGCGCATCGGTGGGCTCCGTCGGCGCGGGTCGGGTCCTGGCCACGCTGGCGACAGGGTCAGCCGGACAGGGCCGTGTCCCATCCCGGATGGTTCAGTGGACGCCGGAGGGATCCATCCTCACCCTCCTGGTCCCGGAGGGCCGGGGCGCCGAGCCGGACCGCCCCCTGGTCCCCGACGCTCCCATCATCCGACGCACCCACGACGAACCGGTGCAGACCCGGACCTTCCCCTACCTCCTCCAGGACACCCACGACGAGACGCTCTTCCAGCACTTCACCACCAGTCAGCTGGCCGAGTTCGGGCCCGACGGGGTCCGCCGGATCGGGGAGCCGGCCATGTTCGAGAGCATCTCCCTGAGCCCCGACGGCCGCTTCGTCCTGGCCACCGTGGTGGAGCGGCCCTTCTCCTTCCTGGTGAGCTGGCGCGGATTTCCACGTCGGACCCTGATCCTGGACCGGACCACCGGGGAAGAGGTCGCAACGCTGGCGGAGCGGCCGCTCCAGGAAGGGTCGCCGTCCGGGGAAAACAATGACCGGAGCGACTTCCAGTGGCGTCCGGACGGCGCCGGGCTGCACTTCGTGGATCGGTCGGACGGCGAGCGGATCATGCTCGCCGAGCCCCCATTCGATCTGGACCGTGCTCGGGAGGTGGCGATCTCCGATGACCCCATCCGGAGCGCCCACTACGATCTCACCGGATCCCACCTTCTGATGGAGGTGGGTCAGGGGAACCGGCGGGGGCTCCTCTACGTCGACCTTGCCGAGCCGGCGACGGAACCCGTCACCCTGCTGGAGCCGGCTCCTCAGGACGACCCGCTGGAGCTCCGGGGCACGCTCCTCACCGGCCGGACGGCCAACGGGCTCCCCCATGCACTGGTCTCCACCGACGGTTCCCGGGCCTACCTGCAGGGTCCCGGCTTCCGGGACGACTTCCGTCCCACCCCCTTTGTGGACGCGGTGGCGCTGGCCGATGGAGCCACGGAGCGCATCTTCGAGGGGTCCAGGGACAGCTTCGACCAACCCCTGGTCCCTCTGGATCCCGATCTCCGGCGCATGACGGCGAGCCGGGAGTCATCCACCCGCTTCCCCGACAGTTGGCTCTGGGAAGAGGGGCGCTGGGTCGAGAACCTGACGCAGAACGAAGACCCCTTCCCCGAACTCACCGCTGCCCGGAGGATCGACTTCTCCTTCACCCGGCGGGACGGTCTGGAGGTGCAGGCCCGGGTGTCGCTCCCCACCGATTACCGGGAAGGAACCCGGGTCCCAGCCCTTTTCTGGACCTACCCCCGGGAGTACACCGAGGCGGAGGGCTACGAACGAGCGGCCATCCGGGCCCGGAACCACAACGCCTTCCACCACGTCACCTGGCTGCGCTGGTCCGACATCTGGCTCAGCCAGGGCTACGCCGTGGTCCATCCGGACATCCCCATCGTCGGTGAGAACTACAACGATACGTACATCGCGAACCTGAGCGACGCCATGTACGCGGCCATCCGGGCCACGGATGAGCTGGGGGTGGTGGACATCGATCGGATCGGACACGGCGGACACTCGTACGGAGCCTTCGCCACCGTCAACATCCTGGCCCACACCCCCTACTTCCGGGCGGGAATCGCCGGGCACGGGGCCTACAACCGAAGCCTGACCCCGGCGGGCTTCCAGGCCGAACGACGGACGCTGTGGGAGGCCCCACATACCTACATGGCCATGTCCCCCTTCTTCTTCGCCCACCAGATCGAGACTCCCCTCCTCCTCTATCACGGCGGCGACGACAACAACACCGGGACCTGGCCCATGCAGTCCGACCGCCTCATCCACGCCCTTACGAATCTGGGGAAGGATGCGGTGCTCTACACCTACCCCTTCGAGTCCCACACCCCCCGGGCCATCGAGAACAACCTGGACATGTGGGCCCGGTGGCTCGAGTGGTTCGACCACTATGTGAAGGACGCCGGC
>REEG01000093.1 GCA_007695195.1 Gemmatimonadales bacterium | reverse complement strand
GGAAGGGGACCGGGACAGCCGGGAGACGAGGGAAAGAACGGCAACGGATCCGGGCACCGAAACGCCTCCTGATGGGATGCGGGTTGTGACGGAGCAACCGTCATGGGATGCGGATCGTGACGGAGCAACCGTGGGACGGATGAGACCAGAGGAATAGAGAATCGGGCCCGGGACGGGGCAAGGGCCGGAACCAGAATTGGGCTCTTCTCCGATTTGCGTGTACGGCGGCAGGGGACGGGCGTGTGCGGGCCGAGCCGGTCCGGATCGTCCACTCCTCCGCCCCAGCCCGGACCCCGTGCGCATCACCAACAGCGACCCAGAACAAACGCTGAGGGGCTCTGCACCAGGCACCCACGAATGGAAAGGCCCGCGAGGGGAGCCGGCGGTGAAGGGGTGAAGCAAGGAGATGGCGAGGAGCGAAAAGTGTTGACCCGGGGCAGTCCGGAGTGAATAATCAAAACGAACGCATGAAACGATCGTATGATACAATCGTTCCAGCCAATCACCGTGCACGGCACGATCCACGGACCTACCTCCACCTCCTTCGCACATGAGTCCTTCCCAAGACACCCGCCACCGTCTCCTGAAAGCGGCGCGCCGTCTCTTCGCCGAGCGCGGCTTCGACGGCGCATCGGTCCGGGCCATCACCGGCGCCGCTGGGACGAATGTGGCCGCCGTCGGCTACCACTTCGGCTCCAAGGAGGAGCTCTACAAGGAGGTGATCCGGGCCCTGGACGCTCCCCTGGCGGAGTGGATCGTGGCGCTGAGCCACGACGAGGAGACGCCGGTCCGTCAGCGGATCCGGCTCCTCCTCCACGAGGTGTTCCAGCACCTGTGGGACAACCCGGATCAGACCCGCTTCATGGTGGAGCTGCGCCTGTACCGTACCGAATGGCTCCTGGATCTGGCGGAGATCCTGGCGCCCATCACCGAGGCGCTGATCCGCCTGGTCCGGCAGGGGCAGGCGCAGGGCGTGATCCGGGAGGGTGAGCCCCTTCTGCTGGCCATGAGCCTCATGGCTCAGCCCGTCTACTTCATGCTGGTGACGAGGAAGATCCCGGAGGGCATCCTCCCCGTTGAGCCATGCACGGACCAGGGTCGGGCCGTCTACCTGGACCACATGGTGGACTTCGCCCTGGCCGGGCTGGCTCCGGTGCCACCCGGGGTGCGCGGCGAAGGCGCCGATCCCCAGGAACGGAGGGCGTCATGACCACCCGTTCCGCAGACTCAGCCAAGGCGGTGCTGGAGGCCCGTGACGTCACCCGCACCTACCGCATGGGTGAGGTGGATGTCCACGCGCTCCGCGGTGTGGACTTCGCGCTTTTCCAGGGGGAGTTCCTTGTCCTGGTGGGGGCCTCGGGGAGCGGCAAGTCGACCCTCATGAACATTCTCGGTGGCCTCGACCGCCCCACCAGCGGGAGCGTCCTCTTCGACGGAAAGGACCTGGCCCGGGCCGGCGATCGGGAACTCACCGAGTTTCGTCGTCGGCACGTAGGGTTTGTCTTCCAGTTCTACAACCTCATGCCCTCCCTCACCGCCCGGGAGAATGTGGCACTGGTGACGGAGATCGCCCGCGACCCCCTCGCGCCGGCCGAGGCGCTGGAGATGGTGGGGCTCGGTCACCGCCTGGACCACTTCCCCTCCCAGCTTTCCGGAGGAGAGCAGCAGCGGGTGGCGGTGGCCCGGGCCATCGCCAAGCGCCCCGAGATCCTTCTGTGCGACGAGCCCACGGGAGCGCTGGACTATCGCTCCGGCGTCGTGGTTCTGGAGGTCATCGAGAGGGTCAACCAGGAGTTGGGCACAACCACGGCAGTGATCACTCACAACGCCCCCATTGCCGCCATGGCGAACCGGGTGGTGATCCTCCACGACGGCGAAGTGGAGGAAGAACGGCGGAACGAGAGCCGGACCCCGGCCTCGGAGATCCGCTGGTAGCTCCAGGACGCATCCCATGAGCCTGTCCACCCTGAACCGCAAGCTCCTCCGGAATCTCCGGGAGACGTGGGCCCAGGTGGCCACCATCGCCCTGGTGGTGGCAGCGGGGGTGGCGGCCTTCGTGGCGCTCCAGGCCACCGTGGATTCCCTCCAGGGCTCCCGGGACCGCTACTACGAGGAGTTCCGGTTCGGCGATGTCTTCGCCTCCCTGGAGCGCGCTCCGGATCCGGTGGCCCGGCAGTTGGAGGGGATCCCCGGGGTCACAGGGATCGACACCCGACTGGTGGCGCCGGTGCGCATCCCCATCGAGGCCACCACACAGCCCCCCATCGGCGAGGTGGTGGGCCTTCCCCCCGGCGGCGACGCGCCCCTCAACCGGGTTCTCCTCCTGGAAGGGCGGATGATGGAGGAGGGCCGGGCCGACGAAGCGCTCCTCCTGGAGCCCTTCGCGCGGCGCTTCGGGATCGTGCCCGGAGACACCCTCCCGGTGATCATGGAGGGCACCCTCCGGCAGGTACGGATTGTGGGCATTGCCAATTCACCGGAGTACGTCTACCCGGCGCCGCCGGGCGGGGACGCCATCCCCGATGAGGAGCGCTTCGCCGCCCTCTGGATGGACCGGGAAGCGGTGGCTCCCACCTTCCGCATGGAGGGGGCCTTCAACGACGTGGTCCTTCGCTTGGGGCCAGGCGCCTCCCTCCCCGCCGTGCTGGCGGAGGTGGACCGGATCCTGGATCCGTACGGGGGCCGTGGGGCTGTGGCACGGGACCGCCACCGCTCCAACTACTTCCTGGACATGCGCTTCGAGCAGCTCTCCGGGATGGCCACCTCCGTGCCCCTGGTCTTTCTGGCGGTGGCGGCCTTCCTCCTGAATGTGGTGCTCTCCCGCATCATCAACCTTCAGCGGGGCGAGATCGCCGCCATGAAGGCGCTGGGATACCACAATAGGGAGATCGGCCTTTACTACGGGAAGTACGTGGCGGTGGTGGTCCTCCTGGGGACGGTGGGAGGCTTTCTCCTGGGCGGGTGGATGGGGCAGGGGATCACTTCCACCTTCCTGCGCTTCTTCGGGCTCCCGCTCCTGGAGTATTCGGTGCCGGCCTCCACCTTCATCCCGGCCTTCGCCGTGGCCCTGGCCTTCGGGCTGGTTGGGGCATTCGTCGCCCTGCGGCGGATCCTCCGCCTCTCCCCGGCCGAGGCCATGAGCCCGGAGGCGCCGGCCCGGTACCGGCCTTCCTTCCTGGAACGGCTCGGGCTCGGGAACCTCTTCGGGACGTCGGGCCGCATGATCCTCCGGGAGCTCTCCCGCCACCCGGTGCGCACCACCCTCTCGTCGGTGGGGGTGGCGCTGGCGGTGGGGATCATCATCATGGGGCGATTCTCCATGGACGCCATGGACTTCATCATCGACTCCGAGTTCTACCTGGCGTCGCGGGAAGATGTGTCCGTCTCCCTGGTGGGTCCCACCTCGGACCGGGCGGTGAAGGAGGTCCGGGGGATCCCGGGCGTCCGATTCGCCGAGGGCCTCCGGGTCACGCCGGTGCGGATGGCGTCGGATCACCGAAGCCGCGACGTCCCCCTCTACGGGTATCCCGACGAGAACCGCCTGCGGATCCTCCTGGACGGGGAGGGGCGGCGGGTCCCCATGCCCGTGGGCGGGGTGGTCCTGACCCGGACGCTGGCGGAGATGCTGGGGGTGGAGGCCGGCGATACGGTTCGGGTGAGGCTCAGGGAGGGGCGGGCCGATGAGCGGACGCTTGTGGTGACGGGGACGGTGACCCAGGCCTTTGGCCTCCAGGGCCATATGCGCCTGGAAGATCTGAACCAACTTCTGGGCGAGGATCCAGCGGTGAACCAGCTCCGCCTCGCCCTGGACCGGGGGAGCTACCCGGAGGTGGAGCGGCGGCTCAGCGAGATGCCCCGGGTGATGGAGGTGACCCGGAAGGAGCAGGCGGTGGCCAGGATGCGGGCCCTGAGCGGGGACACCCAGCGGGTGCTGGTCCTGGTTCTCAGCCTCTTCGGAGCCGTCATCGCCGTGGGGGTGGTCTACAACAACGCCCGGGTAGCCCTCTCTGTGCGGGCCCGGGACCTGGGAAGCCTCCGGGTGCTGGGCTTCACGCGCCGGGAGGTCTCCACCATCCTGGTGGGCGAGCAGATGATCCAGGTTCTGGTGGCCATCCCGTTCGGACTCTGGATCGGGCGGATCCTGGCCGGTCTCCTGGCCGGCTCCATCGACCAGGAGGAGTACCGGTTCCCGCTCCTCATCTCCACCGAAACCTACGCCTTCGCCGTCTCCGTGGTGCTGGCGGCGGCGGTGGCCAGCGCCTTCCTGGTGAGGCGCCGGCTGGACAAGCTGGATCTCATCGGGGTGCTCAAGACCCGGTAATGCACCGGGCAGATCGGGATCCGGGGGGTAGCTCTCCCGGCGCAGGATCCATGACGCGTTTGTGAACCTCCAACGGAGGGGGATTGAGATGTCGGACCAGGATGGCAGGGGGGGGCGTGAGCTCCCCGGGTGGGCCCGCACGGCCCTGCTGGTGCTCCTGGGGGTGGTGGTGCTCGGGGGTCTGATCCTGGCCTTCCGCCCTTCCCCCGTTCCCGTGGACGCAGGGGAGGTGACCCGGGGTCCCCTGCAGGTGGACGTCCGGGAAGATGGCCGCACCCAGCTCCGGGACCGATACACCATTGCGGCACCCATGGCCGGAACCCTTGAGCGGGTCCGGTGGCGGCCCGGCGACGAGGTGGAGGCGGGAGAGGAGTTGCTGGGCCTCATCCCCCTCCCGGCGCCCCTCCTGGACGACCGGAGCCGAGCCCAGGCCAGGGCCGCGCTGGAGGGCGCCCGGGCCGGGTTGGAGCAGGCCCGGGCCCGGGAAGAGGCCATGGAGGGAGCCGTGGTGGAGGCTCGGGAGGCGCTCAGGCGCCAGCGGATCCTCCTGGACGAGTCGGGGGGGTCTGTCTCCGCGGTGGAGCAGGCCGAGGCGGGTCTGCGCAGCCGGGAGGCCGAGCTCCGGAGCGCCCGTTTCGCGGTGCAGGCCGCGGAGCAGGAGGTGGAGAACGCCCGCCTCCTCCTGGAACGAGGCACGGGGAATTCCGGAGCCGAACGGATCGGCGTCCGCTCTCCCGTGTCGGGCCGGGTCCTCCGGGTGATGCAGGAGAGCGAGGCGGCGGTGCAGCCGGGCTCCCCCGTCCTGGAGGTGGGGGACGTGACCAATCTGGAGGTGGTGGCGGACCTCCTCTCGGCCGATGCGGTGCAGGTACGCCCGGGGCACAGGGCCGAGATCGACCGGTGGGGCGGCGAGGATGTGCTCCCTGCCCGGGTCCGGGTGGTGGAGCCCGCCGCCTTCACCCGGGTGTCGGCGCTAGGCATCGAGGAGCAGCGGGTGAATGTCCGCCTGGACCTGGACCCGGGAACGACCCTTCCTCCCGAGCTGGGCGATGGATACCGGGTGGAAGCCCGCATCATCATCTGGGAAGAGGACGACGTCCTGCGGGTTCCCGCCAGCGCCGTCTTCCGGGACGGGGACCGATGGTTCGCCTTCCGGATCCTGGACGGACGCGCCCGGCGGGTAGAGGTGGAGGTGGGGCGGCGGAGCGATGCGGATGCCCAGGTGCTCTCAGGGCTCGACGTGGGCGATCAGGTGGTACTCTATCCCGGTGAGCGGATCGAGGACGGCATTCGTGTGGAGGCCCGGCGATGAACCGCGTCCAAAGGAAGGTATCGATTCAGGTCACCCTTCTTCTCCTCTTCGTGGTTGGCGTCGGAGCCGACCCTGCATCGGCCCAGAGCTCCGGCGAGACATTGACGCTGAATGAAGCTGTGGCACGCACCCTGGAAGGGAGCCGCGAGGTGCGGGATGCCCGTCTGGCCCTGGACGGAGCCCGGCAGGGGATGACCGAGGCCCGGGGGCGGCTCCTTCCGCGGGTGGACCTCACCATGCGCTACGCCCGGAACCTGACGCCCCCGGCTACCTTCCTCCCCACCATTCTCTTCGATCCCACAGCGTCGCCCGACGACGTGACCCGGGTGCAGTTCGGGCTGGACAACGTCTGGACCGGGGCGCTCATGGTGGAGCAGCCCCTCTGGGAGGGGCGGGCCCTGGCGGGGGTTCGAGGCGCGGCACGGCTCGCGGATCTCCGGGCCGAGGAGTTACGGGCCCGGGAGCAGGAGGTGGTCACGGCCACCCGTCTCCGCTACTACGACCTTCTCCTGGCGCGGGAGCGGGAGGTGCTGCTCCGGGAGTCGCTGGAGCGGGTCGAGACCTCCCTGCGACAGACCCGGGCGCTGGAGGCGGAAGGGCTGGCCTCGGAGTACGAGGTACTCAGGCTGGAGGTGGAGCTGGCCAATCTGGAGCCCCTGCTGGACCGGGCCACCAATGAACAACGGGCCGCCCGTCGGGCCCTCCTCGTCGCCATGGGGACCGAGCCGGAGTCGGAGGAGATCGTGCCCTCCGGTTCCCTGTCGAGCCTGATCCTGGACGATCCCGAGGCCAACGCCCCTGAGGACCGGGTGCTCCTGGAGCTCATGGGGAGTGATCCCACCGCCGGCGCCGACGAACTCCTGGCCACAGCCCGGGAAGATCAGGCCACCCTCCGCCAACTCCGGCTGGAAGAACGGCTCCGGCGCACCGAACTCCGGGCGGAGCAGTCGGATCGTCTCCCCCGTGTGTCGCTGTTCGGGAGCTACGACGTCCAGGCCCAGCAGGACGGGAGCCCCAGCTTCTTTGCCGGGAGTGGAGAGCGGGGGTACGGGCGGATGGTGGGGGTTCAGGTGAGTGTGCCCCTCTTCACCGGATTCCAGCGGCGGGCCCGGGCCGAACAGGCTCGCATCGAACTCCGGCGAACGGAGGTACGGTTGGATCTGGTGGAAGACGACACCGAGGCCCAACTCCGCTCCCTGGTGGAGGCGGTGGCGGAGGCCCGGTCCCGGGCTCGGGGGCAGAGCCGGGCCGTGGAACAGGCTGAGCGGGGGTACCGCATCATCTCGGGCCAGTTCAGCGAAGGGTTGGCGAGCCGGCTTGAGGTCACCGACGCCGAGGTGGCCCTGCGGCAGAGCGCCACCAACTACGCCGAGGCGGTCCACGCCTACCTGTCGGCCCGTGCCCGTCTGGACGCTCTGGTGGGGAGGGTGCCTGGCGTGTGAAGTGGAGTTGGGTTCCTGCGGGAGAGCCGGCTGAACAACACCACCCCCGCTCCAGATACTCGGAGCGGGGGTGGGTCGTGGGAGGTCGTGTCCTCGGACGGTTGGATCAAGGGCGCCAGTCAGGCCGCGCCCCCCGTCACCGCTTCAGCCAGGGCTTTCGCTTGAAGTACGAGTCCGCCTCGTCCCGCACCCGCCCGGCCAGGAAGACCACGGCGATGAGGTTGGGAATGATGACGAGCCCCAGCAGGATGTCCCCGATGGTCCACGCCAGGATCAACGGACTCACCGCTCCCACGAAGTGCATGATCACGAAGATGATCTTGTATGGAAGCACCGCCTTGGGACCGAAGAGGTAGAAGGCGCAGCGGTCCCCGTAATAGCTCCAGGCGATGGCGGTGGAGATTCCGAACAGGAGCACGGTGAGGATCACGATGTAGTGACCCCAGTCGCCCGGGAGCCCGCGCTGGAAGCTCAGCATGGTGAGGGGCGCCCCGTTCTGCACCACATTGGCGAAGAGGACGCGGTGTTCCGTGCCGTCATCGGCCACGGCGGTGTTCCGACCAGGGAAGATCACCCCGGTGAAGGGCTGGGTCTGATCGGGATCGGTGAAGAACTCGTCGATGGCCACTTCGTGCCACGCCATACGGGAATCACCGATGGACTGGGCGGCGGGCACACCCTGCTCAACCCGGATCTCCTCCGGCGCGCTCTGGAAGAAGTTGAAGCGGCCGTCATCGCGCTCCACCACGAAGGAGATGTTTCCGCTGGAGAGGCTGACCTGCTGCGGGATCTTGTCGTCCCAGCTGCCGGTGATGATGATCACCAGCGCGGTCATGGTGCAGATGACGATGGTGTCGATGAAGGGCCCGAGGAGCGCCACCATCCCCTCTTCAGCCGGCTCTTCGGTCTTGGCCGCCGCGTGGGCGATGGGGCTGGAGCCCTGACCGGCCTCGTTGGAGAAGAGGCCGCGCCGCACCCCCCACATCATGGTGACCAGGAAGGCACCCACGCCCGCTCCCGCCACACCCGCCGAAGGGTTGAACGCTTCGGTGAAGATCAACACGAAGCTCGGGAGGATCTGGTTCCAGTTGATGGCCAGGATGACCAGGGCGGCCGCCACATAGAGCCCTGCCATGGCCGGGGCCAGGATGCCGGTAACCCGTCCGATCCGGCTGATCCCCCCGATGATCACCGCGCCAACGACGGAGGCGGTGATGAGCCCCGCCACCCAGGGAGCGATGCCGAACTCGGTCTGGAAGACGTCGGCTACGGTGTTGGCCTGGACGCCGTTCCCGGTGAAGAGGGCCACTGCCGCCAGGAAGACGGCGAAGATGACGGCCATGGGCTTCCACGCCTTCCCCAGCCCCCGCTCGATGTAGTACATGGGACCGCCGGCCACCATTCCCTCCCAGGGCCGCTCGGGATCCGGCTCACGCACGTTCCGGTACTTCTGGGAGAGGGTCACCTCGGAGAACTTGGTGGCCATCCCCAGAACGGCGGTGACCCACATCCAGAAGAGGGCGCCGGGACCGCCCCAGTGGATGGCCAGCGCCACCCCGGCGATGTTTCCGATCCCCACCGTGGCCGAGAGGGCCGTGGAGAGGGCCTGGAAGTGGGTGACGTCGCCGGTGTCCTCCGGGTCGTCGTACTTTCCCGAGACCACGGCAAAGCCGTGCCCCAGCCGGCGGAACTGGATGAAGCCCAGCCGCAAAGTGAAGTAGAGACCGGCGCCGAGCAGAAGGATCACCACGGCGGGGATGGTCTCCTCGCCTACCGGGATTCCCCAGCTCCAGACAATGGATTCCAGGGCATCCGCGGCCCGCATGATGGAGTCGAGCATGAAGTTCCGTGCGCGTAAGAGGCCATGAGGGAAATTCAGGAACAGCAAAGAGGCTATGGCCAAGGGCACCGAAGGGCAAGCGCTGGGTCCGAGCCGCGCCCCCTCCGCCGGAAACGCATCCGGGAACGCTGGAACCTCAGGCGGGTGATCAGGCGTTCCCCGGGTGCATACATCGTCCCCACCGCGATCCCAGACCAGGAAGCCGTCCCGGAATGAAAGCCAGTCGATGGATTCTCCTCGCCGCCGTGGCGGCGGTGGTCGTCCTGTTCTTCGTCCTGGACCTGGACCGCTACTTCACCCTGGAATTCTTCCGGGCCCAGCAGGCCGCCATCGAAGAATTCCGCCGGGAGAACATGGGGCTGGCGGCGGCCGTCTATTTTGCCGTCTACGTGGCGGTAACGGCCCTCTCCCTCCCCGGCGCCGCCCTCATGACGCTGGTGGGGGGGGCCATCTTCGGATTCCTGTGGGGAACGGTCCTCGTTTCCTTCGCCTCCACCATCGGGGCCACGCTGGCCTTCCTCCTGGGGCGCTTCCTCTTCCAAGATGCGGTGCAGCGCCGCTTCGGCCGCTACCTCAAGCCCATCAACGAGGGGATTCGCCGGGACGGAGCCCTCTATCTGTTCATGCTCCGCCTGGTCCCGGTCTTCCCCTTCTTCGTGGTGAATCTGGTCATGGCGCTGACGCCCATGCGCACCGTGACCTTCTTCGTGGTGAGCCAGGTGGGGATGCTTGCGGGCACCATGGTCTATGTGAATGCCGGGACGCAGATCGCCCAGGTGGAATCGCTGGGCGACATCGTGTCCCCGGGTCTCCTGGGTGCCTTCGCCCTCCTGGGCATCTTTCCCCTGCTGGCCAAGTGGACGGCCCGATGGATCCAGACCAGGAAGGTTCTCCGGGGGTGGAAGAAGCCCTCGTCGTTCGATCGGAATCTGGTGGTCATCGGAGCCGGATCGGCGGGGCTCGTCACCGCCTACATCGCGGCGGCCGTGAAGGCGAAGGTGAGTCTCATCGAGAAGGGGGAGATGGGGGGCGACTGCCTGAACACCGGGTGCGTGCCCTCCAAGACCCTCATCCGCTCGGCCCGGCTGGTGTCTGAGATCCAGCGGCACGAGTCCTTCGGCATCGCCGAGGCCTCGGCCCGGGTGGAGATGGCCGACGTCATGGACCGGGTCCGGCGGGTGGTGGACACCATCGCACCCCACGATTCGGTGGAGCGCTACACGGGGCTCGGGGTGGATGTGATCCAGGGCGAGGCGCAGATCACCGGTCCCTGGTCCGTGGAGGTGAACGGGCGCACCCTCACCACCCGCAACATCGTGGTGGCCACCGGGGCCCGTCCCCGGATTCCGCCCATCCCGGGACTGGACGAGGTGGGGTACCACACCTCCGACACCATCTGGTCGCTCCGGGACGATCCTGGCCGGTTCCTGGTGCTGGGCGGAGGGCCCATCGGGTGTGAGCTCTCCCAGGCCTTCGCCCGCCTGGGCGCCGGCGTAACCCAGGTGGAGATGGGTCCGCGCCTCCTGGGAAGGGAAGACCGGGAGGTGTCGGAGTTTGTGGAAGCCCGCTTTGAGGCCGAGGGGATCCGGGTGCTCACGGGGCACCGGGTTGTGCGCTTCGAAACCGCGGTCCCGGCGTCGGCTGAAGGGGCAGGGGGAAGGGAGGAGGAGAAGGTGGCCGTGGCTGTTCGCGACGGATCCGACCAGGAGATCCGTCTCCCCTTCGACACCCTCCTGGTGGCGGTGGGCCGCGAAGCCCGGGTCGAGGGATTCGGTCTTCAGGAGGTGGGGGTCGAGGTGCGCAACGGTGTCATCGACACCGACGACCACCTCCGGACCCGCGTCCCCACCATCTTCGCCTGTGGAGACTGCGTGGGTCCCTACCAGTTCACCCACGCCGCCTCGCACCAGGCGTGGTATGCGGCGGTGAACGCCCTCTTCTCCAACCCCTTCAAGCGCTTCCGGGTCGACTACCGGACCCTGCCCATGGCCACCTACACGGATCCCGAAGTGGCCCGGGTGGGGCTCAACGAGCGCGAGGCCCGGGAACGAGAGGTGGAGGTGGAGGTGACGCGTTACGACCTGGCCGGGCAGGATCGGGCTCTGGCGGAGGAGGCAGCCCACGGATTCGTGAAGGTCCTGACGGTACCTGGAAAGGACAAGATCCTGGGCGCCGTCATCGTGGGCCCCCACGCCGGAGAGCTCATCACCGAGTTCACCCTGGCCATGAAGCACGGGATCGGACTCAACAAAATCCTGGGCACCATCCATCCGTACCCCACCCTCATGGAGGCCAACAAGGCTACCGCCGGAGCCTGGAAGAAGGCCAATGCGCCGGAGGGTGCGCTACGCTGGCTTGAGCGCTACCACCGCTGGCGGGTCAGGTGACTCACCGGTGGGGCGGGTGCCCGTGGTGGTCGTGCCCATGATGCATGGCGTCCGGGTCCCCGTATCCCCGTAGTTCCTGGTAGCGCTCCACCTGCTCGTCGGTGAGGATGGGGAGCATGTCCAGGTGGGCGTCCAGGTGCACGGCCCGGAGTTCGCCCCGCAGCCGGCCGATCTCGTCGGTGAGGCGGAAGAGGGTCTCCCGGTCCAGATGGCGGTGGCGGAAGCGTCGCTCCAGGTGCTCTTCCGCCTCCACGATCTGCCGACCCAGCTCGCCGGCCTGTTCCCTCATCCGCTCAAACAGGGCTTCGGTAGCCGCCAGTTGCTCCGGGGTGAGGTCGAGCCCCTCCGCCTCTTCCAGAACATGGAGCGGCCCGGGAACCCCATTCAGTTCCGCCGTCAGGGCCATTCCCAGCCCGGCCCCTTCCAGGAGTCCCTGGATCTCGGCGGGGGCCAGGGCCCGGATGTCCCGATCCTGGAAGGCCGCATAGGGGTTGTCCTGGGCTGCGCCGGCGGCCGGCAGCACGAAGAGGGTGATGGCACAGAAGAGCGGCAGGCGGATCATGGCGGTTTGCATCATTGGTCCAGATGAGCGGATGGGATCGAGAACGAACGACCGCTTGAAGTCGTCCCCTTCAACATGACGGGGCAGCGTGGACGGGCCAAGGTCCGTCTGAGCGGAAACCGCAGAAGTACCAAAATTAGAATCCTGATTCTAATTTGAGGCCGTCGGGCGGGCAGCCGGGGCAGCGGTGGGTCGATAGGGGTCGGGAGAACGGCTCGAACTGTCCATGAGCCGATTTTCCATGCTTACGGGGTTGTTTCCAAGGGCCAAGTTTTGGATCTTAGAAGTTCTGAACCCCATGCAGATTTCCTTACGATTTCGGCCACGGGCCGGCATACGACGACGCAGAACCCCACAATCGAACCCGAACACATCCCCCAAGGGAGGAGACCACATGTCAGAGAGCGGGACGAGCCCCCGGAACAGCTTATCCATCCGGGACAACCGCACGGGCCGGGACTACGAGGTCGACATCCACGAGGGCGACGTGATCCGAGCCATGGATCTCCGGCAGATCCGTGTCCAGGATGGCGATTTCGGGATGATGTCCTACGACCCGGCCTACGGGAATACGGCTTCCACCCGAAGCACAGTCACCGAAATCGACGGTGACAAGGGAATTCTCCGGTACCGGGGATATCCCATTGAGCAGTTGGCGGAGCAAAGTACCTTCCTGGAGGTGGCTTACCTGGTCCTCCGGGGGGAGCTTCCCACCCAGGACGAGCTGGATGAGTTCGTTCACCATGTGACGTACCACACGTACGCTCACGAGAACATCATCAAGCTCCTCCACGGGTTCCGGTACGACGCTCATGCCATGGGGATCATGATCTCCTCGGTGGCGGCCCTGTCTACCTTCTACCCGGAAGCCAAAGAGGTCCACGACGCAGAGAATCGGTGGATCCAGATCATCCGCCTTGTGGCCAAGATGCCCACCCTGGCAGCCTTCGCCTACCGGCACCACCGGGGGCTACCCTACGTCTACCCCGAGAACGAGCTGTCCTACACGGGGAATTTCCTCAACATGCTCTTCCGGATCGGGGTGAAGGAGTACCGGGCCAATCCCATCCTGGAGCGGGCGCTGGACGTCCTTTTCATTCTGCATGCCGATCACGAGCAGAACTGCTCGACCACAACCATGCGGGTCATCGGGAGCGCCCACGCCGATCCGTTCTCGGCGCTGGCTGGTTCCATGGCAGCGCTTTACGGACCCCTGCACGGCGGAGCCAATGAAGCGGTGCTCCGCATGCTCCAGGAGATCGGGTCCAAGGACAACATTCCCGACTTCATGGAGAGCGTGCGTCGGGGTGAGCGGCGACTCATGGGCTTCGGGCACCGGGTCTACAAGGCCTACGATCCTCGAGCCAGCATCATCAAGCGGCATGCGCACGAGGTGTTCGAGGTCATGGGCGGCAACCCGCTCCTGGACATCGCGCTGGAACTGGAGAAGATCGCCCTTCAGGAGGAGTACTTCGTCGAGCGAAATCTCTATCCCAACGTGGACTTCTATTCGGGACTCATCTATCAGGCCATGGGCTTCCCGGTGGAGATGTTCCCGGTCCTCTTCGCCATTCCCCGGACGGTGGGATGGCTGGCGCAGTGGGAAGAACTCCTGGAAGACAAGGAGCAACGCATCGCCCGGCCCCGGCAGGTCTATGTCGGTGAGGGCGAGCGGCCCTACGTCCCCGTGGATGACCGGGGCTAGGTGGCACGGTGAAGGGATCCGTGTGATCTGAGGGATTGAGTGCAGAGGTACGAGGAAAATCCGAACCCAGGTTCGCATTTTCCCGGCGAAACGACCCCCGGTCGGCGTGAAAGCGCCGGCTGGGGGTTTTTTTCGTTGCCCCCCAGCGCCCGTCTCGGGAAAAGGGACAGTGGACACGGGAACGATAAACCATTATCACTTTACGTCCCTTCGCTGTCTGTCACATCACCTCCGGAGAGCTGTTGCCATGAATCGTCTCCCCGTCACCGTCCTTTCCGGCTTCCTGGGCGCCGGCAAAACCACCCTCCTGAATCACGTCCTCTCCAACCGTTCCGGGATGCGCGTCGCCGTCATCGTCAACGACATGTCGGAGGTGAATGTGGATGCGGCGCTGGTCCGGGGCGGCGAGGCAGCCCTCTCCCGCACCGAGGAGAAGCTGGTGGAGTTCACCAACGGGTGCATCTGCTGCACCCTCCGGGAAGATCTCCTCCTGGAGGTGAAGCGCCTGGCCGAGGAGGGGCGGTTCGACTACCTCCTCATCGAATCCACCGGGATCTCCGAGCCGCTCCCTGTGGCTGCCACCTTCGTCATGGACGATGAGGAGGGCCGGAGCCTGTCGGAGTTTGCCCGGCTGGATACCATGGTGTCAGTAGTGGACGCCAAGGCCTTCCTCAGGGACCTGGGCACCACCGACCTCCTTCAGGATCGGGGCGAGTCCATGGGCGAAGAGGATGAGCGAACGCTTGCCCAGCTCCTCATCGATCAGGTGGAATTCGCCGATGTTCTGGTGGTGAACAAGACCGATCTGGTGTCGCCGGAAGAGCTGGATCAGGTGACCGGCGTCCTGCGGTCGCTCAACCGGACGGCCGAGATCGTCTCCACGGAGAAGGGAAGGGTGCCCCTGGAGCGCATCCTGGACACGAAGCGCTTCGACTTCGACGCCGCCAGCCAGGCGCCGGGGTGGATGCACGAACTCACGAAGACGGAGGTGGAGTCCGAGACCGAGGAGTACGGGATCTCCAGCTTCGTCTTCCGGGCACGGCGACCCTTCCACCCGAAGCGGTTCTGGGACTTCCTCCACGCTCCGTGGCCGGGGGTGCTCCGGGCCAAGGGTTTCTTCTGGCTCGGATCGCGGATGGGGATGGTGGGGGCGCTGGCCCAGGCGGGCGTCATGCGCGAGCACGGTCCGGCCGGGTTCTGGTGGGCTGGAGGTGGGGAGCGGCCCGAGGAGGCCGATTCCGAAACGCAGGAGATGCTGCAGACGGTTTGGGAGGAGCCGTGGGGAGACCGTCGCCAGGAACTGGTCTTCATCGGACAGGGCCTCGACCGGACCACTCTGGAGCAGGGTCTCGAGGCGGCGCTTCTCACCCCCGAGGAGATGGGGATGGGCCCGGCGGGGTGGGCGGGGATGGTCGACCCCTTCCCGGAGTGGCTGCAGGAGTTGGAAGAGGAT
>REEG01000014.1 GCA_007695195.1 Gemmatimonadales bacterium | reverse complement strand
CCTGCCTGGCCTACCTGGCCTGACCGCCTCCCCACCAGTCAACGCCCCCGGGCATGGAGTGAGAAGCCCTGCCACCACAGATCCGGCCGAGTCGGTGGCAGATACCCGACGGGATATCCAGCTGGAGACCCAGGCGACGACCCAGGCGGATACTCAGGTGGTCATCGGCACCCGGGTAGTGGCGCCCTTCGTCATGCGAAACGACGACGGTGGCTACCACGGCCTCACGGTGGCGCTCTGGGACGAAGTGGCCCGGGAGCTCGAGTTGGACTACCGCTTCGAGGAGACGGACATCGCCGGAATGATCGAGGGGGTGGCCGACGGCACCTACTTTGCCTCGGCAGCGGCCCTTACCATCACCAGCGAGCGCGAAGAGGTGGTGGACTTCACTCACCCCTTCTACGTGACGGGGCTGGGCATTGCCGTGGGGCGGGAGCCGGCGGGCCTCGGCCAAGCCATCCTGGCCCTCCTGGACCCGGAGTTCCTCTGGGCGATCTTCCTGCTCCTGGGGGTGCTCCTCTTCTGGGGGTTCCTGGTGTGGATCTTCGAGCGGCGCGGGAACCCCGAGGAGTTCGGGGGCACGACCGCCGAGGGCGTGGGGAGCGGCTTCTGGTGGGCGGCGGTGACCATGACCACGGTGGGCTACGGCGACAAATCACCCCGGACGGTGGGGGGCCGGGTGGTGGGTTTCTTCTGGATGTTCAGCGCCATCATCCTCATCTCGTTCTTCACCGCCTCTATTACATCGTCCCTCACCGTCACCCAGATCGACAGCCGGGTGTCGGGGCCCGGCGACCTTCCCCATGTGCGGGTGGGGGCGCTGGACCAGTCGGCGGCGCTTGAGTTCCTGGCGGAAGACGGGGTGAATGCGCGCCCCTTCCCCACCCTGGCCGAAGGGATGGACGCCGTGGCCCGTGGGGAGGTAGACGCCTTCGTCCACGACGCGCCCATCCTCCGCCACACCATGCGCGAGGGGTGGGAGGGCGAGGTGCGGATCCTTCCCGCCGTCTTCGCCGAGCAGTACTACGGCATCGCCCTTTCTCGGGACCACCCGGAGCGAAACCGCATAAATCGGGTGCTCCTGGACTACCTGGCGAGTCCCCAATGGACGCGGGCCCAGGAGCGCTTGCTCGGCCGGTATTGAGGAAGGGGGCGAAGGGGGAGGAGGGAGAGAAGGGGGAGGAAGGGGTGAAGGGGCAGAGCGGGCGAAGGGGGCCCGAAGGAGCCTCGCCCCTCCCCGCCGGCACCCGTACCGCGCCGCCACCGCACCCCGTCCGTGCGGCCCCCTCTTCCCCGTCAGTGTCGGAAGAGCCGCCGGCCGGTGAAGATCATGGCGATGCCGTGCTCGTCGGCGGCCGCCACCACCTCCTGGTCCCGCACCGAGCCGCCGGGCTGGATGATGGCCCGAACCCCCTTCTCGGCCGCCGCGTCCACGCCGTCCCGGAAGGGGAAGAAGGCGTCGGAGGCCATTGCGGCCCCCTCCACATCGAACCCGGCGTCCACGGCCTTCTGAACCGCCAATCGTGACGAATCCACCCGGGACATCTGCCCGGCCCCGATCCCCAGGGTGGCCCCGCCCCGGGCCAGGAGGATGGCATTGGACTTGACCCCGAACACCGCAGCCCAGGCGAAGGCCATGTCGTCCAGTTCGGCGTCGGTGGGTTTCCTCTCCGACACCACCCGCCAGCGGGAATCCTCGACCCCGTAGAAGGGAGGCGTGGGCGGCGTCTGGGCCAGAAGGCCCCCGTAGATCCCCCGGAGGAGGAGGGGGTCGGGCAGGCGCCCGTGGACCGCCAGGAAGTGGGCCGACTGGATCACCGCTTCGGCGTCGGCGTGGCTTTCCAGTGCGGTCTCGAACCGCCCCACCACCCCGCTCTCGACCATCTCCGCCGGGAATCCCCGGAGTGTCCGGTCGATGGGACGACGGGGGAAGGTGAGAAGACGCAGATTCTTCTTCCGGGTCAGGACCTCCACGGCGGCGTCCGAGAAGCTCGGCGCCACCACGCACTCCACGAAGAGGTCGGATAGCGCCAGCGCCGCCGCCTCGTCCACCGGACGGTTCACGGCGATGATGGATCCGAATGCGCTCACCGGATCGGTGGCCAACGCACGCCGAAACGCCTCCTCCACCGTGTCGCCGAGGCCAAGGCCACAGGGCGTGGTGTGCTTCACGATGCACACCGCCGGGCGGGGCGAGAAGGCGAAGGGAGCCAGCGAGAGGAGGGCCCCGTCCAGGTCCAGGAGGTTGTTGTACGACAGACTCTTCCCGTGAAACTGGTCCAGGGCGGCGATCCCGGTGGACTCGCTGCCGGCCGGCTGATAGAGGGCCGCCTCCTGATCCGGGTTCTCGCCGTACCGGAGTACGTCACCCCGATCCCACTCCCGCTGGAGTCGGGGTCTGAGAATACTTGTGGACGACGAGGCCCCAGTATCGGTGTCGGCCGCTCCGGCTCCGGTGGTCCCGCGCCCCTCCAGGTAATCGGCCACCGCCTCGTCGTAGGACGAGATGTGGCGGAAGACCTTGGCGGCGAGCCTCCGGCGCAGGGCAATGGCCCCTTCCGTGGACACGCCGGTGCGACGCTCCGCCTCCACCGCCGCCACCACAGCGCCGTAGTCCGCCGGATCCACCACCACCCAGACGTGGGCGTGGTTCTTGGCTGCGGCTCGGATCATGGTGGGGCCCCCGATGTCCACCTGCTCCATGGCCTCGGGCACCGCCACCCCGCCTCGGGCCACCGTCTGCCGGAAGGGATAGAGGTTCACCACCACCACGTCGATGGGGCGGTAGCCGAAGTTGGCCAGCGCCTCCAGGTCCGCGGGGACGTCGCGTCGGGCCAGGAGCGGTCCGTGCACCGCCGGATGGAGCGTCTTCACCCGTCCGCCCATGATCTCCGGGTGGCCGGTGATATCCGCCACCTCCGTCACC
>REEG01000015.1 GCA_007695195.1 Gemmatimonadales bacterium | reverse complement strand
GCCCTGTGGGGCTGGGCTCGCCCCGGCGTCAGGCCCGCGGTCGGAAGGGAGGCCACATCCGCCCGGCGATCCCGTCGCGGGCAATGAAGGCGTGGTAGGAGGCCGCGGCAATGTGGGCGCCGATGAAGGCCATGAGGGCGTAGACCGAGAATTTGTGCAGCACCGACATGCGGTTGGCCAGATCGGTATTCTCGGGGACCAGGGGCGGGATGCCGAAGGCCTCCAGAAGCTCGATGGGGAATCCGCCTGCCACCACCCGCACATATCCGCTCACCGTCATGACCACCAGAAGCGCGTAGAGGAGCACGTGATTCCACCGGGCCAGGCGCCGCTGCGCCGCCGGTACGCTCTCGGGCATGGGAGGGGCCGGACGGATCAGGCGCCAGGCTACCCGGAGGAGGACCAGGACCAGGAGGACGGCCCCGGCTCCCTTGTGGAAGATGAAGAGTTCATTGCGGATGTCGCCGAACCCTTCGCTGGTCATGGCGATCCCGGCCGGGATCATGAGGAACACCAGGAGCACGGTGACCCAGTGGAAGAGACGCGCCACGGTTCCGTATCCCCGATCCGCCGCCATGCCTTTCTCCTCATTCAGGTGAATCGCCCCGGTCTCCGACGCCGGCCGCACTCGCTTCGCCGCTGAACGCCTCCACGAACCAGCCCCGGAAGCGGTCCATTCCGACCCCGGCCTCCCGAGGCGGAAGGGCCCCGGGCACGAAGCCCCACTCCAGGAAGGGCTCCAGGAGGGCGGGGTCCCGGGCCATGACGTGGACGGGGGCGTCGGGGCTCGCGTCATCGCCTGTGATGAGGGGCGCCGGTTGATGATCACCCAGCGCAATGAGGAGAGTTCCGTCGTCCACGAACCGCTCGGCCCATCCGGCCATGGCGCCCAGCGCGTAGTCCACCGACAGGGCGAAGTGCTCCCTCACCCGCTCCGAGTCCCGCCAGAGGTCGGCCGGTGCCTCGCCGGCTCCCTCCCACTGCCGGAAGACCTCACCGTCACCGAGCCCCTCCCAGTCGTCCAACACCGGGAGGATGGGGGTCCAGGGGGCGTGGCTGCTGATCAGACCCACCACGGCGAAGAGGGGACGCGGATCGGTGGCGCCCCGCCGGAGTTCCCGCTCCAGATACCACCAGGTGAACTGGTCCGGCATGGTCACCCAGTTGAAGGGTGGGCCGTCGTACCGGATGTCCCGGTGGGCATGGATCCGGTCGAAGCCCAACCGTTCGCCCTCCGGCCAGGCCATGACGATGGCGGGCATGAGGAGCTCGGTGCGGTATCCGGCCGCCCGGAAGTCGTCTACCAGGAGGTCGCGCCCCGAGGCCAGCGTGAGGTCGTAGCGGAGCTGGTTGTCGAGCCAGAGTCCGCTGAGGAGCGTGCCGTGGGCGAACCAGGACTGCCCTCCCCGGGTCGGCGCCGCGAGCCGGCCGGTCACCATGTGGACACCGGCGGCCTCCAGCTGATCCTGGACACCCTCGAGCCTGGGAACGATCACCGGGGCGTAGCGCTCGTCGGCCACCGCGCTGATTCCGTAGGACTCGATGAAGCCCACGATCACATCCCGCCCTTCCAACCGCTGAAGGAGGCCGGGCCGGTCCCGGAACCGGTCCGGCGCCGCCGCCATCTCCGCCGCGAACCGGTCGCGCTCACCCAGCATATTCCGGAACCGGATCACCTGATCCCGACCCACCACCCAGCCCGGGGCGGCCAGGACTCCCTTCAGCGTCGACCCTGCGGCGGCAGCAGCCCCGCTGCGGTCACCTTCCTCGCCCGACACGCCGTCGGGGAGCACCAGGGGAAGGGCGAAGAAGACCACCAGCACCGCCCCCAGAGCCCGAGCGCCCCGTCCTCCCGCACCCCGGGCCAGGAGTGCACCGGTGGCTCCGGTGATGAGAAGGGACGCCAGCACGCCGCCGCCCACAAGCGCCGCCGCCGCCGGGGCACCCATGGCTCCCACCAGTAGATTCCAGACGGCGGATACCAGGTGGACGTCCAGGTAGAGGTTCAGCGGCCGGGCCAGGGATTGGCGGGCAGTCACGTCGGCGAGGCCCACCACGGTCACAGCCAGAAGAGCGATGGCCACCAGAGCGCCGGCCACCCGGCGCCACACGGCCGGCCGGTGCGGGAGGAGGGCCACGAGCCCCGCCACCAGGAGGGCCTCCCGGGAGATCCACCACCCGTTCACACCCCCGTCCAGTATCCAGAGGGGGAGGAGTAGGACCATGTTCAGGAGGAACAATCCCGCCACCAGCCACGGTATCCTGACCGCGCTGTGCCGCGGACGGTTGCCTGCGCTGTCCCGGGGGTGGCCGACTGGGCTGTCCCGTGAAGGGTTGTCTGTTCCGGAGCGCCCGTCCGGAGGGGTGGAGTCTCGAGGCATGCCCTTCCTACCGACTGAAGCCCCTGGAGTTCTGTCCGTGCCCATCCATAGGTCCCTCCTGACCCTTCTCATCCTCCTCCTCACCCTTTCCGCCTGCGGCGAATCGGGATGGGACCGGAGCCTTGAGGCCGGCCCCGATGGGCCGGAGATGGCCGCACCGGCAAGTCCGGCCACCCCCGCCCCACCCACCGGAGGCGCGGCAGTCCTTCCGGCGGAACTCCCGGCGGTACAGGACCCGGCCCGGCTCGGCCATGAGGTCCGGGGGCGGGCGCAGGCCCTGGCCGCCCTGCCGTGGAACCCCCCGGAGGCGGCCCTTCCACCGGAGTTGCAAGAGCTGGACTACGATGCCTACCGCCGGATCCGTTTCCTGGATGAGCGGGCCCTCTGGTCCGGAGCCGGCGACTTCCAGGTCCAGTTCTTCCACCCGGGGTACCTCTTCTCCACACCCGTGGTCATCCACGAGGTGACGGAAACCCAGGTCAGGCCTCTCCCCTTCGACCCGGACCTCTTCCAGTACGGGGTCGAGGTGGCCGACGGGTGGGCCGGATGGGCCGG
>REEG01000017.1 GCA_007695195.1 Gemmatimonadales bacterium | reverse complement strand
GCCGCCTCGGCCCCCTTTACCGGACTTGGTGCGGTAGCGATCCTTCTGTCCATCCAGAACCTTCCCCCGCTTCATCGATCCGACAACCGCCCTTCGCAGGGGCCCGGACCTCCGTCATGCCCGAATTGAACACCCCCGTCCGCCGAGCGCTCCTCCTGGAGAACATCCATTCCGGCGCCGCCCACCGCTTCCGCGAGCACGGCCTGGAGGTGGATACGCACCCGGGATCCCTCGGCGAGGCGGAGCTGGTGGAGGCTCTTCAGGGTGTCTCCGTCGTGGGAATTCGCTCCAAGACCCAGCTCACACGGAACGTGGTGGAGGCGTCGCCGCAGCTCGAGGTGGTGGGGACATTCTGTATCGGGACCAATCAGGTGGCGCTGGACGCGTGTCTGGACCGGGGGATCCCGGTGTTCAACGCCCCCTACTCCAACACCCGCTCGGTGGTGGAGCTGGCACTGGGTGAGATCATCCTTCTCATGCGGAACGTGCTGGAGAAGAGCGCGCTGCTCCATCGGGGTCGGTGGTACAAGTCGTCGGGCGACGCCCGTGAGATCCGCGGGAAGCGGCTGGGGATCGTGGGCTACGGAAACATCGGCTCCCAGCTTTCGGTGCTGGCCGAGGCGCTGGGCATGGAGGTGGTCTACTTCGATGTGGAAGAAAAGCTGGCGCTGGGGAATGCCCGACCCGTGCGCACCCTCTACGAACTTCTCTCCACCTCCGACGCCATCTCCATCCATGTGGACGGGCGGCCGTCGAACCACCTCCTCTTCGGACCCCGGGAGTTCGAGGCCATGCAGGACGGCGTGGTCTTCGTGAACCTGAGCCGGGGATCGGTGGTGGATCTGGAGGCCCTCCGGGACGCCCTGGACCGGGGTAAGGTCCGCAGCGCCGCCGTGGATGTGTTTCCCACCGAGCCTCGCCGGGACGGAGACCCCTTCGAATCACCGCTGGCCGGACTGGACAACGTCCTGCTCACCCCCCACATCGGCGGGAGCACTCAGGAGGCACAGGAGAACATCGGGGGATTCGTGTCCGAGAAGATCCTGGCCTACCTGGAGCGGGGATCCACCAGCCTCTCGGTGAACTTTCCCAACCTCCAGCTTCCGGGGCTCGGCCGGGCTCGGGGGATCGTGCACCGCATCGTCCACACCCACGCCAACGTCCCCGGGATCCTGGCCCAGATCAACCAGTTGATGGCCAGCCGGGACATCAACGTGGTGGGGCAGTACCTGAAGACCAACGAGCGGGTGGGGTACGTCATTACCGATGTGGCCGGAGACTACGATCCAGGCATGGTGGAGGCCCTTCAGGCCATCCCCCAGACGATCCGGGTACGGGTCCTCTACTGACTCCTCCAATGACGGCCCCTTCCGCCCCCCTCGTCTTCCTGCCGGGACCCACGGCGCTCCACCCACGCGTGGCCCTTGAGACCCGGGCGGCGCTGGCCGACGGGTTTCTCAGCGAGAGCCACCGGAGTCCCAGGTTCCGGGCCTGCTTGGTGGCCATGGAAGAGGCGCTCCGGTCGCTCCTGGAGATCCCCCAGGATCACCGCATCCTCATTGTGGGATCGGCCACCGAGGCCATGGAACGGATCATCGAAGGCACCGTGACTCGTCGGAGCGCCCACCTGCTGAATGGGGCCTTCGCCCGGCGCCTGCGCGACGTGGCCGTGAACCTGGGGAGGGAGGTGGTGGAGGCCACGGTCCCCGACGGTCAGGGGTTCCCGGGTAGCCCGGACCGCTTCCGGGACCCGGGGGTGGACCGGCTCCTGGATGGAGCCGAGCTCCTGGCCATGACCCAGAACGAGACCAGCACGGGGGTGCGGATCCCACCGGACCTGATCCACGCCCTGGCGGATCGGGCCCGGGAGCACGGGGCGCTCTCGGTTGTGGATCTCGTTACCGGCTGGCCCTCCGAGGCGGTGGACCCGGCCCGCATGGACTGCGGCTTCTTCTCGGTGCAGAAGGGATTCGGGCTCCCCGCCGGCCTCGGCATCCTGGTGGTGAGCCCGGCCTTCGTGGAGCGCGCCCGGGAGCGCCAGGCCCGGGGGCAGGTCACAGGGGGGTACATGGGCATTCCGGCGCTGGCCCAGGTGGCCGACCGACACGAGACCCGGGCCACCCCCAACATGCTGGCGATCCGGCTGCTGGCGGCGGTGGCGGAGGACTACGCCCGCCAGGGGCGCGAGGCGCTGGATGGGGCCGTGCGACGGCGCGCCGCGGTCTTCTGGAATGCCGTAGTTGACCTTCCCGGCCTCACGCCGTTGGTGGAAGCGGGGCCCTCCCGGTCGCGGACCATCCTGGTGGTGGAGGTGGCGGGTGGAAGCGGGCCGCTGAGGGACCGCCTGGCTCGCCGGGGACTCCTGGTGGGAGACGGGTACGGACCGGGAAAGGGACGCCATCTGCGTGTGGCCAACTTCCCCGTTCAGACCGATCCCATGCTGGAACGTCTTCTGGAGGGGCTCCGCAACGAGGTCTGAGTCAGTCCGGGGAGGCGCCCGGGTTCAGCCGGAGCTGGACCCAGCGGTTGGTGGCCTGGAGCGTGGCCAGCACCGCGCCTCGGAGCATGCTTTCTCCTACCTGGGCCGAACCGGTGAGGGAGAGCGCACTCCTGTAAGCAATGGCGTTCAGCGTCACCAGCACGTACTCGTGGGTGAACGCCCCCACCACCTTGGCACCCTGAAGCGCAAAGGCGAGGCGGTCGTCCGGCGAGGGTTGGGGCGGTGCGCCCGACGCCAGGACCAACTCCAGGGTCCGCAGTGTCGCATCCGCCGCGCCCTCCAGACGGTCCAGGGGAAGGTCCGGCACCACCGAGACTCCCTCGAAGACCTCCCCGTTCCACTCCAGCTTCACAGCCAACTGCACCTTGTGCCCTTCGAGTCGATCCAGGCGGTGGCCCCGGAAGAGAACCCTTGAGTTCCGACCCGTGGACTCGTTGGTCTCTTGGGA
>REEG01000225.1 GCA_007695195.1 Gemmatimonadales bacterium | reverse complement strand
CCGGGACACCCGAGACCTCGCCGGTGCAAATCGCGGAAGAATATAGTCGGACCTCAGGGCAGGCACAATACTGAATTGTCCGTACCAACCCCGGAGAACCGTTTTATTCCTTGAGGTTTCCCGCTACCGGGGAGAGCTGACCTTCTCCTCGCCCACGGGTTCCTTCGCATAAGGTAGTATGAGACGAACTGCTCTCCGGAAGAAGAGGTAATTCCACGCCCAGTTGACCAGGACCAGAAGGCGGTTGCGGAATCCGATGAGCTTCGCCACGTGGATGACGAGCCAGAGCACCCAGGCCGGAAAGCCCTGGATGCTGCGCCCGCCCACATGGGCCACCGCCGCATTCCGCCCCACCACCGCCAACATCCCCGGATCCCGGTACCGGAAGGCTTCCAGGGGCGTCCCCTGGGTGATCCGCGCCAGATTCCGGGCCACATGCGACCCCTGCTGCAGCGCCACCGGCGCCACCCCGGGAAGGGGTCGACCCTCGTCGTCCTCAAGCCAGGCCAGGTCACCGGCAACCCAGATCCGGTCAAAGCCCTCGACCTGCAGCGTCGGGCGGACCCGCACCCGTCCCTGTCGGCCCATGGGCAGCCCCCAACGCTCGGGACCCGGCTCGCCCTGCACCCCGGCGGTCCAGATGACCGTGGAGGTGGGGAGGTCATCCCCATCCTGCAGAACCACCCGGTCGGCCTCCACCCGGGAGACCGCGGCATCCAGGCGAACCTCCACGCCACGCTCGGTCAGACGCTCCAGGGCATAGTCCGAAAGCTCTTCCGGCATGCCGCCCAGCACCTGGTCCATTGCCTCCAGTAGCACGATCCGTGCCCCGTCTCCGTCCCGGTGGAGGTCGAGCATGGGATAGTCCCGGCGCAGGGGGCCGTGGACGAGTTCGGCCAGCGCTCCCGAGAACTCCACACCCGTGGGCCCGCCCCCCACCACGGTAAAGGTGAGGAGGCGCCGACGCTCTTCAGGATCCCGTGCGTGCACCGCTTTTTCGAACCGGGAGAGGATGTGATGGCGCAGGGGGACGGCCTCTTCCATGCGGCGCAGGGGGAACGCGTGCTCCCGCGCTCCCTCCACCCCGAAGTAGTTGGTGGTGGCTCCCATGGCCAGAACCAGGTGATCGTAGACGATCTGCTCGCGATCCGTCACCACCACCCGCGTCTCGGGATCCACGGATTTCAGGGACCCCATACGGAATTCCACGTCCCGGTTGGTGCGCAGGATGGACCGAACCGGGTAGGCGATCTCGGTGGGGCCGAGTTCGGCGGCAGCCACCTGGTACAGGAGGGGGAGGAAGGTATGGTAGTTCTGTCGATCCAGCAGGGTCACCTTCATTCCCTTCCCCTGCAGGCGCTGGGCGACGGCGAGACCGGCAAAGCCGGCGCCCACCACCACCACATGTTCCTTCACCTTCATGACGTTGACTCCAAATCTATGGGCACGGCCCGCCGCAGGACGGACCGCTGGGTTATCACAAATGAACTCGAGACGGACGACTGAATTCGAGACGGACGACCGATGGTCAGGCCACCGGCAGATGGGGATCCACCGTTCGGGCCCACCCCTCGAGCCCGTCCGCCAGATTCCACACCGGGAAGAGGCCCGCCCTGAGCAGGATCCGGGCCGCCCGGTGGGAACGGGCTCCCGACCGGCAGTACACCACCACCCCGTCGGGGGCGGAGAGTTCACCGAGCCGGTCCGGAAGGTCGGCCAGGGGGATGTGACGGGCCCCCCGCCCCTCCAGATTCGACACGGCCCACTCCCACCCTTCCCGGACATCCAGGAGCGCCGGAGGGGCGGGGCCGTCCAGCATGGCGCGGAGCTCCTCCGGTTCCAGTTGGGGAACCTGAGGACCGGTTGACCCGCCCTCCACCTCGGCACCACCCGCCGGCCGGGTCTCACCGGTGGCGCAGAAGTGCTCGTAGTCCATGAGCGCGGTGATGGTGGGCGCATCGCCGCAGAGGGGACACGCCGGGTCCCTTCGGAGCCGAATCTCTCGGAAACCCAACGACAGGGCATCAAAAATCAGAAGACGACCGGCCACCGTCCCCTCCCGTCGCCCCAGGATCCACTTGATGGCCTCCAGGGCCTGCAGACTCCCGACAATCCCGGGGAGTACGCCCACGACGCCGGCCTCGGCGCACCCGGGAATGAGGCCGGGGGGAGGGGGCTCCCGGAAGAGACACCGGTAGCACGGACCTCCCGGGGCGCCAAAGAGGGAGAGCTGACCCTCCCACCGCAGGATGGCCCCGTAGACCCAGGGCCGCCCGGTGAGCCGGCAGGCGTCGTTCACCAGATACCGGGTGGCGAAGTTGTCCGAGCCGTCCACCACCAGGTCATAGGCCCCCACCAGCTCCAGGGCGTTGGAGCTGTCCAGTCGGACCGGGTGGGGCTCGACCTGCACCTCGGGGTTCAGGTCCCGCAACCGGTCCGCCGCCGACGCCACCTTGGGCCGACCCACGGCGCCGGTACCGTGGACGATCTGACGCTGCAGGTTCGAGAGCTCGACCCGGTCCGGATCCACGATCCCCAGGGTACCCACGCCGGCGGCGGCCAGGTACAGCGCCGCCGGAGAGCCCAGCCCCCCGGCCCCCACCAGGAGGACCCGGGCGTCGGCCAACCGCCGCTGCCCCCCAGGCCCCACCTCCGGCAGGCTCAGGTGGCGGGCATACCGCCGTACCTGGGTGGGGGTCAGGCCGTGGAGGGGATCATCGGCGGACATGGCGGAAGAGGGCGCCTCCTCCCCTCAGGGAACCAGCCGGCTGCCGCCCTGGGCCACCACGGCGAACCGGTCGGCCCGGTCGCGGAAGGCTTCCACCTCGGCGGGAGAGGCTCCGGTGAGGGCCGCGGCCTCAGCCAGCTGCAGGTAGAGGAAGTAGAAGTGCCAGGGGATGTTCAGGGTGGCCCGGTCGGCCCAGATGTCCCGCTCTTCGAGCCCCCGGTAGGTGAAGACCTCCTCGGCCAGGCGCCGGGTCACCTCCACATTCACCC
>REEG01000018.1 GCA_007695195.1 Gemmatimonadales bacterium | reverse complement strand
ACCCTCATCATCACCCTCCACGATCGGTATCGGGGGCTGCGGGGGTGGTGGGAGGACCGGAGCGGGACGGGGGCCGACGCGTTCTGACCGGCCGACCTTCCGGCCGAGTCCGTGGCGCGACTACGAGGTAAGTCGTATTGTGAGACCAATCTCCCTCACTACCGGAGCCTCCGCCCATGCGATCCCTTCCCTCGATCGCTTGCTCGCCCTCCCGGAAGGTGTCCCGCGGCGTGAGCCCGGGGACTGTCTTCTCCTTCCCTCTACTTCTCCTCTTCCTCGCCGCCTGCGCCCCGGCCTTCCAGCCGTCGGGCCCGGTGACCGCCGGGGAGCTCCCCGTCCTGGAGGCCCGGGTGGCCCAGGATCCCGCATCGGTTTCCGATCTGGTTCGCCTGGGCCAGGGCTACCGCGAGATGGGTCGGACCGTCGATGCGGTGGCGCTCCTGGAACGGGCCTACGCCCTGGAGCCCCTTCGCCCCTCGGCGGTGGCCCAACTCGGGCTGGCCCACGAGGCGGCGGAGCGGCCGGACCGGGCCCGGGAGGTCTACGAGGCCTACCGGCGGGACGGGGACTCGGCGGCGCTCCTGGCGTGGATCGAAGGACGACTCCCGGCCGTGCGGCGTCAGGCGCTGGTCCTTGCCGCCCGGGAGACGGTGGCTCGGGAAGGGGAGCTGGCCGGCACTCCGCCCCTCCCGGGCCATGTCGCCGTGTTCCCGTTCAACGTGGCCGGAAGCGAGGCGGCGTTCGAGCCCCTGGGAAGGGCGCTGGCCGAGTTCATGGTGACGGATCTGTCGGTGACGGGGCGGCTCACGGTGCTGGAGCGCACCCGTGTGCAGTTCCTCCTGGACGAACTGGCTCTGGCGGAGTCGGATCGGGTGGACCCGACCACGGCGGCGAGGAGCGGACGGCTGCTGGGGGCCGAGAACACGGTGGTGGGGACGGTGGAGGCCTCCCAGGAGACGGTGGCCATGGAGGCGGCGGTGGTGGACGTGGTGGGGGCCGCCCTTCGCGGCGATCCCCGGGCGGAGCGGGATGCCCTCCAGGAACTCTTCGCGGCGCAGAAGCGGTTGGCGCTGGAACTCCATGACGCCCTGGGCATCGACCTGACCCCGGCCGAGCGGGACCGGATCCTGGAGATGCGGACCCGGAGCCTGGAGGCGCTCCTGGCCTACGGACGCGGACTCGCGGAAGAAGACCGGGGCAACTTCGCGGCGGCGGCGGGACACTTCCGCCAGGCGGTGAGTCTGGACCCTGGCTTCCAGGATGCCGGGGTCCGGGCCGGGGAGGCCGAGGTGGCCACGGACACGAGCGCCGAGCCACCACCGGAAGGGGTGGAGGTGGGGGTGGCCGAGGAGGTGGCCCTGGAGGGTGGACCCGCCTCCGGCTTGGGTGAAGGGCTCGAGGACCTCATCCCCGATCCCATGGTGCGGGACGCCGTCTCCGAAGCCACGGGCCGCGAGGGTGTGGGTCGCACATCCGTCCTGGACATCATCCTGAGGAGGCCGTGATGAGACTCGCTCCCTTCTTCCTGCTGAGCCTGCTCCTTCCGCTCCCGGCGCTGACCCAGACGCCGGGGCAGAGTCCCTTCCAGGCCCGGGTGGGGGCCGCCTTCGAGACCTACCAGTTCGCCGAGGAGGAGGCGGTGGGGATTCGTTCCCTCTCCCTCTTCAGCGTGCCTGTGGCCGCGGCCTTCCCCCTGGGGGCCCAGGGGACGGTGGAGATCCGCTCGGCCCTGGCCCGGGGCTCCATGGAGACGTCGGCCGGCGAGACGGTGGAGGTCTCGGGGCTCACCGATACGGAAGTTCGGGTTGGATTCCGGATTCCGGGGGCGGTCACCATCCAGCTTCAGGCCATCGGGGTTCTCCCCACCGGGAACGCCACCCACACGGAGGAGGAGGCGGTGCTGGCCGGGGCGGTGGCTTCGGACCTCCTCCCCTTCCGGGTCTCCAACTGGGGGGCCGGGGGTGGGGGTGGCGGCCTGGTGGGGGTGAGCCGGGGCTTCGGCGCCACCGCCGTGGGAGTGAGTGCCAGCTACCTGGCCGGCCGGGCCTTCGAGCCTCTCTCCGGAGAGAGCTTCGCCTACCGCCCCGGCGATCACCTGCGGATCCGAGGCGCCCTGGACCACGATGTGGAGGGGGGAGGTCGGGTCACGGTGTCGCTGACGCTGGACCGGTTCTCCGATGACCTTCTGGATGAGGCGAACCTCTACCGTGCGGGGAACCGGATTCAGACGGTGGCCTCGTACTCCTTCCGCCAGGGTCGCACCGGATCGGGGGTGCTCTACGGCGGCGTCTTTCACAGGAGCCAGGGGACGGCGCTTCTGGAGGCGGCGCCCTCCATTCCGTCGCAGCAGCTTCTCCTGGCCGGAGGGGGGCTTCGGCGTCCAACCGGAGGCGTGACCCTGGTTCCCACCGTGGACGTGCGGGTGCACCGCACCGAGGACGGGGTGGGGCAGGGGTGGCTGCCTGGCGTGGGCCTCGGGGTGGAGATCCCCGCCGGGGGGTGGGTGGTCGTTCCCACCGCCCGGGGTCGGTACGGCCGGATCCTGGTCCGGGAAGGGAGTGAGAGCGCCATCACCGGATTCGAACTGTCCCTCATCGCCCGGCCGCGGAGGTAGTGATCATGCGAGTCGCATGGGTAGCACGGATGTCCGCACTTGTGGTCCTGCTGGCCCTGACCGGATGTCGGGACATTCTCACCGAGCCGGCTCCGGCGGGGCCGGCCTTGCTGGCCATGACGGTGGTCATGCCCGAGGGAGTAGCGGTGGCCTCATCCGGTCCGGCCCAGTCCGACGGACCCGCCACCACTCCCGGCGACGTCTTCGACCGAGCGGACGGGATCCGTATCCAGCTTCGAGGCGAGGCCGGAACACGGGTCGATGTGGACCGCGCTTTCCGGTCGGAGGGGGCTCTGACGCGGGTGAGGGTCGAGGTGGATGTGGACGACGAGGAAGAGATAGCCATTGAACTGGCACTCCTCTCCCAGGGCACCCCGCTCTTCCAGGCCCAGGGGACGGTCCGGCTG
>REEG01000253.1 GCA_007695195.1 Gemmatimonadales bacterium | reverse complement strand
CCGGATCGCCGAGATCGACCGCCTGATCTCAAAGCAGCTCCGGGAGGTCATGCACCATCCGGAATTCCAGCGGCTGGAAGGGACGTGGCGCGGTCTCAAGTATCTGATGAACCAGACCGAGACCAGCACCCAGCTCAAGATCAAGGTGCTGAACGCTCCCAAGAAGGAGCTCCTGAAGGATCTGCAAAAGGCGCCGGAATTCGATCAGAGCGCACTCTTCAAGAAGGTGTACGAAGAGGAGTACGGCGTCTTCGGTGGCGCTCCCTTCGGAGCTCTCCTGGGCGACTTCGAGTTCGGACGCTCCGGGCAGGACATCGAGCTTCTGGAGAAGATCTCCCAGGTGGCGGCAGCGGCCCACGCTCCGTTCATCACCGGGACCAGCCAGAGCATGTTCAACCTCGAGCGCTACACGCAGCTCGATCAGCCCCGGGACCTGGCCAAGATCTTCGACACCACCGAGTACGCCAAGTGGAAGGCGTTCCGGCAGAGCGAAGATGCCCGGTATGTGGCGCTGACACTACCCCGGATGCTGCTTCGTGAGCCGTACGGTCCCGACACGGTCCCGGTGGAGGCCTTTGACTACAATGAGGGCGTGGATGGTCGCGAGCACGACCGGTACCTGTGGGGGAACGCTGCTTGGGCCATGGGCGCTCGGGTTACCCAGGCCTTCGCCAAGCACGGGTGGTGCGCAACCATTCGCGGAGTTGAAAGCGGTGGATTGGTGGAGGGGCTCCCGGTGCACAACTTCCGTACCGAGTCCGGCGACATGGTCATGAAGTGCCCCACCGAGACCCAGATCACCGACCGCCGGGAGAAGGAGCTGGCCGATCTGGGGTTCGCGCCCCTGGTCCATCAGAAGGGGACGTCCAACGCCGCCTTCTTCAGCGTCCAGAGCGCCCAGAAGCCCAAGGTCTACGATTCGGATTCCGCCACGGCCAACGCCCGGATCTCGGCTCAGCTTCCGTACATCTTCGCCGTCTCCCGCTTCGCCCATTACCTCAAGTCCATGATGCGGGACAAGATCGGTGGGTACATGTCCCGGTCGCAGGCCCAGTCGTTCCTGAACACCTGGATCGCCAATTATGTGGTAGGGAACGACGATGCGTCCTTCGAGGTCAAGGCCAAGCGTCCCCTTCGGGAGGCGAGGGTGGATGTGGTGGACGTGCCGGGGAAGCCAGGGGCCTTCCGGGCCGTGGCCTTCCTCCGTCCCCACTTCCAGTTGGACGAGTTGAGCGTGTCCATGCGGCTCGTGGCGGATCTTCCGCCACCGGCAAGCTGACGCGCTTGAATCTTGCGGAGGGTACGGATTCTGTAAGGGCGGTACGGGTTTTGCAAGGAAGGCGAGTGCGCTAATGCGGGGTGCGGCACCATCGGGGTCCGCCCCAGTTCGATCCAACTAACCGTTAAGTAAAGGAGACCACGATGGCCTACGACGCATTTCTCAAGATCGAAGGTGTGGAGGGCGAGTCGACTCGCGACAAGCACGAGGGAGAGATCGAGATTCTTTCCTTCAGCTGGGGCGCTTCGAACCCCACCACCATCGGATCGGGGACCGGTGCCGGAGCCGGCCGGGCAAGCCTCACCAGCTTCAACATCATGAAGAAGAGCGACAAGGCGAGCCCCAAGCTCTTCCAGAATTGCTGCCAGGGCAGGCACTTCCCCAAGGCCACCGTGGTCTTCCGGTCTTCCGCCGGTGACAACAGCCTGGAATACCTGAAGTACGAGTTCGAAGAGGTATTCGTGGAGTCGGTGCAGTGGAGCGGCAGCTCCGGCGGCGACGATCGTCCCACCGAGAGCCTCTCCCTGGCCTTCGGAAAGGTGGAAGTCACCTACACGCCGCAGACGGCAACGGGTGACCCCGGTGCGCCGGTTGTGGCCAGCTGGGATCAGCGCTCCCGTACGGCCTGATCCACGCCCACCGTCAAACACCTGAGAGGAGTGCGCCGGGATGGCATCCGCCAAGGCACGAGCGTTGTACGAGCGGGGGGACCTGGATCAGGCGATCCAGGTCCTCAACGCCGAGGTCCGGGATCATCCCATGGATGCCTCCCGGCGCACTTTCCTCTTTGAATTACTGGCTTTCGCCGGTGAGTGGGACCGGGCCGAGAAGCAGTTGGACGTACTGGCCCGGAATGGTCAGGAGGCCGAGATGGGGACGCTCCTGTATCGGAGTGCCCTTCACGCCGACCGGGAGCGAGATGAGATGTTTCGCTCCGGGGCCTATCCGCAGGGAGAGTCGGGCCCGCCTGTCGTCTCGGGCACGGTGAATGGTCGTCGTTTCTCCTCGTTGGAAGATGCGGATCCCCGCCTCGGCGGCCGCCTCGAGATCTACGCCGCCGGGCAGTATACCTGGCTTCCGCTGGAACACATCGCCGTGATCCGCGCGGAGGAACCTCGTCGACTTCGGGACCTTCTCTGGATTCCCGCCCAGGTGGTACCGGGGCCGAAGATGATGGGGATGGAGTTGGGTGAGGTCCTCATCCCCGCCCTCAGTCCCCTCAGCCATCTTCACCCGGACGGTCCGGTCCGGATGGGGCGGGAGACCACTGTGGCCACCCTCGACGGACTGGAGGAGGCGCTCTACGGACCCAAGCTCCTTCTTGCGGACGACGAACTCATTCCCTTTCTGGATCTTCGAGAGGTTGTCATCGACCAGCCCGAAGCTCCCGACTCCGAGGACTGAGTCCGGTAATGGATGCCATCGAGCCCTTTCTTCAACCCATTTCGGGAGACAACCCCGCTGGTCCCAGTCTCCGCTATGACCCGGTTTACGACGAGATCAAGCGGGCCCGGGAAGAGGAAGACGACAACCTGCCCCAGGGCGAGTGGAAACGGGAACTGAAGGTTGCCGACTTCCCACTGGTTCGTCGTCTCTCCACCGAAGTCCTCACCGAGCGCTCCAAGGACCTGCAGATCGCCGCATGGTTGACGGAGTCGTGGACTCGCCTCGAGGGGTTCGACGGAATGACCCGGGGGTTTGTCCTCATCCGTCGCCTCATGGAAGAGTTCTGGGACGGTGTCCATCCCGAGATCGA
>REEG01000100.1 GCA_007695195.1 Gemmatimonadales bacterium | reverse complement strand
CGTCAGACCCGGGAGGGCTGACCATTCCCAGGCTCTCCCTCCACCTCCGGCAGGTCCGCGCCGGGATCCTTCCCCCAGATTCGTAGGATGGCCCAGAGGATCACAAGCCCCACCGCCATGGCCACCCACGGGTGGATCCACCCGAAGGCGACAGGGAACTCACCCACCGCCAACCCCACCGCCGCCACCACCAGGGCGTAGGGGAGCTGGGTCCGGACGTGGTCCACCAGGTCGCACGACGAGGCCATGGAGCTGAGGACCGTGGTATCGGAGATGGGCGAGGAGTGGTCCCCGAACACGGCGCCGGCCATGACCGAACTCACCGTGCCCAGGAGGATGATGTAGTTCTCGCCCCCTGCGAATCCCACCCCTGCACCCATGGCCACGGCCAGGGGGATCACCACGGGGAAGAGGATGGCCATGGTCCCCCACGAGGTACCGGTGGAGAAGGCGGTGAGGGCAGCCACCACGAAGACCAGCGCCGGGAGGATGACCAGAGGCAGCGTGTCCTGCAGGAGGGAGGCCAGGTAGGGGCCGGTGCCGAGCTCCCCGGTGACGCCGCCCAGGGCCCAGGCCAGCATGAGGATGATGATGGCCATGAGCATGGACTGGATCCCACCGAGCCACGCATCCAGGGCTTCCTTGAGGGTAAGGATGCGCTGCGCCGTCACCATGGCGATGGCCACGGCGCACCCGGCAAAGGAGGCCCAGAGGAGGGCGGCGAAGGGATCGGCGGCACCGATGACGTTCACCACCGTGCGCTCGTCCGGCGCCAGCCCCGCCGCTCCCGTTCCCCAGAGCCCCGCCAGCGCCACCCCGATGACGGTGAGGACGGGGATGGCGGCATTCACCCACCTCCGAGGTGCGTCGGCGGGCGGCTGGAGTCCGGCGGAGGTGGGGTCGGAGGCGGGCTGGGCCCCGGGTCGGATGAGCCCTCCCCCGGAATACGCCCGGCGCTCGGCGTGGTACATGGCCCCGAAGTCCCGCTTCATGACGATGATCATGAGGACGAAGAAGAGGGCCAGGATGGGGTAGAAGAGGTACGGGATCGAGTGGAGGACGATGAGGAAGGCGTTGTCGGCGCCGGCCTGGAGTTCGGCGGCCCGGGTCGGATCGGGGGTCTGGGCCGCCAGGGTGCCCAGGGAGTCCCGGACCTGGGTGATCTGGAAGCCGATCCAGGTGGTGATCACGGCGCTCACCGCCAGGGGCGCGGCGGTGGAATCCACCACGTAGGCCAGCTTCTCCCGGGAGATCTGGAGCCGGTCCGTCATGGGACGCAGCGCGTTGCCCCGGATCAGGGTGTTGGCGTAGTCGTCGAAGAAGATGAAGGCCGCCGAGAGCCAGGCGAAGAGCTGCGCCCTGCGCCGGGTGGTGGCCAACTTCTCCAGGGCATCCACGATTCCCTGGGTCCCTCCGCTCCGGGCCATGACCCCCACCATCCCGCCCAGCAGGAGGCTGAAGATCACAATGGCCATGTGATCCTCGTCCACCAGCGCGTCTACCAGGAACTGAAGCGACTGGCCGGTGCCCACCAGCGGATCCCATCCGGCCAGGAAGAGGGCGCCCATCCAGACCCCGGCGAAGAGGGAGAGGACCACCTCCCGGGTCAGGAGGGCCAGGGCGATGGCGATGAGGGGTGGGGCAAGGCTCAGCCAGCCCGGTTCGATGTAGGTGGTCATCGGGGGCGATGGTCTCCCGGGGACGGGCCACCCGCGCTGGAGAGCGACGGGAAGTGGGCCCGGTGGATGGGGGCTGTTGGGGAGGAGTGAAGGTGGAGGTGGATCCGCATTGGGATCCCGACACAAAGGCCGGAAGATGGGTTCCCGAACCTGCCTTCGCAAACTCCCGGTCCGGCGCAGGTCGGGTCCGGTTGCACTGACGGGGTCCGGAGAGTCGGTGGGGTCCAGGTGCGTTGGCCGGGTCCGGCAGGCCCCCTCAGGGGATCTGGTCCCTGGCCGCCTCCCACCCCAGCATGGCCTTCTTCCTGGCGCTCCCCCACCGGTACTGGCCGAAGGCCCCGGTCTCCCGGATGACCCGGTGGCAGGGAATGAGCCAGCTCACCGGGTTCCGGCCCACCGCTGTGCCCACGGCCCGAGCCCCCGAGGGGAGGTCCACGGCGCGAGCCAGGTCGCCGTAGGTCACCACCCGCCCCGGGGGGATCCGGAGGAGCGCCTCCCAGACGCGGATCTGGAAGTTGGTTCCCCGAAGGTGGAGGGTCAGGGGGGGACGGTCCGCCGCCTCGGGGGCCGCCGCGCCGGGGGGGCGGGTGGAGGCGAAGATCCGCTCCACGAGTCGCCCGGCCCCATCCGGGTCATGGCGAAACCCCGCTTCGGGCCAGTATCGGACCAGTTCGGCGGGGAGGGGCGCGTCCGGATTCAGGCCGCCGCCAGGATCCAGGCCGCCGCCAGGATCCTGGGCCGGCTCCGGAAATGAGAGGAAGGCCACGCCGAGTTCCGTGGCCGCCAGCAGGCACATGCCGAAGGGGCTGGGATGCATCCCCCACCGGAGTTCCACCCCCGCCCCTCCGGCGCGGGCCTGGGCCGGCGTCATGGCGTGGACGCCCACGAAGAGGTCGTGGAGGCGCCCCGGACCTGAGAGTCCGGCCTCCCAGGCCACCTCCAGCAGGGTGGGCCTGGACTCCAGGAGGGTGCGGGCGTGTTGGGCGGTGAGGAACTGGAGGAAGCGCTTGGGGCTCACCCCGGCCCACCGGCGGAAGATCCGCTGAAGGTGGCCGGGGCTCAGGCCCAGGTGCACCGCCAACTCGTCCAGGGTTGGATGTTGCCGGGCGTTGGCCTCCAGGTACCGAATGGCCGCCTCGACCCGCTCGTAGTCCCCATGCATGTCCCGGCGCCTCCCTGCGGTGTGTTGTCGATCGGTGTGTCGTCCCCGGCCCCTTCTGCCCCCCGGCCCCTTCCGCCCCCCGGCCCCTCCTGCCCAAAGGTGTCGGGCTCGGCGGCGCCCCACAATCCGATTCCTGTTGTGGGTGGGCATGGGTTCGTTGACACCTCTGCTCGGCCTTCCCTAGCTTCCGGTGCC
>REEG01000174.1 GCA_007695195.1 Gemmatimonadales bacterium | reverse complement strand
GAGCGGTCCTGGATCTCTCCCACCTCCCCGGTCCTCGTGTGGACAAGCACTCCACCGGCGGGGTGGGCGACAAGGTTTCCCTTGTCCTGGCGCCGCTGGCCGCCGCCTGCGGACTCTACGTGCCCATGATGTCCGGGCGCGGGCTCGGCCACACCGGGGGAACGCTGGACAAGCTGGAGGCCATCCCGGGCTTCCGCACCGACCTCTCCCTGGAGCGATTTGCCGCGGATCTGGAGACGCACCGGGTCGCCATGATCGGCCAGACCGCCGAGATCGCCCCGTTGGACCGGAGGCTCTACGCTCTTCGGAGTGTGTCGGGGACGGTGCCCTCCATCCCCCTCATCGCCGCCAGCATCATGAGCAAGAAGCTGGCGGAGGGTCTCACCGGTCTCGTACTGGACGTGAAGATGGGGAGCGGTGCCTTTCTCCCCGATGAGGACAGGGCCATGGAGTTGGCCAGGACCATGGTGGAGATGGGAGCCCGGCACGGCGTCCCCACCACGGCCCTCCCCACCGCCATGGACCGGCCACTTGGCCGCACCGTGGGCAACGCTCTGGAGGTCCGGGAGGCGCTGGAGTGCCTGCGGGGCGGCGGACCGGACGACCTCCGCGAGGTGACGGTGGCGCTGGTGGTGGAGATGCTGGCAGTATCGGAGCCGGCGGAGTCGGCTGCAGGGGGGGGCGCGTCGCCGGATGGCGGGCATGCCGACGGGTCGGTCGGTTCGCGCACTCCGGCCGGTTCAGGCGGTCCGACCGGTTCGGCGACCCGCGGCTCGGATCGGGACGCACTCCGCACCCAGGTGGAGGAACGGCTGGACGCAGGAGCTGCCCTTGAGCTCTTCCGCGCTCTGGTGGAGCGACAGGGCGGAGACCCCCACGTGGTCGATGACGCCGGACGGCTGCCGCAGGCGCCCGTGCAGGAAGAGGTCCGGAGCAGTAAGGCGGGGGTCGTCCTTGAGGTTCAGCCCTTCCCCCTGGGTCGTGCCTCGGTGGAGTTGGGCGGCGGTCGGATCCGCCTCGGCCAGGAGATCGATCCCGCAGTGGGCTTCGCCTCCCTCGTGCAACCGGGGGACGAGGTGGCGGAAGGGGACCTGCTGGGCGTGGTCCATGCCGCTCGCCCCGAAGATGCCCCGGCCGCGGCGGCGGTCCTCCGGGATGCGGTGCGGATCGGAGCCGGGGCCCCCACGCTCCTCCCCCTCCTGGGGACGCCTCTTCGCCGCACGGAGCCCTGACGGATTCGGAGTGCGGGGGGGCTGACGGATTCGGAGTTCGGAGCCCTGATGGGCTGGGAACACGGCCGGGGCTGGCGGATTCGCCCCCGCTCACGTTATGGTGAAAATGCTTTCAGGGATGCCGCAATTCCGGCTGAACCCGGAACTGCGAGTGAATCCTGACCCTTCGGTCCTGGAAGAAGACCCATTGCGTAGGAGGTTTGTAACACCCCCAATCACCCGGTTCCTTTTCGCTTGAAGAAACGCTCGGCCTGATGTCGCGTTTCCATGACACCGGATCGAGCGCACGTTCACAGCGGGAAGCGCGTTCCTCCACCTCATTTCCCGAGGTCATCCCGAACTCCCACGCGGACCCGGCGGGTATCAGATTCGCCCTACGGTTCGAGACGGTGCCGGGCGGAGGACCACTTCCCACACACACGGAAGTGTTCGTATGAATTCCAGAACTGGTCTGTTCAGTGGACTGGTCTCCGCTCTGGCCCTGTTGGCATTCCTTGTAATGCCGCCGGCCGTTGCTGCCCAGCAGACGGGGACCGTCGAAGGAACCGTGACCGACGCACGGACCGGGGCCCTCGTAGGCTCGGCCCAGGTGAGCATCGTCGGAACCCAGCGTGGTACCCTTGCCGGATCCGACGGCCGGTACCGCATCGCCAACGTCACCGCCGGTGAGGTCCAGGTCCGCGCCACCTTCATCGGGTACCGGACCCAGACCCAGACGGTGACCCTTCAGGCCGGTCAGACGGTGACGGTGGACTTCGCTCTCGAGCAGTCCGCCGTAGCCCTGGACGAGATCCTGGTGACGGGGACCGCCGGTCGACAGGATCGCCGGGCCCAGTCGGCGTCCATTTCCTCCATCGATGCCTCGTCCCTCACCGAGACGGCGCCCATCACCAGCGTGGCCAACCTCCTTCAGGGCCGGACCAGCGGGGTGAGCATCACCTCCGCCTCCGGAACCTCCGGGGCCTCGCAGCGGATCCGGCTCCGGGGTTCCGCCTCCATCCAGCTCTCCAACGAGCCCATCGTCATCATCGACGGGATC
Organism: Gemmatimonadales bacterium; assembly: GCA_007695195.1. Taxonomy (GTDB): domain Bacteria; phylum Gemmatimonadota; class Gemmatimonadetes; order Longimicrobiales; family Gaopeijiaceae; genus PWLA01. The sequence continues at coordinate 848 of REEG01000174.1, read as the reverse complement.
CGGATGGACTCGCGGCAGAACCAGCTCTTCGGTGTGGGTGGTCAGGTGGCTTCCCGCCTGAACGACATCAATCCCGAGGACATCGAGTCCATCGAGATCGTGAAGGGGCCCGCCGCCGCTACGCTCTACGGCGCCGACGCCTCAGCCGGGGTGATCCAGATCCGGACGAAGCGTGGTGCCGCCGGGCAGAGCTTCCAGCAGACGGTGAGCTACGAGTTCGGCCTGGTGGACCAGAACTGGACGCCGCCGGCCAACTTCGGGGTGTGCACCCAGGGCGTCATCAACGCCGGGGCGGCGCTCTGCGAGGGCCAGGAGGTGGGGTCCATCATCTCAGACAACCCCATCATGCGTGAGGGTGTGTTCCGGGACGGGCAGGCCCACTCCTTCTCGTGGTCCGGTCGTGGGGGCGGTGAGAACTTCGGGTACTTCCTCTCTCTGAATGTGGACGAGGAAGAGGGGACGCTTCCCAACAACGAGTACAATCGGTACACCGGCCGGATGAACTTCGACTTCACGCCCCGGGATGATCTTCGCCTGGAGGCCTCCGTCGGACTTGGCCGTACCGACAACCTCATGCCCATCAACGACAACAACATCTACGGGTTCATCGGCGGATCCATGCTGGGGAACCCCAACACCGTTGGGCGCACCACCCAGGATGGGTGGTTCGGGGGGAACCGTCAGACCCAGGCCATTACGTCCATCGAGAACACCAACATGGTGATCCGGGCGACGCCGAGCCTGGCCGTGAACTTCACCCCCACCGGCTGGTTCTCCAATCGGCTTCAGGTGGGTGTGGACATGACCCGGTCCGAGGCCTCCTCGTTCTTCCCCAAGAACGACATCGG
>REEG01000260.1 GCA_007695195.1 Gemmatimonadales bacterium | reverse complement strand
CTCGGGGTCTATGAACGAACGGACATCTCGCTCCTGCGCGACCTCTTCGCCTGGGCCTACCGGAGGTCATGCATCCAATACCGGGTCGTCAGGGAGTCGCTTGGTAGCCCGGACCCCATTCGTCTCCGGTTTCGAGATCAACTTGCAGAGTTGGTTCGGCATACGGTGCGTTCGCGGGCTCCCGTGGAGAAGGGCCGTCTTCGCCTCTGGGCGCAGGACAACGATATGGAAACCGCAAGCCAGGAGGGCTTCGTTGAACGAGCCATGGATATCCTTCTGAACCTCACCGAGGGAGCGGCTCTCCGATATGGACTCTCCGAGGACGAAATGAACGCATGGCGCGCCGCCCTCTCCTCCGGAGACCCACCGACCGCACCACGCTCTGGTCGGGAATCCCCTGGCCCCCGGTAGCGAACCCCGCCCCCCGTGGGTATCGTGGGAAAGCCTGAATCGCCGGCCCCTGCGCCGGCGGCGGCGCGTCGGAGCCTTCCCCGCCCCGACCCCGCCCCACCTCCCGTACCACAAGGAGCCGCCCCCGTGAGTCTCGCCCGTTCGCTGGTTCGCACCTTCCCCCGGTCGCTCCGCCCTGCCGCGGCGGCGCTGGTCCTGCTTGGCGTACTGGGTGCCCCCACCACCCCGGCCACCCTCCTGGCAGCCCCCGCCCCGGACGTAGCCGCCGCGAACGCACCCGCCCCGGCCACCCCCGACACCGAGCAGGCCTTCCTGGACTTCCGGGTCGACGCCGAGGGCAACCGCCTCCTCCTGGAGATCCCGGCGGACCGCATGGGGCAGGACTTCCTCTACATGAACACCCTGGCCACGGGGCTCGGCGCCAACGCGCCCCTCATGGATCGGGGGCAGGTGGGGATCGAAGCGGTGGTGCGGCTCGAGCGCCGGGGCAACCGGGTCCTCATGATGCGGGACAACTGGAATGTGCGGGCCGAAGGGGGAAGCGACGCCCTCCTCCGCTCAGCCCGCGAGTCGTTCCCCACCTCGGTGGTGGCCACCTTCCCCATCGACAGTGAGGACGGGGGGACGGTGACGGTGGACGCCTCGTCCTTCTTCATGAGCGACGTGTTCGGCGTGGCGAGCCGCCTCCGGAGCGCCGGTCAGGGGTCGTTCCAGGTGAGCCGCGACCGGAGCTGGATCGACGAGGAGAGCTCCGGCGCCTTCCCCCGGAACACCGAGATCCGCGCTGTGCTCACCTTCACCGGCGACCAGCCGGGCGCGGCGCTCCGCATGGTGGCCCCCGACGGCAGCTCCATCACCATGGAGCAGCACCATTCGCTGGTGGCGCTCCCGGATCCCCAGGGCTTCCGCCCGCGCCTCCGGGACGGCCGCTCGTCCATCTTCAGCGTCAACTTCATGGACTTCGCCCAGGGCATCGACGGCGACTACCGCTCCGGGTTCGCGGCGCGCTGGCGCCTGATCCCCTCGGACCCTGCGGCGTACCTCCGGGGCGAGCTGGTGGAGCCGGTGGAGCCCCTGGTCTTCCATATGGATCCCGGGATCCCCGAGCCGTACCGGACGGCGTTCATCGAGGGGGGGATGTGGTGGAACGAGATCCTGGAGTCGGCGGGCTTCCGGAACGCCTTCCACATCCGGGACCTGCCGGAGGGGGCCAACCCCATGGACGCCCGCTACAACATGGTCTACTGGGTGCACCGGGTGGGGCCGGGGCCGTCGGTGGGGCCGTCGTTCCGCGATCCGCGCACCGGTGAGATCCTGAAGACGGTGGTGCGCATGGACTCGCACCGCTCGCTGGTGAACTACAACATCTGGCGGGGGATGCTCCCGGCGGCGGGGCCCGAGGGGCTGAATGTGAGCGCCGAGGAGTTCACCATGGCGCGCCGTCGCCAGCACACTGCCCACGAGATCGGCCACACCATCGGCATCGCCCACAACTTCCTGGCAGGCACCCAGGGGCGCTCCACCGTCATGGACTACCCGGCTCCCCTGGTGGATCTGGACGCCGACGGCCGCCCCGACCTCTCCGAAGCCTACCGCCCCGAAGGCGGCGCCTGGGACACCCTGGCGGTGCGCTACGCCTACACCTGGTTCCCCGATGAGGCGTCGGAGGAGGAAGGGCTCGACGCCATCATGCAGGAGGCCATCGACGCCGGCCTACGCTACCTCACCGGGGGGCACGCCGCCCTCTCGGGGTCGGATCCGGCGGCGACCCAGTGGGTGGAAGGCTCCACCATGTTCGAGGCCACCGAGCGCACCACCCGGGTGCGCCGCGTCCTCATGGAGAACTTCGACGAGCGGGCCATCGATCCGGGTGAGCCCATGTCGGTGCTCAACATGCGCTTCGCCCACGTCTACCTCCACCACCGCTACGCCCTCCACGGGGTGGTGAAGTACCTGGGGGGAATGGAGTTCAACTACGCCCGGCGGGGCGACCGGCAGGTTCCCACCCGCATCCTCCCCGCCGCCGAGCAGAGGCGCGGGATGGAGATGGCGCTGGATGCCCTGGAGCCCGCCGAGCTCCACATCCCGGCCCGCATCACCGACCTCATCCCGCCCCCGGGGCCGGACACCGACGGCTCGGAGCGGTGGCTCCCCTCCATGGCGGGGCCGGCCATGGACCCCATCACCCTGGCCGGGGGGCTCGCCACCGAGGTGCTGGACGGACTCCTCCACCGGGAGCGTCTGGCCCGGGTGGCCAACTTCCATGCCCGCGACGCCGGCAACCCAGGGTTGGACGAGGTGCTGGGCCGGGTGCTGGAGCGCACCTGGGGCGCCGGAAGCGGCGATAGCCGGGAAGAGGCGGAGCTCCGCCGGGTGGTGCAGCGGGTGGCGCTGGACGTGCTCCTGGACCGGGCAGGCGACGCCGGAGCCCTCCCCCAGGTGCGGGCGGCGGCGGAGTACCACCTGGCCGCCCTCCACGACGACCTCCGGGGCCGGAGCGGCGGCACCCCCGAGGCCCGGGCCCACCTGGCCCAGGCCACCCGCGACCTGGAGCGCTACTTCGACGGCCGCGACGACCCCGACGCTCGCTCCCGCTTCCCGGTGGTGCCGCTGCCCTGGCCGTAAAGGGGAGCCGTTACGGAGAATCGGTCAGGGCTGTTACGGAGAATCGGTCAACGCCATTACGGCAATTCGGTCATGGCGATTACGGAGAATCGG
>REEG01000019.1 GCA_007695195.1 Gemmatimonadales bacterium | reverse complement strand
CCCGCCGTCTCCGTCCCGCCAGCCTGGGAGCGGCGGCGGGGAAGGGGCGCCAGCCCGCCCGCTCCGTCGTCCTCTGCTTCGGTACGGACGAGTTCCTGAAGCCGGGTGCACGGGAGAGCGTTCCGGAGCAGGCTCGAATCCTCCGGACTCGACTGGCCGAACTGGCGGCGGAGGTGGGAGCACCCGTTCCGGTCTATGTGCTCTTCACCCGCACCGATCGGCTCCCCTTCTTCCTGGACTACGTGGGCACCCTCAAGTCCGAAGAGGTGCAGGACCCACTGGGGGTGACGCTGCCGATTCGGGCGCCCGTGGACGCCGGCGCCCACGGGCGCGAGGAAGGCGGGAGAGTCCGGGCCGCCTTCGACGAACTCCACGCCTCCCTGGGAGTGAATCGGCTACGGGTGCTGCCCCGCGAGGGCCGGGACGAGATCCGAAGCGGAGGCTACGAGCTGCCCCGGGAGCTCAGGAAAATCTCCGAAGCGGCCACCGCCTTCCTTGTCGAACTCTCCCGTCCAAGTCAGCTGGGTGTGACGCCGGTCCTGCGAGGATTCTACTTCACCGGTGTCCGGCCCATTGTTGTGAAGGACACGGAAACCTCCGCCCCGGTCCCCAGTGCGCCAAGGCCGTCGGACGTCGGTGCCACCGGGGTCTTCAGCGTCGAACAGATCCGAGGGGGTGGCCAGGCACAGTCCTCGGCAAGCGCTGGAGGATCGAGAAAGGTGCCGGAATGGGTCTTCATCCAGCGATTCTTCCGGGAAATCCTTCCCGGAGATGCGGTGGCCCAGGCTCTGACCGCGGGAGGGGCCCGGGTACAGGTGCTCCGCCGCGTGGCCCTGGGACTGGGAGTTGCCGCCGCCACCATTGCCCTTGTGGGATTCACAACCTCCTTCTTCGGGAACCGGGCGCTGGAGTCCCGTGTCGCCGCCGCCGGAGCGGGGGTCGCGGCTCTTTCGCCGGATCCGGGCATCCCACCCACGTTGGGAGAGTTGGAGCGCCTGGACTCCCTCCGGGTCGAGCTGGAAACGCTTCGGGGATGGGAACGGTCCCGCCCGCCGCTCCGTCTCCGGTGGGGCCTCTACCAGGGAGACCGGCTCCTTCCTCCGGCTCGGGCCCTGTATTTCCAGCGGTTCGACGACCTCCTCTGGGCAGCCACCCGGACGCGCCTTGTCGCGTATCTGGATGGTCTCGGAGCAGAGCCGGGGGAGGACGACGACTACGGGCAGACGTATGATGCCCTGCGTGGCTACCTCGTTACCACCCGGCACCCGGATCGGAGCGAGAGCGGAGTACTCTCTCCGGTCCTGATTCACCACTGGGCCTTCGCCGACGAAGTGGACGAGGAACGGAGGACCCTGGTCCGAGCCCAGTTCGACTTCTTCGCCCGGGAGCTGCGGGAGGGGCACCCGCTCCCCCGGGAAGCCGACCTGGGTCGGGTGGCAGCCGGGCGAGAATTCCTCTTCCGCTTCGCCGAAACCGATCGCGTCTATCAGGCTCTGCTCTCGGATGGGTCTACCGGCATCGAGCCTGTGGAGTTGGCCCGGATCACCTCCGGGGCCGGAGGGGCGTTGAGCGGAAGCCACTCGGTCCCCGGAGCCTTCACCGAAGGGGGGTGGGAGCGGGTACAGGCCGCCCTGGCCGATGTGGATCGTCTCTTCGCCGCTGAGGCGTGGGTGGTGGGAGAGCAGGCCATCTCCGACGCGGACCGGGACCGCCTCGGTCAGGAGCTCCGGGACCGGTATGTGACCGAGTATGTGGAGCAGTGGCAACAATTCCTTCGCGCCGCCACGGTGCCGGGCTTCGGGAGTGTGGCCGACGCCGCACGGCGACTCGACGTCCTGGCCGGAAACCAGTCTCCGGTCCTGCAGGTCCTGGCGACCGTGGCCCGGAATACGGCGGTGGACTCGGCGCGCATCAGGCCGGCCTTCCAACCGGTTCACGAGGCGACACCTCCGGAGATCCGGGACCGGTTCGTCTCGGACCCGAACCAGGACTGGGTCGGCAGCCTCGGCGATCTCCAGGGGAACATGGATCAACTGGCCGGGGCGGCCGGAGCCCAGCGCGATCAGGCCATGGGCGCGGCTTCGGCCAATGCGGATCAGGCGCGACGCTCCGTCCGGCAGTTGGCGCAGGGCTTCAGCGTGGAAGGAGAGGCTCGGGTCGCGGCCGCGGAGGTCCAGCGCCTTCTGGAGGCACCCATCCAACTCAGTGAGGCCCTGGTCACCCGCCTTCCTGCTGCCCAGGTCAACGCTCGCGGACAGGCGTTCTGCAGCGCATTCACACCTGTCCTGGCGCAGTTCCCCTTCGACCGGACCTCCTCCGCTGAAGCTCGAATGGACGACATGGAGGCCCTCTTCGCCCCGGAGACCGGCGCTCTGTGGACGTTTTACGAAGACGTGGGTCGCAACCTCATGGCCCGCCAGGGCAACCGCTTCGTTGCCGCTCCGGATGCCTCACCGAGACCCACGGCGGAATTCCTCGCCTTCTTCAACCAGGCGGCGGAGATCTCCAGGGCCTTCTTCGGCGACCGGGGCTCCAGTCCGGAGGTGGTTTTCGCCCTTCGTCCGGACACCTCGGATGATCTTCCCGAGATCGTAGTATCCATTGATGGGCAAACGCAGCGATTCACCCGCACCATTGCTGCGGCCCAGACCTTCGTCTGGCAGGGCTCCCGGGCCGACCATGTCCGAATCTCGGGAGTACTGGGTGGGAGTGACGTCACCCTGCTGGACGCCCCCTCAGGTCCATGGTCCCTCTTTCGCCTGTTCGGGCGGGCCAACTGGGAAGGTGCAGGGGATGGCCGATACCGCCTGCAGTGGGCCGTGCCCGGTCAACAGATCAACGTCACCGCCGAGTTGAGCCTCCCTCGCGGCCTTCCGGTCTTCCGTGCCGACTTCATGCGAGACCTTCGATGCGCCTCCAGGATCGTACAATGATGAATCCGTCCACTATCGCCCGCCGGGACGCCCGGTCCCTCTCCGGCCTCCTTCTCTGGAGCATGCTCATCCTGGCCGCCCTGGCGCTGGGTGGATGTCGAGGTTCGGCTCCGGCCCCTCCACCTCCCCCTGAGCCGGAACCCGATCCGCTGGCTCCTCTCTCCCAGTCGGCGCGTCTCTACTACGACAACAGCGGCGG
>REEG01000020.1 GCA_007695195.1 Gemmatimonadales bacterium | reverse complement strand
ACCCCCCTCCACGACGCCTGGGTACAGGCCGCCGAGGCCACCGCCGCCGGCACCGCCACTGGCGCCGCCGCGGGAAGCCCCGACGAGGCCGCCGCCCGAGCCGCCGAGTAAAGATCCGGCTACGACCGGTCGATACTACAAGGAGCAGGACCCTGTTGTCACTTGCGCAAGGACCCGGATCATGAACATCCAGCCTATCCTCACCAGCTTCCTCACCGGGAAGCAGGTCGAGGAAACGAACAAGGCGAAGGAGAGCCGGGTCACCCCTGCCAGTCAGGTGGCTGAAGGCGTAGCCGCCGATCGTGTGGAGATCTCGGAAGAAGGGCGCAGTCAGGCCCTGGCCGCCGGGGTCGCCTCGGAACGAGCCGCCCGCACCCCCTCACGGCAGATGGACGAAATTCGCGCTCGGATCCAGGACGGGACCTACGACTCCGCCGAGATGGCGGAGAGTGTGGCCCGACGGATCCTTGAGTCCGGTGACCTGACCTTCTGAGCCGCCCCCTGAGCGGCGCCACCCCGCCCCCGAGCGGACGGAGGCCATCGTGAAATTCCTCGTCGTCGACGATTCCCCCACCATGCGGAGGATCGTGGTGAACTCGCTCAAGCGGATCGGATATTCCGATATCGTGGAGGCGGGCAATGGAGAGGAGGGGCTCGAGGTTCTGGACGCATCGGTGGAGTTTGTCATCACCGACTGGAACATGCCCGTCATGGGAGGCCTGGACATGGTCCGCGCCATCCGCTCGAGCCCCGATACCAGTTCCCTCCCCATCCTCATGGTCACCACCCGGAGCGTCCGGGACGATATCGTCCAGGCCGCCCAGGCCGGGGTGAACAACTACGTGGTGAAGCCGTTCACCCCCCAGGTGTTGAAGGAGAAGATCGAGTCCGTGCTGGAGAAGGTGAAGGGGGCGGCATGAGCACCGATGTACGCAACCCGTCCCGGGAAGAGGTCCTGGCCGATACGCACGAAACGCTGCGCGCCGTGGCCCGGACGCTTGAGTCCCTTGGAACCGTAGGGGACCTGGCTCCGGGGTCCGTCCTCGAAGATGAGGCGGACGACCGCGCGGAGCCCAGCCCGGGACCCGCACCCACCCTCGGGATGGGGCTGCAGCAGGAAGAGCTCCGCACCCCCCTGCAACGCCTGGCCCTCTTCCTCGCCGAATCGTACGGGGAGCTGGCCGGAATCCTGGAAGGACTCCGGGAGACCCGAGGCGTGCTCCAGCGAGCCGAGGTAACCCGGCTCCAGCATATGAACGCCACCCTCCAGGAGGTGAGCTCCCATACGGAGATGGCCACCACGGATATGCTGGACGGACTCGAACGGAGTCTGGCGCTGGTGGACGAACTGGAGTTGATCTCCATCGAGGCGCCCGACGAGGGCACGGTGAACGGGGCCCAGTCCAACGGGGCCCATCCCCCCGCCACCGATCCCGAAGACACCCGGGACCGGCTGCGAGACGAGCTCCACCAGATCATGCAGCACCTGCAGTTCCAGGACATCACCTCTCAGCGCATCGGCCACGCCTCCGACGTGCTGGCCGACGTGGAGCAGCGCCTTGTCCTCCTCATGGGGACGCTGGAGCGCTACGGCTTCGTCATCCCCGAGGGCGACGACGAGCCCGGCGAGGCCACCCCCACCGGCGCCCACGCCGAGACCTGCGACCCCTCCGCCACCACCGCCGACGCCGAGTCGCGCCAGGCCATGGCCGACGACATCTTCGGCTGACGGGCGGCGCCGTCAGCGCTTCCCTTCCCCACCCGGCTCCACCACCTCCGCCTCCAGCCGCGCCCGCTCCTTCAGCCGCGGCAGAAGCTCAAGCCCCAGCGCCGATCCCGCCGTCCAGATGCCTCCCGGCGTCCGGCTCCGGTCCACCTCCTGTGCCAGGGCGACACCGCTCTCCGCCAGCATCCGCGAGGTGGAGAGGTACCCCGGATCTTCCGGCGCCCCCACCCGCACCTGGATTGCGCCTCCGTCCGCCGTCTCGCCGTCCGCCGTCTCGCCCTGGAAGAGGAGCTCGTAGAACCCCGCCTCCCGGGCCTCGGCGTCCGGCCCTTCCCCCGGTGCCGGGAGCACGAACCGCTCCAGGAGGCGCCGGGTGGGGCGGAGCGCCACCCCCAGCACCAGCCCCCGCACCAGGAGGTGGACCGCCGACGCCCGGAGCCGCCCCCGCACCCCGGTTCCCGTACACTGGGTCTCTTCGTAGAGGAAGTCCTCGCCCGACGGATGCCCCAGGAGCATCTGGGTGCGGTGCACATTCTTCACATTGATCCCCGACATGAGGAAGGGCGTCATCCACTCCCCCGTCACCGGATCCCGGGCGGGGCCCCGGAGGCGGGGTTGGCGGGGGCCGCGGAATCCCTCGGTGAGGGCGTAGGGGTTCCCCATGAGGCGCCGGGCTTCGGGATCGGAGCGGGCCTCGTCCACACTCACCATGAGGCTCTGGATGGTGCCGCCGGAGAGGGTGCCCCGGACCCGGCGGACTCGACCCCGCACCCGGCGGATGGGGGCGCCCAGGCGGCGCTCCCCCTCTTCCTGGGCCAGGCGGACCCCGAGGTCGAAGGGGAGCGAATCGAAGCCGCACGAGAAGACGATGCGGGCGCCCGTCTCCCGGGCCCGGGCGCTGTGGCGCTCGATCATGCGCGCCATCCAGACCGGCTCGCCGGAAAGGTCCACGTAGTCGGTGCCCGCCTCGGCGCACGCCGCCACCAGCGGTTCGCCGTAGCGGGCGTAGGGCCCCACGGTTGTGATGACCACTGCGGTGCGGCGGACCATAGCGGCCAGGGAGGCCGGGTCCGAGGCGTCGGCCACCACCAGGGGGAGGGTGTCCGGTGCGCCCAGCTCCGCGCGAATCGCTTCGAGGCGCTCCCGGCTGCGACCGGCCAGGGCCCAGCGGAGGCGGGGGGGGACTCCCTTAGCGGGGGCGATGCCGGCTGGGGGAGCGGGGGCGCCGCCGGGCCCTCCCTCGACCCCGTATGTTTCCAACAGGTGCGCCGCCACCAGTCGACCGGTGAAACCGGTCGCACCGAAGACGATGACGTGAAACTCCGGGTCCGGGGTGGGGATGGACGCGGGGTGGGGGTCGGGGTTGGGCATGGGCCGGGGGTTGGGGTGGGCCGGGGGTTGGGGTGG
>REEG01000149.1 GCA_007695195.1 Gemmatimonadales bacterium | reverse complement strand
AGGGGCGTGCATCCTGGCATTGGACCCCTGGGCGTTTGTTCCGGGAGCGTGTTGGTAATGAGGCACCGGTGGAAGGTCACCATCCAAAGATGTGTGCGTGGGAATCGGTAGGTGCGCGGGACGAGAGGAGGGGCTCGTGAAGAGGTGCGCCCCTCCTCCGAGCCCCGCCAACAGCAATCCAGAACAAACGCCGAGGGGCAGCAACAGGCACTTCTGAACCGACGAAGCCGATCGGCCCACGGGATGAGTTCAGCCCCGAGGGAAGGGGATCAGCCTGGAGGCAGGGGATCAGCGCGGAGGCAGGGGATCAGCCTGGAGGCAGGGGATCAGCGCGGAGGCAGGATACTTCGGGGAACTCGGACGGGTGCCAAACGCTGAACGGACGGGGCATTTTCGGAGCGCGTTCAGCAGAGGCAACCCCCATGGTCACCTTTGCTAAATCCGCCGTGACTGCGCCGCTGTCTGTTCAGTGAAGGTAACCGTATAGGTCCCGAACTGTGAACGGACCGGGATATCGGGACCTCCGTTCAGCGTTTGGCACCTTCTTGGGGGCAAATACCAGGCACTGAACCGAGATTGCCCCGCTGCCGGCCCGGCCGGGCCCCTGCAGAAAGGCATCGGCAACGCTACGGAGCGCCAGTTTGGACGACCCCGACGACTTCCTCGGGAGGGGATAAGGAAGACGGCCCCGCAGCCCCCCTCAGGGGGCCGCGGGACCGCCGACCATCCGGCGGCAGTCAAACCGCGCCGCCTTCCCGCCTTCGCTGCTACTCAGAACATCCAGCGGTAGGAGACGGTGATGTTCCGACCGGGCATGTCGAAACGGGCCGGGTTGTCCGGCGATACCGGCGCCGGGAAGCGCCGCACCACCGGGAGGTGATCCTGGTAGCTGCTGTCCAGGAGGTTGTCCACAGTGAAGCTGATCCGGTGCTGTCCCTGCGGGTCCACAGCCCAGGTCCCGTTCAGCCCCATGAGAGTGTAGGAGTCGGTGGGCAACTCATCGGCCGGCACCCGCGTCTGGCTGTTTACCCAGCGGAACGTGCCCCCCAAGGAGGCGCGCCCCCACTCCCGCTCCAACTCCAGCGACGTCCGGAAGGGCGGAATGAACGGGAGGGGATCCTGGTCGCCATCGCGCCGGGTGCCTCGAACGAAGTCCGACACGACCCGTGCCCGCAGATCATCGGTCAGGAGAACGTCCAGCGTCGCCTCGCCCCCCAACATCTCCGCGTCGGCGCTGAAGAAGCGCACGCAGGCAGGAAACTCTCGATCCGCCCGGACCCGGTATTCGATATCCCCGCAGTCGGCCGGCATTGTCTCAAGGGCCACGTAGTTATCGATTCTGTTGTAGAAACCCGCCACTTCAATGCGGAAGCGCTCGGTGCCGAACCGGGTGAAAAGGTCGAGTCCGTGCCCCACTTCGCTCTCGAGGCGAGGATCACCCGGCTCCCGGGTGGCGCCAAGCTCGACCCGGGTGGCACCGGCGTGCCAGCCGTTGGCGTACCGCTCCAGCACCGTGGGATTGCGGTGCGCCCGGGCCAACTGGGTTCCGATCTCCAATCCGGGAATAGGTTGGGTGTTCACACCCATCGACCAGGAAACCTGGAGTTCGTTGTCCTGACGCATATCGGCATCGCCAAAGAACTGGTTCGTCCGGGTCTCCAGCCATTCCTGCTCCAACCGTCCCCCTACCTGGAGGCGGCTACGGGCACCCAGGGGAATTTCCTGGAAGGTGAAGACCGCCAGCGAGGTGAGGGTCTCGCCGGGGAAGTAGGCCTCAAGCCCCTCCACCCCCTGGTCCTTCCGGAGAAAATTCAGCCCCAAGACCCCCTCATCCAGGAAGGCCACGGGGTTGTGCCGGAGCATCACCGTGGACGAAGAGAACCGGGTGTCGATCTCCAACTCCAGCTCCTCCGCCGGCACGCCCGGCTCCCCCTCTTCCTGCAGAGAACGGGAGAAGCTGGTGCGGAAGTCGATAGCCTCGACCCAACGGTCCAGCTCCCACGTGCCCCGGGCCTGCGTATTGATCCGGTCGATGCGCACCTCCATGTCGGGCTGGGCCTCCACGAACTCCCCCTCTTCGGTCTCGACTCCGAACTCCGGGACGCCGTAGTCATTGTCGTGGTAGGACACCGACCAGCCACCCTGGAACCGGTCCGTGTTCATTCCGACTCCGAAGGCGGTGGAGAAGGTCTGGGTCTGGGAGTTGGGGATGATCTCGGTGGGGGTGCGCCCATCCCCCGCCTCCCGGTAGGTGAAGCGACCGGACACGCCGATACGATCCCACCCGTGAATCACGCGCCCGGAGCCGGCCCGCATCTCATTCATACTGGCCCCCTGCATGGAAACACCACCCTGAAGACCAGGAGCCCATGTGTCCGGCGCGTCCCGGTTCAGGATGTTCACGACCCCGCCCAGCGCTGAGGAGCCGTAGAGAAGGCTCGCCGGTCCCCGCACCACCTCCAGGCGGTCCCTGGCCATGGGATCCAGGGTGATGGCGTGATCGGGAGCCGTCTCCTGGATGTGCCCCATCCGCTCCCCGTTCTCAAGAACGAGGAGGCGCTCGCCGTCGAAGCCCCGGATGATGGGGCGAGCCGTGGCCGAGCCGAAGGAGCGGGACGACAGGCCGGGCTGTCCATCCAGCATCTCACCCAGCGAGGTCCCGGAGAGGCGACGCAACTGCTCGGTGTTGAAGGCCTGAACCGCCTGATAGCTGGCGCCGCTTCCGGTGGGGGTGGCTGTGGTGACAACCCCCTCCACCGCGATGGGCGATGACTCGAGGACAATCTCAAGCGCTCCGGCCGTGGCAGCGTCCACGGAGAACTCCGTGGAGCGGAAGCCCAGCCGCTCCACCCGCAGCTGGACCGCCCCGGCGGGCACATCACGAACAGTAAAACGGCCCGCCGCGTCGCTCAGTGCCCCAGGACCGTCCGGCACAACCCGAACGGTAGCGGACGAAATGGGGGCCCCGCTGGTGTCGAGGACCTGGCCGCGGAGGGTGCCCGCCTCGGACCCGGCGGTTTGGGCTCCCAGGGGAGAGCCCAGGAGAAGAAGGAAGGCCAGCAGAGCCAGTAGACGGCCCGCGTGGATGTGGAACCTGGAACGAGCTACGTGCTTCAGCATCGGAATGTCTCCTGCCGCCCGCCCGGG
>REEG01000267.1 GCA_007695195.1 Gemmatimonadales bacterium | reverse complement strand
GAATCGAGCTGCAGGGCGTAGTCCCGCGAGGCCCAGAAGTCGCTCCAATTCCCGGTGACCCGGTCCAGGTTGGCCAGGAGTTCTCCCTCCCGGACCACGGTATTGCAGTAGTCCCGACGGTCTTCCGGCCCGGAGAAGACGAAGTCGTAGAGGGAGTCGATGTCCTCGCCCAGGTAGCCGCCGGGAGAGCGGACCAGGCCGTAGGAGCGGTAGTAGTGCCAGTACGAGGTGTTTGGGGCGATGGGGATGATGGCTTCGAGCCCCTCCACCGCCGTGGTCGCCGCCGCCAGGGGGAGGGTGCCGTTGAAGGAAGTGCCGGTCATCCCCACCCGTCCGGCGGACCACTCCGCCACCACCTCTTCGTCGCCGTCGGGGGAGGTGAATCCCCGGGCCTCGCCGGTGAGCCACTGGATCACCGCCTTCGGTGCCAGGCTCTCGTTGATCCCGCCCATGGTTGGGCACCCCTCGCTCATCCCGGTCCCCGGCGCCTCGGAGTGGACCACGGCGAACCCCCGGGGGACCCAGGTCGAGACGTGGGAGTTGGAGATCCCTCCCCGGTCGCCCCGGTGCTCCACGAATGGCTGCGGGCCCCGGGGGGGCGGATCGGTATAGAGCTCGTGCTCCACGTCCCACATGATCTCGGCCACCGAGGCGGTGCCGGCGTAGTAGGGGCTCGTCTCGTAGATGACGGGGAGGCGCACGCCTTCGGGCGTGGCGGGACGCACCACGCTCACATGGATCCGGTCGGGGCGGCCGTCACCGTCCGAGTCGATGGAGGTCTCGACCCAGAGGCGCTCCCGGATCCACCCGGTGGAGTCGGCGAAGGCCTCCACCACCTGGGCCTGGCCGTCCTCAATGAGCATCCCGACACCCTCGGGGGTCCACCCTTCCGGTGAGGTAGTGGGAGCGCCGGCGGGCGATGCGGGGGTGGCGGTGCGAGGGGGCTCGTCGGGGGCGCAGGCCGCCACCAGGAGGACGAGGAGGAGGGCCGGAGGCCCCATCAGGAGGCCCATAGGCCCCATCAGGAACGAGCGGCGGGTCGCCGGGACGGGTGTGGTCATGGTGAGGAGATTTGGGGTCACTGTTCTGCTGCACCCATCGGTGCAATCCGGCAACGGTAGACCTCCACCCCTGTGCCGGGCAAGCGCAGGAAGCACCCACGAAATGGGGGAGTCGAGGGGGGGAGCCGTCCAAAGCGCAGTCGCCGCCTCCCTGGCGCAGTCGCTTCGTCCCTCGCGGGGCGCGGCCGGGGTTGGGACGGGGGATATTCGTTCCCCAACCGGAAAACTCTACAACGAACGGACCCCTGAAAAATGCTCGAAGGATTTCCCGGGATTATGCCGGGTAAGTCTACGAGCATTTTTTGAGACCAAACACCTTGAAGAGTTTCCCGGGATTTGCCGGGACCAACCCTTCAACGGTGCCGTTCGTAGACACTAAATGAAGAGTTTCTCGCATTGGGTGAGTGCCTCTTCAGCAGACCGGCTCGTCCCGCAGAAACTCGCGCCCGTCCAGGTGGATCCGGTCGTTCTGGTAGGAGAGGGACCACTCCAGCACCCGTCCGTCGTTCAGCGCCATGACCAGAACGTGGCCTCCGCCCCGCTGCACCACCTCCCAACGGCCCTCGCCCTCGTCCCGGCTGCTGTCGCTGGCGCTCACCCCGGGCACACTCATGGACATCTGGTAGGTGTAGAGGTATCCGGCGCGACCGTCCCGGCAGAGGGTGACCACCGTTCGGCTCGTGCTCCCCCCGGCACCGGCGCTGGAGGTACGGGTGAGGCGGGCCAGCCGCTGCCCGGTCAGAGTGCTCTGCCACCAGGCCTGGTCACCGAACACGGGTGGGGGGCGGAAGCGCACACTCTCGGCCAGTTCCCGAGCCGCCCTTCGGTGTCCCTCCTCGTACCGCTCGGGCTCCGTCACGGCCAGGATGGTGACGCCGGGCCCATGGGGAGAGATGACCCCCACGGCGTACCCCCGGACCTGGGCGTCACCGAGCGTCCCTTCCACCTCGACGCCGAGGGCGTCCTGGCCCACCTCCTGGGCGGACCCCCGGGGCGACAGGCGGATCCCGTCGTCCACGATCTCCTGCGATACCACGGCCCGGAGCTCCGCCAGCGTCCCGAGTTCCAGCTCCCAGACCAGGACAAGACCTGGAAGGGAGGTGGATCCCAGGACCCAGCTCTCCTCATCCTGCTGGGCCAGTTGCCACCCGGTGGGGATCCGGAAGCGCAGTCCCCACGCAGGATCATCCACCTCATCGGCGGCGGGGGGCGTTGAGAGGACGGCGCCGGAAGCCGGCAGCCCCGCCGTGCCCTCCCGGGCCAGCACGTAGATGTCACCGTCCGCGTTCACCGTCATCCGGTCCCCGTCCAGTTCGGCCCGGAAAGGTGACCTCGTCCCCCAGAGGGCATAGCTCCCCTCGAGGGCGCCTCCCGAGACCCGGCCTTCCACCGTGAAGCGGAAGATGCCTTCCCGGGCCTCTCCCTCGTACGCCCCGCCTCCGGCCGCCCGGAGCACCAGGGTGAGGCCGTCGCCCTGGAAGGCGCCCTCCCACGGATCCGGGGTCTGAAGGGCCTGCGCCCGGAACGGGGAACCGAGGATGAGGATGGCCCCCAAGAGCGCAGGGGGGAGAACGGAGGGGAGGATGGAAGGAATCGGCTTCATCAGGGGTCAGGGTCCTTTACCGGAGTGGAAATCAGAGCCACCAGGGGCGGACGAATTCATGAGGGCGGCGAGACGCCCCAGGTTCAGCGCCTCGACCTGCAGGTCCAGCACGTACGGAATCCGGTTTCCCCGAACCCACAGCCTGTCGCCGGTTCGTCATGAGGTTGGCCACGGGGCGGCCACGACTCGTCATGCGTCGGCTCATGGGGTGGTGGGCGGCGGGGGCACCTGATCCCGGACGGAGGTGGGGAGATTGGGGAAGATCCGAGTGAGATACGAACCCGGTGTGCCAGCCATCGTGTGGTCGTCCGTGGCGAGTTGCCGGGGCGTCGTGGCAAGCTGGAAGGGCTGCCCCGGGGGGACGGCCGGGGCCGGGTCGGAGCGATTCTGCCACCGGTGCGTGCGGGAGCCCAGCAGCGCCTCGTACCCGTCGGCGAAGGGGATATTGCCCACCCGGGGGGCGCCGAAGGTATAGACCCCCTGCACCGGCAGCCCGTCCACGGCCGCGGCGCGGAAGGCGAAGAGGGTGGCCAGCGCTCCGCCCAGACTGTGTCCCGTGATGAAGAGGCGCCGCTCCGGGGTCAGCACCTCGGTGACCCGATCCCGAATGCCCCCGTGCACCAGGTCCAGGGCGTCGCCGAACCCGGGATGGATGGCGACTCCCGGCCCCCAGGCCGAGCGGGGCTGCAGGGGACGGTAGCTCAGGTTCGTGATCCAGTTCGTGGGGAGCCCAGCGCAGATCCCGCCGGCCACCATCTCCAGGAAGCAGTGGGCGGTGGTGTGCTGCTCCGAGCCCCGGAAGACCACCAGGACCAGATCCCGGCCCCACACCACCGCCGCCATCACGTGCCGATCCCGATCCTCCACAAACTCCACGCCCCACATCCCCCAGTCCAGCATCTGGTGGCGGAAGGCGTTCCGGTGCTGGGACGCCGGCCCCAGGGCGTCGGAGTAGACCAGATGGCTGACCCGCCCCAGAAGGTAGCTGGTGGCCCATTCGTGGCTCTGGGAATGGGCCGGGATCCCGTCCAGGAAGCCCGCCTCCCGCACCCGGAAGGTGGGCTCGAGGGTGCCCATGAGTCCGTTGTCCAGGTTGACCATGACCAGGGACCGCTCGCCGCCCTGGAAGGGAAGCCCCACCTGGACCTCCGAGGGCGAGGCGCTGAGGATCGGGAGGGGCTGATCGCCGAAGCGGACCTCCACCGCCGGGAGCACCGCGGAGGCCGGCGGCCGGATCACCAGCACACCTCCGGCAGGGGCGTCGTTGGCCGGCGAGAGCGTCACGCCGCTCCAGTTCATGGAGGTGGCGGGAATGCTCCCGGGGACCGTGGCTCCGGTGATGGGGCTTCCGGCGGGGCACTGGAAGAGGTTACCCATCCGGTCCACGCAGAAGTCCACGGCCTGCCCCCGGATCATCCCGGGATCCCGGTCCATGACCAGGGGGGTAGCCGCGGCCTCCCGCACCATGAGCTGCGCCTCCGCCGCCGGAACCCGGAGCACCTGACGGAGAGCTGCCTCGATCTCCCGGGGAGGGTGGTCCGCCGAGTGAAGGATCCGGGCCAGGTGCGGCGCGTCCACGGTGGTGAAACGCAGGAACTCCCGCGCGGCGGCCTCGGCGGAAACGGCGCCGGCCCGGATCGATGTGAGGGGAAGTGCCTCCACCTCTCCCGTCCGGGTGAGGGTCGGAGTCCGGCGGGTGTCCTGGGCGTGGAGGCCCAGGGGCTCCAGCGCGGGCAGGAGGAGGAGTCCCAGGAGAACCGGGAGGAAGGCGACTACCGTTGGGCGCGATGTACGGGTTGGCGTGGGCATGACGGCGGTTCCGGGCTGGCGGAAGAGTGGGCAAGACGTGCAGCCTTCCTCTTCCCTATCGGAATCCGGCCGAAGAGTGGATCACCGGGCACTAGGGCCCCGCCGCCAGGCGCACCTCCTCTTCCACCCGGGCCAGCGTCCCCTGGGCGCTCAGGGTCCACTCGTGATCAGGACCCAGGGCGATGGTGAAGATCCGTGCCGCCTCCCGGTAGTGGAGGGCGGCGGCCCGGGGATCGCCCCGGTAGTTCATGAGGAGATCGCCGAGCCGCACATGACCCTGACCCACGCTCCAGTGGCCGGCACCCCATCGCTCCCGCACCGCTTCCACCTGCCCGAGAAGGATGGCCTCGGCCTCCGTGGATCCTCCTCGGCGCTCCAACTCCTGCGCCAGATGCATCCCCTTTACCGTGGTGCGCGGGTGTTCGGGGCCCAGCTCGGTGGACGCCGTTTCCCACGCCTCCCGGAAGGTGGCCTCCGCCTCGTGGAAACGACCGAGCTCCCGGAACACGACCCCCAGGTTGTTCAGGGAACGAGCGATCCGGACTCTGTCGGGATCGGCGTGAGCGCGCCGGAGCTCCAGGGAACGGAGGTACGCGTCGGCGGCCTCTTCCAGGTTTCCCACCCCCCGCTGGGCATAGCCCAGATCGTGGAAGAACCCGGCCCGGCCAGGGTGGTCGTCGGGGGCATGGCGGTCGAAGAGCTCCACCGCCGCCCGGGTGAGAGTCAGCGTCGAATCAGGGCGGCCCAGGTCGCGGATGACGCCGGCGTGGGAGACCATGAGGAAGGCGAGCCGGAGGGAGTCGGGTACCGGCCCCGCCAGTTCCATGACCTGGCGATAGAGGGAGTCGGCGGCGGTGAAGTGACGGGCTTCACTGCGGGCACCGGCCAGGGCCTCGAGGGCTTCCACCAGCGAACCTCCCTGAGCGCCGCCGGCCCGGCGAAGGGCCACCGCCTCCTCCAGGATGGGGATGGAGAGGTCGCTGTTGCCGAGACCGCGGTACGCCCGTCCCAGCGCTACCAGGGCCGCCGCCCGGGTGTCCGGATCCAGGGAAGGGCCATCCTCGTTCCAGATCCGCCGGGCCCCACGATCCAGGAGGGCCCGGGCCGTGAGGGTATCGCCGGCGGTCCCCTGGAGACCCGGATCCTGGAAGAGCCCCACCAGGAACTCGGTGACCCCTTCCGCCCGCCGCGCCTCGAGAGCGGTGAGGGCGCGCTCCCGTTCCAGGCGGTCGGCGGAGATCCGGAGGGTAACCCCGTAGCTGCCCACCAGGAGCACCACGGCTGCGGCCACGGCCACCCCCAACCGGTGGCGACGAAGGAACCGACCGGCCCGGTCCACGGCGCTGTAGCCCCGGGCCAGGATGGGCTCGTGGGCCAGGTGGCGGCGGATGTCCTCATCCAGTGCCGCCGCAGAGGGATAGCGGCGAGCCGGATCCTCTTCCAGGGCCCGCAGGAGGATCCGCTCCAGATCGCCCCGTGCGCTTCCGGTGAGGAGACGGGAGAGGAGGAGGCCCAGGGCGTACACGTCGGTGGCCGTGGTGATGGGATCGCCCCGAAGCTGCTCCGGAGCGGCGTACTCCGGGGTGAGCATGCGGACGGCGGTCCGGGTGGCTGGAGCCGTCATCTCCCCATCCGAGGCCAGGACCTTGGCGATGCCGAAGTCCAGGAGCTTCACCGTTCCGTCGGCCTCCACCAGGATGTTGGAGGGCTTCAGATCGCGATGCACGACGAGGCTTCGGTGGGCATGATCCACAGCCGCCAGAACCTCCCGGAAGAGGGCGAGCCGGGCCTCCACATCCAGCCCTTCCTCTTGGGCGTAGCGGTCGATGGGACGGCCTTCCACCCGTTCCACCACCAGGTAGGGGCGCCCGTCGTCGGTGGCGCCTCCGTCCAGGAGGCGGGCGATGTTGGGGTGGGTGAGGCCCGCCAGGATCCGGCGCTCATAGCGGAAGCGCTGGAGAATCTCGTCGGTATCCATTCCCCGCTTCACCACCTTCAGGGCGACCTGGCGGTGGAAGGCTCCGTCGGCGCGCCGGGCCAGGTAGACCACCCCCATCCCGCCCCGCCCCAGCTCCCCCTCGATCTCCCAGGCGCCCACCCGCGAGCCCGGGGCCATGGCCCCGTCGTCGGTGGCCAGCCGCTCGGTCAGATCGTCCAGAAGCGCGCCGGCGAAGTCCCCCACCGATTCGCCCAGCGCCCCCTCGGCCACCTCGGAGGCGGCCAGGAGCGCCTCCACCTCCCGCATCAGCGCAGGATTCCCGTGGGTGGCGGCCTCCAGGAAGGGGCGACGCTCTTCCGGAGGAAGGTCCAGGGCCCGGTCGAAGAGGCGGTCCACCTCCTGCGGGTCGGGGGGAAGGGGGGCCGATGGAGACACGTCATCCCTCCGCCGTCATGAAGCGGTAGAGCCAGGCCCGGGCCCGGATCCAATCCCGCTTCACGGTGGGGACGGAGCGCCCGGTGATGCGGGCGACCTCCTCGTGGGTGAGGCCGCCGAAGAACCGGAGTTCCACCACCTGCCCGAGCCTCGGATCCATCCGCTCGAGAGAGGCCAGAGCCTGATCCAGGGCCATGACATCGTCCGCTTCCTCGCCGGCACCGGCGGCCACCGGCACCCGGTCCAGCGTCAGGAGCGCGGCGCCTCCTCCCCGCTTGTCGGCGCTCCGCGCCCTGGCGTGATCCACCACGATGAAGCGCATGGCCCGGGAGGCCAGAGCCAGGAAGTGGTCCCGGTCCTGGAGCTCGACACGGGTCTGGTCCACCAACCGGAGGTAGGCCTCGTGGACCAGTGCGGAGGTGTCCAGGGTCTGGCCCGGACGGAAGCGGGCGAGCCGCTGACGGGCCAGCTCGTTCAGCTCGTCATAGAGGTGGGCGTAGAGTCCGTCGAAGGCAGATCGGTCTCCCCTGCGGGCGTCCAGGAGGAGCCGGGTGGTGTCCGGCGAGGGCGTCATGGGACGGTCAGGCTCGGACGTGCCCTATGCATTCGAGGACGCCCTGGTTGAACAGATCGATCATGTGCCGGGGACATGATCTTGCCTCCCATTCTGGATCAGGTTGGTTTTTGGCGGGGTCAGAATAGCGCTTCCCTTTGCCCTGCGAAAGCAACCTGAAAGGCCGAGGGGTCCGGCGGTAGTGAGAACGCAGGTGGGAGGGGTGGAACTTGTGGGCGTCTTTGAACCACGTTCCCGCTCTGCCGGTGGCGTGGACCACTCCAGCGCCCCCGTCCCCGTCCATTCGTCAACCCGAACGACCTCCCCGCCATGCCAGAGGCCACCCAACATCCCCCCCGCCGCCCCGAAGCATGGGCTCCGCAGGCAGACCCTTCGGCCGAATCCCGGGAGTTCGCCTTCCGCCGTGACGCCCTCTTCCTGACCCTCTGCGCCGTCTTCCTGACGGCGCTGGTGATGGGGAACATCATCGGCACTACCAAGTTCGCCACCCTCTTCCAGTTCACCATCCCCGACTGGTTCATGGGCTTCGTCCCGTCGCTGGTGCGCGACGGGAACGTCTACGCCATGACCATTCCGGTGGGGCTGGTGGCCTTCCCCTTCACCTTCTTCGTCACCGACCTGGTGTCGGAGCTCTTCGGGCGGCGTAAGGCCCAGCTCCTGGTGTGGGTGGGCTTCTTCATGAACGTCTTCATGCTGGCCATCATGACGGTGAACTTCTACCTGCCCAACACCGACGGGGTGAGCGGAGGCGAGACCCTCTTCGACGGGGTGTACGGGTTCATGGTGGGCAACACCATCGGGAGCATGATCGCCTATCTCACCTCCCAGACCATCGACGTTCGGCTCTACCACTTCTGGAAGCGGTTCACCAACGGGCGGCACATGTGGCTCCGGAACAATGGGTCCACCATGATCAGTCAGCTTGTGGACTCCACCGTCATCCTCTCCATCCTCTACTTCTCAGGAAACCTGGGAGACAATGTCACCGGGCTGGGGGCGCTGTTCATCCTCATCGTGAACTCCTACCTCTTCAAGTTCCTGGCGGCGCTCCTGGACACGCCGTTCCTCTACCTCGCCGTGCGGAAGCTGCACCGGTTCGATGAGGATCCGGAGGGAAACAGCCTCTACAGCTCCGAGTTGGTGGAGGCTCCCGCCCCGGCTGGCGCAGGGGCGTGACCGGGTCGCGGTGCCGACACTCCCGAGTCTATCGTTCGTCGGAGTGAGACGGGGATGACATACCGACGCGCGATGGTCCCACCCCTTGCATCCGGCCATGATTCAATGGGCGAATTGGTGCAACGGTCCCCTCGGGGCCCTCGCCGATCCGGCGGGGGATCGCCGTTGATTCCGGCATGACGCGTCGTATCCGGTAGATCCCTCCCCCAACACCTTCATGACGGTGCCATGAGTACCGTAAGTGAGGAAGCATGACCATTGAAGAGGGAAGCCCGCCACGCCGGAGCTTCTGGGCCTACGGCTATGTTCTGGATCCCCCCGTCCACCGAGATCGCCTGGGACCCATGGGGGCTCTCCTGGATGAAGGGCACGAGCAGGCCCGTATCCTGGCGCGAACCTGGGAGGGCCGATTCATCAACGGAGATGACATTACCCACATCCTCGTGGTCAGCGACCAGCCCAACCAGGACCTGGAGGTGAACCAACTCCTGGAGGCCGAGCTCTACCGGCTCAAGACTTCCTTTGCCGTCACGCGCTCGGTTCCGGTCAACGGTGACTCGGAACCAGGAATGTAGCGGATGAAACCAAGGGGGTTGCCATGGCTCTCAGCTCCGCCCTTCCCTCGACGAACTCCAGTGCGAATCGTAACTTCAAGGTAGGCGACAATGGTCCGATGGGATCCATTGGGTCGTTGGACGGTGTCCCGATCCACACCGCCCTTCGACGCCGCCCTCCTCACACAGCGCAAGGCGCCACATGGCTGAATCCTCCCCAGCGCGCGAAAGCGGCACCGTCGCGGACGGGACATCGGATTCTTCCCGCCATGAGGACGAGGTGATTTCCGTCGCCCTCATCGAGGACAATCGGTTGGTCCGGGAAGCCTTGATCTCGTTCCTCAATCAGGCCCCGGGCATCCGGGCGGAGGCCGAGGCGCCAAACGGCCACGGCGTATTGCTGAAAGGCCGTCCCGATGTCGTCCTTCTCGACCTGGGGCTCGAGAATGGGGACAGCCTCCGCGTGGCACGGGGGGTCATGAGGGACTTTCCAGACGCCAAGATCATCGTCATGGACCTCTTCCCGGCCCATGAGGAGCTGGAGGAGTTCGTGAGCGCCGGTGTGTCCGGATTCATCATGAAGGACGCCCGACTCGATGACGTCCTCAAGACCATCCGCTCGGTGGCGTCGGGATTCAAGGTGCTACCGGACGAGATGACCGCCACCCTCTTCTCGAGGATCGCCGGCGAGGTGGCAGCCAAGGGCGGTACGATCCACAGCGAAGGAGTGCTGTTGACGCCCCGGGAACGGGAGGTCATCAACCTCATTGCCGATGGTCTCAGCAACAAAGCCATCGGGAAGCGGCTCCACATTTCCGTCCATACGGTCAAGAGTCACCTGCGGAACATCATGGAAAAGCTCGCCCTCCACTCCCGGTTGCAGCTTGCGGCATACGTCCACAACCACGACGAGTCCGACGTCAGCTGAGCCTCCCCCGTCCGCTGTGCCCCGATGGGACACGGGCGGTCCCCCCTCTGGACATCCCTCGAAGGGATGGGTCCCCCCTCCACTACCCCTCCTTCGGCTGTAGTCCGTCTTTCACCTGAACGGGCGATGGGTTCGTTCGTACGTTTTGATCAAATTCAAAGATAGGACCTTGGCTCCCCCATCGTCCGAACTTCCGTGTGCATGACTGCCACACACTTGGCTAGCGCATTTTAATTACCTAGTTTTTCAAAAGGCATTCCTCGGTGGCAGATTTATTGTCCGTTGTATCCTTGGAACGGCCTTCCAGTGTCCACTCGTTGTATAATGGATATATTCTCATGACATATCGTCGTTCGAGGTCTCTCATTGGAGCACTTCGCCTCCTGCCTGTCGCCGCCCTCCTGGCGGTCCTCGGTCCTCCCGCCCTGGCCACAGCCCAGGACGTCAGCTATTCGGTGTTCCCCACCTTTGAGGAGCTTCGATGGGACGATGCCTGGGGTCTCGAAGACGCCCGCATGCCGGGGATTCGGGTCGGGATCGATTTCGGCCCCTTCTTCTCGCTGCAGCCCTTCTATGCCTGGAAGGATGGCGTGGGGATCCGGGACGGCCTCGAACCCACCGAGGGCTCGGAGGTCGCCGGATCCTACGATCTGCAGCTCCTGGGCGCCGAGTTCCAGGTGAACTTCGGGCATGGGGCCATCGCGCCGTTCGTGAAGGGTGGGGGCGGTGTTCTGCGAACCGAAGACGATGTGGCGGGCCGCAGGGACCGTATCCTCCTGCGGGGCGGCGGGGGCGTGAGCTTCGCCCTCGGTGACCGGGCCCGGGGAGAGGTGTTCGGAGAGCGATTCACCACACGGCTTCCCTCGCCCTTCATTCCCGGGGCCGTGGACTCGGACGACGTCCCTGACGACGGCCTGGTGAACTCCCTGGTGGTGGGCGCCGGCCTGCGGCTCCCGGTGGGTGGAGGCTACCGCGCCACCGAGGGCACCTTCGGGATCCTCCCCGGCATCTACATCGAGCCCTACGTCTCCCGCATCGATTTCGACAGCCGGCTCCGTCTCCCAAGGCAGTATACGGCCGGGGGCCGAGCGGGAATCGATCTGAATCAGAATGTGGGACTCCGGGCCTTCTACTGGCGCGGTGTGAACGACGACATCGATGAATGGGACGACCTGGACAGCTACGGAGCCGAACTGCAGTTCGCGCTCAATACCGGGCCCGGAATCTCTCCCTTCCTCCTGGTGGGGGCCGGTCGCATCAACTTCAAGGATGACTTCAGGGATCTGGACGACGTCGCTCGTAGCCGGGAGGACCACCTGACGCTGGGGGGTGGCTTCGCCATCGGTCTGGGCGACAATACCCGGATCGAGCTCGGCGCACGGAGCCTCTTCATGACGGTGGATGAAGAGATCGGGGACGTGACGTCGCCGGACCAGTTGGTGGCCAACTGGCAGTACAGCGCCGGTGTCTCGGTGGCGCTGGGCGCCCGGCCGCGTCCGAGAGCAGCCCCGACCCCCACCGATCCCGATCGGGCAAGGTTTGAGCGGGAACTGGAGGCTCTCCGCGCGGAGAATGAGCGCCTGAGGCGGGGTGAGGATCCGGAGCGGGTGGCCGAGGTCCCGACGCGCCCAGCCGTGGCCGTGGCGGATACGCTGCCTGCACCCCGGACCATCCTGGTACCCGTCCCCGAAGTGGGCGAGATCATTCTCCGCTACGGGCCGGAGTACGCCCGGGCGGCCCCGGACACAACCGTCCGCGTCGACACCCTGGGCATTCAGCCCGGCCAGATAGACGCCCTGGTCAGCGAGGCGGTCCGGCGGGAGCTTGAGCGCGCCGGGATCCGGCCAGGAGTGCCCGTGCGTCCGGACCCCACCGTGGTTCCGGAGGAACCGGAGGAGAGACTGCGCATCGCCGGGCGGCGCCTGAATGCGCTCATGCCCTACACGGGAGCCCAGGTGTCTCCGGGAGAGCTGCTCCTGGGGGTACGAGGGGACCTGGGTATCGTGAGTGAGTCCATCCCCGTGGACATCATCCCGGATGTGACCTTCGGCCTCTTCGGTGGTTCCCCGACCCTCATGGCCGGTGTGAATGGCCGATTCGGGTGGAATGTAGGGTCGGAGCGAATGGTCTTCCCCTACGTCGAGGCGGGGGCGGCTCTCTCCAGCCGGAAGTTCATCACGGTGAATCTCGGGTACGGGGCCGAATTCGATGTGGGATCAGGCGATTCCACCCGGAGACTCTTCGTGCAGCACCGCGGAGTGAACGCCTTCCGGGAACACCAATTCCTCATCGGCATCCGCCTCCCCCGATGACTACGGAGTGGAGGCAGCCCGAGGGGGTTGAGCTGCCTTGACCAGCCGGACGCTGGCGGTTCGATGGAAGGCCGAAACACTCATCGTCGAGTTGGGCGGGGATTGGAAGCTGGCCCGCACCATCCCACGATTCGGCTCCCTGCTGGAAGATGACGCCCAGAGGTCGGCGCCCAGGGCGGTGGAGTTCGACGCCACCGCCCTGGGAAGCTGGGACAGCAGTCTCCTGACCTTCCTTCAGCAGGCCATGATCCACTGCGAGGCCCACGACCTGGAGTTCAGGCAGGGCGATCTCCCGGAGGCCATTGTCCGCCTTCTGGATCTGGCCATGGCGGTCCCGGAACAGGACATGGATGATGCGGCAGGCGGGGTTTCCCTCCCCAGTGCCATGGGAACCCGGGGAATAGCCGCATGGGACGGCTTCATGGCGGCCATCACCTTCCTGGGTGAGGTCACCGATAGCTTCCTCCGCCTGGGTCTCCTCCGGTTGCGGATGCGCTGGCGGGACTTCTGGGTCGTGGTGCAGTCCAACAGTTCGGGGGCGCTCCCCATCGTCACCCTCATCTCGTTCCTGGTGGGCATGATCATCGCCTTCCTGGGAGCGGTGGTTCTGCGCCGCTTCGGGGCGGGCTACTTCGTTTCGTATCTGGTGGGCTACGGGATGTTGAGGGAGATGGCGGCCCTCATGACCGGCATCATCATGGCCGGCCGGACCGGGGCCGCCTTCGCGGCGGAGCTCGGAAGCATGAAGACCACCGAGGAGATCGACGCCTACCGGACGCTGGGAATCTCTCCTATCGATCACCTGGTGGTCCCGCGGATCCTGGGGCTGCTGGTAACCATGCCCCTCCTCACCATCTATGCGGGGTTCGTGGGAATTCTGGGCGGGATGGTGGTGGCCATGATGGTGCTGGACCTGACGGCCACCCAGTTCACAGGAGGACTCCTGCAGGCGGTGACCCTTCCCGACGCACTGCTGGGCGTGTTCAAGGGAACCGTCTTCGGCCTCATCATCGGACTGGCCGGCTGTATGAAGGGAATGCAGACCGGAGGGGATGCCAGGGCCGTGGGGAAAGCCGCCACCTCGGCGGTGGTTCTGGGCATCACCCTGATCATCGCGGCCAACGCCGTCATCGACTGGCTCGCCGTGGTGCTGGGAATCTGATGGAGCCCCGTCAAATGCCATCACGGGGACCCGGAGGGTCACCTGTAGCCGGAAGCGGGCCTCACCCCGTCGAAGTCCAGGGGCTCACCATGAAGTACGGCCCAACCGTCATCATGGAGGACCTCACCTTCCAGGTCGGGAAGGGAGAGATCTTCGTGATCATGGGAGGGAGCGGGAGCGGGAAGAGCACGCTCCTGAAGCACCTCATCGGTCTCAAGGCGCCGGCGAAGGGCTCAATCCTATTCGAGGGGGAAGACATCATCCGTGCCGACCAGGAGACCCGGAAGGGGATTCTCCGGCGCATCGGCGTCCTGTACCAGAACGGCGCCCTCTGGAGCGGTCTGACCCTGGCCGAGAACGTGGCCCTCCCCCTGGAGGAGTACACGGAGTTGGACACCCGCTCCATCGGCGAGGTGGTCTCCCTCAAGCTGGCGCTGGTGGGCCTCCGTGGGTTCGAGGCCTTCTATCCGGCTCAGATCAGTGGGGGAATGCGGAAGCGAGCGGCGCTGGCCCGAGCCACGGCCCTGGATCCGGATGTGCTCTTCTTCGACGAGCCCTCCTCCGGCCTCGATCCCATCACGGCCAGCCGCCTGGACGATCTGATCCTGCAACTCCGGGACAGCTTCGGGACCACCATCGTCATGGTGAGTCATGACCTGGCGAGCATCTTCAAGATCGCTGACCGGGCGCTCTTCCTGGACATCAGGGAGAAGACCATGACGGGGGTGGGAACGCCCGCATCCCTCCGGGACACCCCCCCCAGCGACGAGGTCGGACGATTCATGAGGCGGAGTAGCGAGAGCGGGCCATCCAGGGACCCCGGGGCTTCCCTGGAACCCCGAGCCCAAAGCAGCCCCGATAGAGGAGGTGCCAAGTGAGCGTCCGAGCCAATCCCACAGCCATCGGGCTGTTCATGATCGGAGCCCTTGTCCTCACCGTTCTGGGCGTGGTCACGCTGGCGTCCAGAGCCTGGTTCGGGGATCGTCCCACCTTCATCAGCTTCTTCGAAGAGTCGGTGAATGGCCTGGAGCGCGGCGCCGCCGTGAAATTCCAGGGCGTACCCGTGGGGACCGTGTCGGAGCTTCTGATCCAGATCGATCAGGTGGACAAGACCTTTCTGGTTCCCGTTGAATACGAGATCGACCTCACCCGCCTCACCACGGAAGTGGGGGAGTTCCTGCAACTGGATGATGAAGAGGTTCTGCAGCGCCAGATCACCGATGGACTCCGTGCCCAACTGCAGATGGAGAGCCTCGTGACCGGCATCCTCTACATCGAACTCACCTACCGGCCGGAAGCGGGACCACCGAGGCGAAGAGCGGCCGTGGCGACCCACCCCGAGATCCCTACCACCCCGTCGCTTCTGGCTGTGTTCGGGACCGAGGCCGGCAGCCTTGTGGCCGATGTCCTCCAGATCCTTTTCCGGGTGAACGAGATGCTCGAGGAGGTGGACATGCGGGAACTCAACGCGGCTGTGGTGGCTTCGGCCCAGGCCGTGGAAGGGCTGGTGGGATCTCCCGAGTTGCAGGCCGCCATGCGCGAGGTGCCGGGAATGGCCGAACAACTCAGCCGAACCCTCACCGAATTCGAGGAACTGGGCAACCGACTGGGCGAGGCCGTCGGGCCCCTCCAGTCCGGGATGGAAGAAACCCTGAAGGAGACGTCGCTGGCCCTTGAGGCCGCCAGAACCGCCATCGAAGGGACCCAGGGGATCCTCACCACGGACTCGGGGATCGGGTACGAGATGGAGCAGGCACTCATGAGTCTCCGGGAGGCGGCGGAGGCCCTGCGGACCTTCGTCATCACCCTGGAGCGCAACCCCGACATGCTGCTCCGCGGGACCAGCCCGCCCAGGAGGTAGACGATGACCACCGTGGCCAGAAGCTCCATGATCCGTGTCGCCCTCCTCATCACCCTCCTCTCGCTTGCGGGGTGCTTCAGCCTGAGCCGACAGGCCCCGCCCCAGCAGCACTATGTGCTGGGGGCAGGCGAGGCCCGGGAGCGTGCCGCACTCCTGGCGGATCCTGTGACGGAGGATTCCACCGGGGATGTGATCGGACTGCGACCGCCGCGATTGGCCGACTATCTGGCCACCCCCTTCATTGTGGTCCGTCGGGGCGGGCACCGGGTCGAATTCTCGGAATACCATCGTTGGGGAGAGGATGTGGGCCGGGCCATCAACCGGACGGTGGCCGGCCGATTGGCTGCACGGACGCAGCATCATCGAATCGAGGTGGCCCCATGGCCGGTGGGGATATCCCCGGACCGGATGATCCAGCTCCAGATCCTGCACTTCGAGGGGCTGGCCACCGAGCCGCCCGGGGACACCGAGGGGAGGGCACACCTCCTGGCGACCTGGGAGATCCTTCGAGCGGGAGATGGAGCCGTCCTGGCCCGGGGCACCACGGATGTGACGGAAGAGGGCTGGACCGTAGGGGATTTCGACGGGCTGGTGAACCTCCTCGACGCCGCATTGGACGTTCTGGCCGACGATCTGGCCCGGGCCCTGCAACGGGCTCCGGCTCCATGAAGTCCCTCGATCCTACGCCCTCGCCGTTGCCTGGAGCCCCTGCCTCCCGCCCACCCGACGGACCGCCCCCGGTCAAGGGGAACGGGACCCCATTGCCCCA
>REEG01000169.1 GCA_007695195.1 Gemmatimonadales bacterium | reverse complement strand
TGCTGGAGCGAGGTCCACCGGTCCCGTCCCGAGCCGTATAGGATCGCGCGGAGCTTCCAAAATGCGAATCCAGATTCGCATTTCCCCCCAATCCAGATCCGGGTTTCGCCCAATCGCCCCACCGCCGGAGGCCCACTCGCCCATGGGCCACCGGCCTGCCCTCAGCGGGACATCAGTGAGGAGCGGCCCGGAGCCTCCCTTCCTCATCCACCTGGAAGCGCCACTCCCCGGCGCCCTCGGCAGGCTCCCCGCCCATCTCCCGAAGGAGCCCGGGCCACCCTTCCGGATGGTACACGCCGTGGGCCTCCATCCACCCCTCGGGATCGAAGGGGAAGGGGAACGGGATGGTGATGATCCCGGCAGGGGCGGCGCCTCCAGACCGGGCCGCCACCGTGCGAGGCTCGAGCATGCGCTGGATCTCGAGCTCCACATCGTGGAGGTGGAGCCGGGTCATGCGGTCGCTGGAGCGCCCCTGGGCCTCGGCCACCGCCTCCCGGAGCTCCGCCATCTCCGCGCGAATCAGGGGACGAACATCGGCGATCCCGCCTCCGTTCCCCGGCGCCAGGAGCCGGTCCACCGCCGACAGGTACTCGCGCTGCAGGTTCCGGCGGAAGACGTCCACCTGGGGGTCCCGGTCGTCCACCTCGCTCCAGACGCTCCGGCGCAGATCGTCCACCAGGTCCCCCACCGTATACGGCTCGGCCCCGTTGGCCAGTACCTCGTGCTCCACCAGCCGCTGGAGGCGGGCGGTGCTCAGGAGCCCCGACAGGATCCGCCCCTGCTGGGTGCCGATGCGCCCCACCGCCCCCTCGGGCTCGATTCTCCGAAGGATTTCGGGCTCCAGGAACTTCTCCGGCGTCCGGAAGGCATGCATCTCCAGGAAGAGCATGGCGGCACGCTGCTCGTCCCGGCTCACCGGCTCGAACCGGGGCCCGGTGCCGTAGAGCTGGCGGCTGTACGCCCCCCCCACCAGGGCGCTCACGTGCCCCATGTAGCGACCCCACTGACTCACCGCGTTGCCGTAGAGCTCCTGCAGGTCCGAGTAATCCTGGCCGGGGCGTTCCGTCATGGGCAGGAGCATCCCCATGACCCGCTCCAGGTTCAGGAGCGCCAGTGTGGAGGAGCGGATGGCGTCTTCGTTCCCAACCGCCTCGGTGACGTTGTGGGGATCGCTGGACGCGCCCGGTGTGCTGAAGCGGAACCACGGCGTGTCGTCCTGCATCCTCGACCACTCGTCCAGCACCGGGCGCTCCTCTTCCGGGGTGGTGGCGCCGGGGATGGGCTTGTGCCCCCACATGACGGCGAACCGGTCGTAGGGCCCCACCCGGGGAATGAGGAGTTCGGGCGGGATCCCGTCCTCGGGCTGCGCCACGTAGTTGAAGCGGGAGTAGTCCATGACCGAGGGTACGTGCCCCCCCATCCGCTCGAGGAAGGCCCGGGACCGGAGGGAATCGGCCGGCACCGTGGCGCTGGCCTTGAAGTTGTGGGGGAAGCCCACGGCGTGCCCCACCTCGTGGGCCACCACGTACTCCACCAGCGCCCCCATGAGATCGTCGGGAAGGGGGAGCGACTGGGCCCGCTCATCCAGCGGCCCCACCTGGATCACGTACCAGTTCCGGAGGAGCTCCATGACGTTGTGGTACATGTTCACCTCCGCCTTCAGGATCTCTCCCGTGCGGGGATCCACCACCGCGCCGCCGGTGGCATTGGCCACAGGCGACGGCCGCCAGTACACCATGGAGTGACGGGCGTCGTGGATGGACCACTCCGGATCCTCCTCCGGCGAGGGGGCCATGCGCGCCTCGATGGCGTTGGAGAACCCCGCCTCCTCGTAGGCCTCGATCCACTGATCCACCCCCCGCTCCACCCAGGGCACCAGCCACTCCGGTGTGGCCGGATCGATCCAGAAGACGATGGGCTCCACCGGATCAGACACGGTGGCGCCGGGATCCTGCTTCTCCAGCCGGAATCGCCGGATGAAGCGGACCTCGTCGGCCCCGTGCCGGGGACTCGAATAATCCACGGTGGAGACGGTGAAGTAGCCCACCCGGGTGTCGTGGAGCCGGGGCATCATGGGCTCCTCGGGGAGCTTCACCATGCTCCAGTTGGCCCGCCGCGTGCTGGTCCTGGCCGGGGTCCCGGGGGAAGCGCCCTGGGGGCTCGCCACCCCCGTCTGCACCACCTGCACCTCCACATTGGTGGGGAAGGCCGAGAAGCCGTCCACGAAGGACCGGTTCCGCTGAAGCCCCCGGAGGGGCGACATCTCCGGCGGTCCACTCACGAAGAGGTCCGTCACCTCCACCACGGCGGCGGAGTCCGGCCCGAAGGTCTCGATCTCCCACGTGGCGATGAGGGGGCCCCGGGTCATGGCCGAAACGGCCCGGGAGATGGCCCGCTCGCCGTCGGCCCGGGCGCCGAAATCCATCCCCCGCAGGTGGATCTCGCCTTCCCGACGCTCCCAGCGCACCACCTGCTGGCCGATCCGCCCGGCGGACCATCCGCCGAGCCCCTCGCCCTCATCTACCCGCCCCAGGAGGAGCATGTCGCGATCCAGCTCGTGGCGGGGGATCTCGAAGTAGAGCTTGTCGTCCACCTGGTGAACGGTGAAGAGGCCGTGCCCGGTCCGGGCCTCCTCGGTGATGACCTCGTCGTACTCCTTGGGCTCGCCGCGGCCGGGGCGGCGGGGCGGCGAGGCGGGCGCTCCCGGCTCACCGATGGTGACCTCCACCTCCGGCGGATCCGGGGCTTCGGGCTCGTCGGGGGTGTCGGGGTCATCCGCCGCGGCGGCTGCGGGCGGAGCCTCCTCCACCGCCGGCGTCGGGGCGGGGGCATCGGGCGCGTCCCCACGCACGCCGCAGCCCACCAGCGAAGAGCCGACCAGGAGGGCGAGAACGGCAAGGACGAATTGGAGAGACGAGCGATGAACCGGCATGGGGGAGGAATCCATGGAAGCGCGGGGGTAGAGGCTGATATGTTGCCGGTGTTCCGTCGACCTGGCCTGACGCAGATCCGACACCGACTCACTTCCCTACTCCCATGCCCCAGGTAACGATCCCGAAACCCATCAGCTTCGCCCTTCTTCTCCTCCTCTTCCCCCTCCCAGCCGTGGGAGCCGTTGCTGTCGGTCCGTCTGACCTGCCTGGCCTACCTG
>REEG01000095.1 GCA_007695195.1 Gemmatimonadales bacterium | reverse complement strand
CGGTCATCGTGGGGATCATCTTCGCCACCTTCCTGACACTGGTGGTGGTGCCCACCATGTATTCGGTGGTGGACGATCTGGCCCTCTGGTTTCGTCACCACTACTTGGCGGCTCCCGATTCAGCGACCCGGATCGCCGTGGCCACAACCCACGGTGGGGACGCCCGAGGGTTCGGGCCGGAAGACGAGCCCCCGTCTCCGCCACCCTCATCCCGCCCGGAGGAATCGGAGGCAGCGGTTCCTGCTCTCCGGCGCTCTCGATCGGACCGGCGTCCCCCACCGGAATGGGGACCTGGTGGTGCGGGGTCGAGGCCGAGCACTACCTGACGATACCACCTAACGAATCGACGGATCATGGCATCAAGAGGGCAGTCCCCCCTCCATCGCCAGGCCAACGTCCTCCATCGCCAGGCCAACGTCGGACGAAGCCGTGGATAGGTAGCTCGGGTCACCCACGAAACCGGATGGGCTGCACGAAACTTGCTTCCGACACGAGCATACAATACATAGTCGGTCGGGAGAGGAGGACGGCTCAGGCCCCCTTACCCACGCCCCAACCAGAATACAGAGGCGAGCGCATGGATTTTCGAGGCACACTCCCCACGTCCACCTCCGGACCGGCGCGCAGGGTCTGGAGCATGGGGTCTCGAGTATTCACCATCCAGGGGAGTTCGGCTGCCCTTCTGCTCGTTGCCGCGATTCTGTTCATTCTGCCTTCCATGGCGCCCGGCCTCCAGGCTCAGCTGTTCTCTTCCGACCGGACCTTGGGGGCCCAGCAGCCCCGGGTCTTCCTGGATTGCCAGGTTGGGAGGGA
The DNA here is from genome assembly GCA_007695195.1 of Gemmatimonadales bacterium. Lineage (GTDB taxonomy): Bacteria > Gemmatimonadota > Gemmatimonadetes > Longimicrobiales > Gaopeijiaceae > PWLA01. The sequence goes on along the minus strand of REEG01000095.1, from coordinate 15,399 downwards.
CTGCTCCTTCGATCACTTCCGTACTGAAATCGGCTTTGTGAACTGGGTGCGGGACCGCGCCGATGCGGATGTCCACATCATGTTCACCAGCACCGGTCTCGCCAACGGAGGGCGTCAGTACAGCATCGATTTCCTGGGGCTTCGGGAGATGGAGGGGTTGGATGACCGGCTCACCTACACCTCCACCGGAACGGACTCGAGTCGGCAGACCCAGGACGGGCTGACCCAGACGCTGCGGTTGGGGCTCGTTCGGTACTCGGTGCAGACGGGTTCCGGGCAGTTCTTTCGCATCGGCTACGATCTACCCGAGTCCCAGGCGGGGGCCGGCGAGGGAGGCAATGGAGATGGAGGGTTGGCCGCCGAGGATGCCTTCTACGACCCCTGGAACTACTGGACCTTCCGGATGGGCCTGTCCGGCAATATGGACCTGAGGGAAACCCGGACCGAGACCCGCTTGAATCCGAGTTTCGGAGCCAATCGGGTCACGCCGGACTGGAAGATCGAGCTTTCCTCGTGGATGAATATGCGGCGCGAGAGCCGTCAGCTCTCCGATGGCCGTGAGGTCCGGAACGACTTCACTTCCTGGCGCCTCTCCACCCTTCTGGTCCGGAGTGTTTCCGACCATATCTCGGTCGGGGTAGACCTGGGTGCCCGTAACTCCCAGCAGCAGAACCAGCGTTCCCGCATCAATGCGGCCCCGGCGGTGGAGTACAACTACTTCCCGTATCAGGAAGCCACCCGGCGCCAGTTCATTGCCCACTATGCCCTGGGTTTCGAGAACTCCCGCTACACGGAACAGACCATCTACGGGGTGACGCAGGAGACGGTCCCACAGCACCGGATTGCGGTGCAATACCGTGCCCGGGAGGAGTGGGGGAATGCCGGACTGGGCTTCGATACCTCCCAGTACCTCCACGACTCATCGCTCTACTCCATGGGCGTGGCCGGGGACCTGAGCTACCGGATCACCCGTGGGCTGGAGTTGAACGTCTCCGGGGAAGCGGCACTGGTGAACGACAATATCCACACCCCGGCCAGTACGATTCCCGATGAGGACATCCTCCTGGGGAGGCAGTCCCTGCCGTCGTCCTATCGCTATCAGGCCTCCATGGGGTTCAACTACCGGTGGGGGTCCACCTTCGCCAATGTGGTGAACAACCGTTTCCCCCGTGCCGTGCGCTGACCCGACCCAGGGCCATGGGGACGGGGAGGCGAAAACGTATGGCTCCGACCGATGAGGCCACGGCCAGGGATCTCCTGGAGTCGTCGGTGGAGCGTTTGGGGTTCGACCCCAGCACCATTACCCGGCCGGAACCCCGTCTCCTGACCCACTACGCCATCACTGCGGCGTTCGGGCTCATCTTCTTTCCGCTCCTCTTCATCCCGGCGTGGATTCGGTATCGATCCCTTCGGTACAGGATCGATGACGAAGGCGTGTCCATGTCCTGGGGCGTGTTGAACCGGCGAGAGGTCTTCCTGACCTACCGGCGACTCCAGGACATCCAGATGACCCAGGGGATCATCCAGCGGAAGTTGGGCCTGGCCGATCTCCACCTCCACACGGCGTCCGGCGGCTCCGGGCCGGAGATGAAGTTGGAAGGACTGCCGGAGCCCGAAGTCTTCCGGGACTACCTCTACGCCCGCATGCAGGGGGCGGTCACTGAACCGGACGCGGGGACGGTCCGGGCACCGGTCACGGAATCGGGCCCGGGAGAGGACGAGGAAGGCCTGGAGCTCCTCCGCCAGATCCGGGATGAGCTTCGGCGCCTGAACGAGAGGCAGGGCGGGTGAGCACCGGCGACCCGCCGGCGACGCCGGACTACGGGGGACTCCAGCGCCGGCTCTTCCAGTTCCTGCAGGTTCCGGTGGGGCCTCCTGAACTGCCTCCGGGAGCGTCGCGCTGGACCCGCAGCTTCCGCGCCGATCCCGCCTACCTCAGCTACCTGACCCTGGGATGGCTGGTGGTCTCTGCCATGATCCTGGGGGTGGCCGGGTTCGTGGCGGTCCTTGGGTTGGGGCTGGGTCTCGAGACCATGGGCGATGGAGTTCTGGGCCCCCTGCTGGCGGTGGGGGCCCTCCTGGTGGGCGTGACCCTGGTCACCATTCAGGGATTGGGACTGCGGCTCCGCTATGACGCCACGTGGTATGTGATGACCGACCAGGCTCTCCGCAACCGGCGGGGACTCTGGGTCATTCAGGAGAACACCGTCAGCTTCGACAACGTCCAGAATCTGAGCGTCCGCCAGGGTCCCATCCAACGTCTGTTCGGCATTCAGGACCTGGTGGTGGAGACTGCTGCCGCCGGGTCCTCTACCGGCTCGAACCAGGAAGCGCAGGCCCGGGCGTTACGGGTCGAAGGAATCCGGGACGCGGAGGAGCTGCGGGACCGGATCGCCGAGCGGATGCGGCTGGTGGGCGACTCCGGTCTCGGCCGGGATCGATCCGCCCGGACCGCCGAGCGGCCCGTCACCCCTGCGGGCAACGGGCCGCTCTCACCGGCTCACCTTCAGCTTCTGCGCGAGATCAAGGCTGAGGTGCAGCGCCTCAACAGCGCCTGATGGGAGCTCGGCTCACCCCGTCCGATCTCTCTCTCCTCGACTACCTCTCCTCGTCCCTGTCCTGGGACCCATCATTCCTGTCGTCCGCGTCCGCCACGGGGTCATCTTCCACCAACTCCAGTCCCAGCGTCCGACCCTTGGCCAGCGCCGGTACCCCGTCTACCATCCACACCGGAGGCGCGGCCCCCTGCAGGTAATGGTCGAAGAACTGCTGCATCCGTATGCTCCAGTCCAGTTGGGGGTAGCGTCCCGAGACCCCATGCCCTTGCCCGTTGTAGTTGATGAGCCAGACGGGCTTCCCCAGCCGACGGAGCGCCACGAAGAACTGGATCCCTTCCTCCCACGGGACCGCGCCATCCTCGTCGTTGTGCACCATCAGGAGCGGAGTTTCCACCTTGTAGGCGGTGAAGAGGGGTGAATTCTCGATGTACCGGTGCTGGGCCTCCCACAGCGAGGCGCCGATGCGGGACTGGCCGGTCTCGTACTGCATCTGTCGGACCCGGCCGCTGGCCCACCGGATTCCCCCGTACGCGCTGGTCATGTTGGTGACCGGTGCCCCCGCTTCGGCCGCAGCAAAGAGGTTGGTCCGGGTGATCATGTAGGCGATCTGATACCCGCCCCAGGAGTGTCCCTGCACCCCGATGCGGTTCCGGTCGATGTACCCCTGATCTACGATGGAGAGCACGCCGGGAATGATGGCGTTCATGGCGCTCTCCCCTGGGTACCCGGGCTTGTAGGGGATGTCCGGGACGAAGAGCACGTATCCCCGGCTCACGTAGAAGCTGCGGTTGATGGAGGTGCCGGTAGAGGGGACGAAGTAGTTGTGAAGCCCGTTGGAGGAGCGCTCATAGAAGTAGACCATCATGGGCCACTCCTCGTTGGGATCGAAGTTCTCCGGCTTGTAGAGGATGCCCTGCAGCTCCTCCCCGTCGGTGGACGTCCAGCTCACCAGTTCGGCCGACCCCCAGAGGTACTCCGCCTGCTGCGGATTGGCGTCGGTGAGCCGCCGCTGTCCCTGGAAGTCCCGGTCCGAGACCCAGAGGTCCGGGAACATCTCGAATGTGCGCTTGGTGAAGAGCTTCACATCGGCGTCCCTCGCCACCTCCAGCGAACCGAAGGCCACGTCGTCCATGACCAGCGCCTCCGGGACCCGGGACCCGTCCAGACGCGTGCGGTAGTAGCCCGCCGCCTTGGACGAGTTGTTGAAGGCCGAGAGGAGGATGTCCTCGTCCAGGGGAAGGAAGGGCTCGTCCAGCTCGAGTCGTACGACTCGAAGACGGACCTGGTGGTCCCGGCCATAGCCGGCGGTGAGGTTCACCGGTGCCTCGCGGCCATGGGGGTCCACCCGCCAGATATCCCAGGCATCGTGGACCAGGAGATACCCATCATTCTCGGTCCACCCCGCCAGACCATAGGAACCGGGAGGTGCGGTTCGGTCGCTCAGTTCATTGTAGACGGGGAAGGGGATGGCTTCGGTGACGTTCACCACCTCCCGGGTCTCCAGATCCATGACCATCCAGCCCCGGGGCAGGGTTCCCTCGAAATCGCCACCGTCCCACCAGAAGACATACCGCGACGCAGGGGAGAGGTTGGCCGTGCTCCGGAGCTTGGTGGCGATGCGTTCCCGCTCGCCGGTCCGAGGGTCCACCAGGTAGTGGTTAGTGAACCGGGTGTCCCAGGAGACGATCTGGCGGTGGGGCTGGTCGTCGGTGCCCAGGGCCACACCGGCATCTCCTCGTGAGCCCACCTGAACCTGCAGCATGGACTCATGGGCCAACTGAACCACGCGGGCCTCATCCCGGTGGAAGACGGCCTGATAGGTCCGACGACGTTCCTGGTTCAGGTCCCTGAGCTGATGGGGCTGGAGGAAGTCGTCCCGCCAGTTCCAGATGTCCACCTGGACATTCTGGAGCATGGGGTCGTCCTCGTCGGCCTCCGGGGGAGGCGGCGGAGCGGTGCCGAAGAAGAGGCGGGAACCGTCGTGGCTGAAGGAGACGGCGCCATTGGTGCTGACCTGCCAGTGGGTGGGAAGTCCATCGACCCCGGCGGACGCCACGGTCCGAGCCTCCGAGCCGTCCAGTGGAGCATGGAAGAGGGAGAAGAGCGGCTCATCATCCTCCCCGTTCCACGCATCTCGATTGGAGAGGAAGGCCACCTGTTCGCCTTCCCGGTCCAGCGTGAGGCGCTGGTATTCTCCCATTCCCAGAAGCACCGGCACCGCCTCGGAGGCATGGGCCCGGACCAGATGGATGCCGTCCCCCCCGTTGCCGTCCCGGGACTGGACGGCGAAGACCAGGAGTGAGCCGTCCTCGTGGACCCGGTATTCCGTGACCCCTCGGAACACCCGCTCCTCGCCGGTGCGAAGGTTGAGGTAGTGGAGGTCCGTGCCGGTGTCCCGGTCCCGATCGGGGGCAGAGGCTTCATCCTCTTCCTCCGGCTCCGGGGGCTCGGGCTCCGTACCCGGCTCGGCGGGCTCGGCCTCGGGCGTCTCGTCCTCCGCTTCCTCTCCATTCCGGGGAGCTTCACGGTGGATCACCACCCACTCCCGGGATTCATCCGGGACGGTGAAGGCCTTCAGCCGGGAGATGCGCCGGATCTCGCCGGTGGCCACCTCGAGGATTCCCAGGGAGTCCCGTGGCATGGGGGTGTTCCGGTTGGAGCGGGCCTCTTCCCTGGCCTCCAGCGTGGGCGCGATGCGGAAGACCAGAAACGCCCCGTCCCGAGTGAACGTGGGATTCTGCCCCCGCTCGATTTCGTGGCTCCCTTCTCCCGACACCTCCCGGACCACCAGGGTGGCGTCTCCGTGCCCTGGGGTGAGCCGGTAGTGGAGCCAGCGCCCATCGGCCGAAAGTCCCGACTGCTGGATCCGGTTCCAGACGTCGTAGGCGTCGTGGTCCAAGGGCCGCTTCTCCTGGGCGAAGACCGGCGCCGCCAGGAAGAGGGTCAGGAGCAGAAGGAGCCATCGGGGTCCGGTTCCGACCCGGCCGGAGGAGGAGGAATGGGAAGGCGGGGTGGTCTGGGTCATGGCGTCTTGGGTGGGAGCGAGCAGGGACATCGATCCGAACCTGCGGACCAATGCAAAGCGTCGAAACGGAAGCTATTCTCACCCACCTGAATTGGCCAATGAACACCTTCGGTCATGCGATGGGGAGGTAGGGTCCACCTCAATTCGGTCCGGTACTTCCAGGAAGTGGCCCGGCATCCCCGTCGTCAGGGAGGTCCCGGGATCCGGGAAGGGGGCGTGTCCGCGCCCCAGACCGGGGGAATGGGTTCGGCCATGGGACTCGAGAGATCGAACTCGATCATCCAGTCGAACTCTCCGTCGAAGGTGGTTCCGTATCGGTAGTGAACTCCCGGTTCGATTTCGATGCGCCATCCCACCGGCACACCGGCGGCCTCGGTGCGCTCCGGTGACGAGAAATCCTGCCGGGTGGGGGTGCCTTCGCCTACGCTGAACCCGCCGTACCAGGTCCGGGTGCTTTCGGAACCGTCGGGCTCGCGGTGGTCGTGCCGGAGTTCGAGCCCCTGAGTGACCCTGGTCACCACCCAGGTCCGGGACCGATCCCAGCTGTCATCCGCTTCCACCTCCACATGGAAGGGGATCCGGACCTCATCCTCTTCACAGTCCCGGAAGTGCACCAACAACTCTTCGGTTCCGGTGAGCATGTCGTCCCCCTCCGGCGTCAGCATCAGCCGCCCCGGAAAGGCCTCTCCACAGTGCACGGATAGGTTCTCCAGGAAGGCGGCATGAACGGCCGAATCCACATCGGCCTGTTCGGGGCCTTCCTCCATGTGGCCCAGGTCCGCACCGACCTCGGCGGCCATTTCCGGCCCGGACTCCCCTCCATCCTCATCTGTGCCACAACGCTCGGCCAGTACAAAGAAGGGGATGGTCAGGAGAAGCAGCAGTCGGTTCGTGGTGGTGGGTGACAGCATGGGATCGTGGGTGTTGTGGAGTCAGAAGAGGGGGCCGGACACCAGGGAGACACCGAGGGAAAAACCCGGGCCTTCCCCAGATCGGCCGAGGGTTCGCCCCCAACTCCAATCCACCTCCATTCCGGCGTCGGGGAAGTGGGTCCTGAAACCCATCTGTACCTTCGGTCGTTCCGTATCTTCGCCGTACCCCTCCACCAGCAGCGAGATGAGGGGGCTCAACGACATGTCCGTCCGGAGACCCCAGGTAAGGTGATGGGCTTCGCCGCTCCGTCGATCGGTAGCGCCGGGGATCGTCTGTCGGTCCCATCGCCATCCCAGATTTCCATGGACCACCAGTCGTCCCTGCAGGAGCGGCAAGGTGGCGGGAGAGAAGAGGTAGATGTCTCCGAACCGGCGCTGGTCCGCGTCCGCACTGGGGTTCGGGCCGACTCCCAGGACCATTCCAATACCCCACCCGTCCACTGCGGCGTCTCGTAGAAGGGTCTTGGCTTCCAAGGCGTATTCCGGCGTCCGGTCCAGTCCCGCGCCATTCACAAAGCCGGCGCCGATGCTGAGTTCCAGGCCAGGGAGCAGGTGGCAGGCCGGGAGGATCCACGAAGCCCGCTCTCCATGCCAGGCTTCAATCTGGCAGGCCCTTGGGCTGACGATGACCGCGTCGTCGACAACGTATTGCTGCCCCGCTCCGGGAGTGGCAAGAAGGCACAGGAGGGCACCCACCATGGGCAGTATGTAGGCGGTACGTGGGCAGAGGCGGGACCAGGATGACATGCGGGGCCTTTCGGGAGCGGGTCCACACAACATGATCATGTCTTTATATTGGACAATGCATCGAAGGTTCGAGATGCCACGAAGCGCCGCGTCGGGTGGAGCCGCGCTTCTCGAGACCGTGTCTGTTGGACGAGAAGGACTGTACTCCCCCCGGACAAGGCGCCACACTCAGAGAAGGGAGGCACCATGTCCGTCGCCAAAGTAACCGAACTTACCGCCACCTCGACGAAGAGTTTCGAAGACGCCGTCGCTCAGGGTCTTTTGCGTGCAGGCAAGACGCTGGAGGGGATCCAGGGGGCCTGGATCAAGGAGCAGAAGGTGGAGTGGGACGGATCGAAGGTGAGCGAGTTCAGGGTGACCATGAAGGTAACCTTCGTCCTGAAGGATTGAGTTCTTCCCGGCCCCCGTACATCCTGTCAGGATATCCGTGGGCTCAGTGAACGCAGGACGGAGTGTTGCACCGGGTCCCGGCCTCCGTATCGGGGGCCGGGGCCTCTTGCGTGTCGACCCATGAGAGGGTTGACGTCCGCCCACCAATGGATCGAGAGTTCGGGCGTGAGCCCTGAAGCATACCAAGGGGAAGGGGGGAGTGGGCCGTGACCGACGAGCTTCTGGATGGACTGGGTGAATTCCGAGCGGGGTACTTTGCCGAACACCGCAAGGAGTACCGCGATCTCGTGTTCAATGGTCAACACCCCAGCACCTTGTTCGTCGGGTGCTCGGACTCCCGGGTGAGTCCCCAGCTCCTCACCGGGGCCGGGCCGGGAGAACTCTTCGTTGTCCGGAATGTGGGCAACCTCATTCCTCCACCGGACAAAGCTGGGGGCCCCAACGGCATATCCGCCGCCCTCGAGTACGCCGTGGACATCCTGGAAGTCGAGGAAATCATCGTGTGCGGCCACTCCCACTGCGGGGCCGTTCGGGCCCTCTACGACCCGCCCGATGGGGCTTCGCCGAACCTGAGGGAGTGGTTGGAACTGGCCGGGCCCGCTCGTCTGCCGGGCCCGCCGGACGACGCCATGCTTCGGGAGACGGAGCGCCGGTCCGTCAAGCTCCAACTCCAACGACTCCTGGAGTTTCCCAATGTGCGACGGAGAGTCGATGCAGGTCGACTGGATTTGCATGGGTGGCACTACGTCATTGAAGATGGCGAGGTGCATCTTCTGAACGTGTCCACCGGGGCGTTCGTACCCCACCGCCCCCGGATCACGCGACCATGACCCCACGGATCCCACGCGCGGAGGCGGGCCCACGGCCGGCGAATGGACGGCCGGCGAATGGACGGCTCCGGTTCGGCGTTCCACTGTCCCACCTCCTCGGACTGGTCCCGGTGCTCCTCTTGATTTCGGGGATCCAGGGGTGCGGACCCGTCGGCGATCCATACACGGGGCCCGTGGTCTTCGACACGGCCCGGGTGGTGGTGGAGGACGGGGATCGAAGCCATGAGTTGGTGGTGGAGATCGCCGATACCGAGCGTCGGCAGATCCGCGGATTGTCGGGGAGGGACCGGCTGGATGAGGGGACGGGAATGCTCTTCCTCTTCCAGGAGCCACGCGCGGCCGATGAAGGCTTCTGGATGTACCGGACGCGAATCCCGCTGGACATCGCCTTCCTGGACGAGGACGGGGTAATCCAGCGCGTGCTGGGCATGGAGCCTTGCTTCGAAGCCAGAGCCGAGGACTGCCCCACCTACGCCCCCGGCCTGCCCTATCGGGCGGCGCTGGAAACAAACCGGGGCTGGTTCGCCGCCCGGGGAATCGGGGAAGGGGGGCGGGTGGTGCTGGAGCGCTGAGGGGCGGCGAACCCTCCCCGGTTGCCCTTCCCTGTGGATGGCCGCACTGTAGGCGGACATTTGCCTCTCGCAAATCTCCTCTCGTCCCAGAGTCTACTCCATGGTCCGGTCTCCCTTCCGCACTCCCACTCTCGCCGTCTTCCTCCTGTCCCTCATCGCCGTGGGGTGTGGTGGGGCGGACGAAGGCGCCGCGCCCGTCGACGCCGACCCGCCTACGCCCTCTCCCGGGTTGGATGGGGCAGCGCTCGGTTCCCAGGGACTCTCCCCGGAGCAGGAAGCGTTCTGGGGTCACCTGGAGGACCTGTGCGGCGGTGCCTTCGTAGGGACCCCCGTGGAGGCGCCCGACGACTCCGACTGGTGGGAGGCCGAACTGGTCATGCACGTGAGGGAGTGCGAAGAAGAAGAGATCCGGATCCCCCTCCACGTGAATGACGACCGCTCCCGGACGTGGGTCGTCACCCGGACCGCAGACGGACTGCGCCTCAAGCACGACCACCGGCTCCGGGACGGAACGCCCGACGCCTCCAACACCGAGTATGGCGGAGACACCCGGACCCCTGGTTCTGAGGTCCGACAGGAGTTTCCCGCCGACGCCTACAGCATCGGCGTGGTGCCGGCACGGGAGAGCCAGTTCTGGTTCCTGGAGGTCCGCCCCGACGACGTCTTCGTATACGGGCTGCTCCGTGAGGCAACGGGGCTGGCCTATCGGGTCGAATTCGATCTCACGGCGCCGGTGGAGCCGCCACCGGCCCCATGGGGGTTCTGACGCGCCCGCGTCAGTCCTCCGGCTCCACCATGAGGACACCGGAGAGATTCGCGCCTTCCGGACCGCCGAAGGCCGTCACGTTGACGACCACTCGTACCCCGTGTCCCCGGGCTCGCCACGCGGCGGTGCGTTCTCCCTGGTCGAGTTCAGGGATCTCCTGCTCATCCAACGTCCAGCCACGTCCTGCGAAGCCCTGGGTGAAGAAGGCCACCGACTCGGGCCAGGTCAGCCCGGGGCGGAAGAGCACCACGGCGGTTTCCTCCGTGGCCTCGGCCATGACGATGGCTGCTTCCGCGGGAAGGGGGACCACGGACTCCGACCCCTCGGGGAGGGAAAGGCCGTGGCCTGCCGCTGTATCTCCTGCGGCCCCACACCCTGCGGAGATGATGAGAATGAACAGGACGAAAAGCATGGACACGGTTCGTCGGACCACGAAGGAATCTCCCGCGCACCCTGGGGTCGATCTGGACCACTGGGTGATGGTATGAGTTTCAGGGACGAAGGAGTTTAGCATCATGGGAACGGTTCGCACAATCATTGCTTGGAGGAATCCATTTGGTATGGGCCTGGTTCTTCCGGCGGTTCTTTTCCTGTTGTTCTCCACAGCGGGCCTGTTCGCCCAGGAGCTTCCCCATGGTGCCGATCCCGCTTCGGACCCTGAACCGGTTCTTCCTCGGGTCCATGTGCTGGCCACAGGGGGGACCATCAGCAACACCGAAGGAGACCGCCTCACGGGCGACGACCTCGTTCGGGGCCTCCCGGAGGCCGGCACCCTGGCCCGCTTCACCGTGGAGCAATTCAGCAATGTGGCCTCCGGTGCCATCACCCTGACCCAGTGGATGGAGATGGCGTCCCGGATCCACGAGCTCTTCACCGGCGATGATCCTCCGGTGGGAGTCATCGTAACGCACGGGACCGACACAATGGAGGAAACGGCCTATTTCCTTGACCTTACCCTGGCCCAGTGCCGACCTGTCGTCGTCACCGGTGCCATGCGGCGGGCGTCCATGGCCGGGGCCGATGGGCCGGCCAACCTCCTGAATGCCGTTCGACTGGCGGTACACGGCGAGGCGGACAGACTCGGGGCCGTGGTCCTCATGAACGACGAGATCTTCCCGGCCCGTGAGGTGGTGAAGGTCCACACCTCCCGAATGAACGCCTTCGAGGCGCCTGGTGTGGGCCCGCTGGGGGTGGCGGATCCGGACTCGGTGGTTCTCAGGTCTCATCTTGCGGCCGGAGAGTGCGGCACCGCAGCCTTCGATCTGGAGGGGGTCCATGAACTGCCCCGGGTAGAGATCGTCCACGCCCACCTGGGAGCGGATGGGACGCTGATCCGGGCCGCGGTGGCGGCGGGCGCGCAGGGGATTGTGCTGGCATCGGTAGGGCGCGGTGGCGCCACCCCTGATCAATCGGCGGCGATCCGGGAGGCTCGGGAGGCCGGGGTCGTGGTGGTCCGTAGCAGCCGCACCGGGGCAGGTCGGGTACCGGTGGGCTCGGGGATGAGGGACGACCTTCCCGGAGCCATCCTGGGAGCCGGCGACCTGACTCCCCAGAAGGCGCGGATCCTTCTCATGCTTGCCCTCACCACCACCTCGGACGCGGACCAGCTCCGGGAGATCTTCCTCCGGCTATGACCCCATCCCGAGACGAAATCAAACGGCGCCTCGAACACGCCATGGAACTCCTGCGCGAATTCTACGAGGGTCGGCACAGGGGGGCCCTGGCCCGCTCCCGCCGCGACGAGGATGACCTGTTCATGCTCCTGGTCCTGTCGGAGAGCATGGGGATCCCGAACCCGGCTTCGTATTACACGCTGGAGCTTCTCCCCCTGGTCATGGATCGTTTCCACGAGTGGCACCTGCGCATGGGGATGGAGCATTCGCCTCTCGACGGCTTCCGCTGCTGCTGAGATGGCGCCTCTCCCATGACACGTTCCGTCTTCCCCGGCTCTCTTCTGGCCTCCGACGGGCCCCGCATCCTCTTCGTCGGGGGGAAGGGAGGCGTGGGGAAGACCACCACGGCTTCGGCGTTGGCTCTGGAGTTGGCCCGGGCCGGGCGTCGCTGTCTCCTGGTCTCCACCGATCCGGCCCACTCCCTGGGCGACATCTTCGGTGTGGAGTTGACGGCCACACCCCGGAAGCTCCGAGGTGGCCTCCATGCCCTCGAACTGGATCCGGACCGGCAGGTGGTGCGGTATCTGGATCAGGTTCGGGAGAACATGCAGGGTCTGGTCCGACCGGCCATGTACCATGAGATCGAGCGCCAATTGGAACTCAGTCGACAGGCGCCGGGGGCAGTGGAGGCGGCCACCATGGACCGGATCTCCCAACTCATGGCCGACACCGTTCGCCGACCGAGGGGAGAAGGGGACTGGGACGTCCTGGTCTTCGACACGGCGCCCACCGGTCACACCCTCCGGCTTCTCTCCCTTCCCGAAATCATGGCGGCGTGGACCGACGGTCTTCTCCGCACCCGCCAACGCTCCGACGCCTGGGGCCGGGCGCTGGAACGGCTCTCCGGTGGTCGGGCCGCCGAAGCCCCCGGAGAAGGGGACGAACTCTCCTACATCGACCAGGTGGAAGAGGGCGGCGGTCACCAGGACGCACGGAGCCGCCGGATCCGGGAGGTTCTCCTGGAGCGACGGCGGAAATTCACCCGCGCCCGACGGCTCCTCCTGGATCCTGCCGTGACGGCGTTCATCTGGGTGCTCATCCCCGAAAAGCTCCCCATCCTGGAGAGCGAGAAGGCCATCCGGACCCTCGACGAGCACCGGGTCCCCGTGGCGGGGATGGTGGTGAACCGGGTCCTGCCCCGGGGTGACCTGGGGGCCTTCCTGGAGTCCAGACGGGCTCAGGAAGAGGAATATCTGGCGAGGATCCGGAAGCACTTCTCCCGGATTCCCCGAATCCAGGTCCCCCTTCTGGCCCGGGACGTGGAAGGGATGGAGACGCTGGAGCAGGTGGGGCGGATCCTCATGGGAGGGGAACGAGGATCGCCCCCGCCGGGCTGAGGCCGACGGGGGCGATGACTCCTCCGCGCCAAGTGGCTGAGAAGGATCCCGGCTCCGGAGCTCAGGGGAGCGCGAAGGCGGCGAGTCCCGCCGGCATCCCAGCACCCCCCACAGGCACCACGATGTACTGCTTGCCTTCGTGCATGTAGGTCATGGGGGCCGTGTTGCTGGTGGCCGGCATCTCCACCGTACCCAGCGTCTCGCCGGTTCGCTTGTCGATGGCGTGCATGAGCGGGCGCGCCCCCCGGCCCTCGGCAGAGATGAGGAGCGACCGGGTCACGAGCTTGGTGGCGTGGGCGCGTTGTCCCGTGTTGGGGATGTCCACCCCCTCCAGGAGCGGATGGTTCAGGACGAAGTCCGGCGTATCTCCGTTATGGATCCACCAGAGGTGCTCTCCGGTGTTCATGTCGATGGCGGTGATGCGGCCGAAGGGCGGTTTCCAGAGGGGTAGCCCCTGGGGCCCCGGTACCCCGCCGGGACCGATGCTCACCCAGTCCACGTCGGAGGTGGGGTCCACGTCGGTACCGCGTAGGAGTTCCGGTGCGCTACAACTCTTGATGGAGGCGGTGTAGAGGATCCCCGTCTCCGGATCCACCACGGTGCCCCCGGGAATGTTGGTCCCGCCGTTGGCTCCGGGACAGTGGATGGCCGCCCGGATCCCCTCTTCCTCGTTGGGAATGGCCGGGGGGTTGAAGAGGGGGCCGATGCGGTACTGGCTGACGATGTCCAGCGCCATCTGCCGGAGTTCAGGTGTGAAGTCGATGAGGTCGTCCTCGGTCAGCCCCTGCATCTCATACGCCGCCGGACGGGTGGGGAAGGGCTGGGTGGGGGAGGTCTGCTCACCGGGCACATCGGACTGGGGGACGGGGCGCTCCTCGATGGGCCACACCGGTTCGCCGGTGGCCCGGTCGAAGGTGTAGGCGAAGGACTGCTTGGTGGTCTGCACCAGCGCCGGAATCTCCACACCGTCCACGGTGATGTTCACCAGGTTCGGGGCGTGGGGATTGTCGTAGTTCCAGATGTCGTGGTGCACCGTCTGGAAGTGCCAGACCCGTTCCCCGGTCTGGGCGTTCAGCGCCAGGATACTGGTTGAGAAGAGGTTGTTCCCCGGGTGATGGCCCCCGAAGTAGTCCACCGTGGGGGGATCGGTGGGGATGTAGACGATGTCCAGCTCCGGATCCGCCGATAGCGGGGCCCAGGCCGACACCGAGCCCACCCACTGCCAGGCATCGTTCTCCCAGGTGTCGAACCCATAGGCGTCGGGGCTCTGCGGGATCACCTCGAAGGTCCATCGGTGCGCACCGGTGCGGGCGTCGAATCCCATGATGTCGCCGCGCACGTCCTGCTGGTGGAACTGGTAGTACCCCTGCTCGTGGGACGAACCCACCACCACGACCCCGTTCACCACGATGGGCGGCGAGGAGTTGGTGATCCCATCGGTGGAGATGGAGTCATGGATCCCGTGGTAGGGATCGTAGGGATAGCCCAGCGCCTCAAGGAGGTCCACCGTTCCAGTCTCAGGGAACCCCTCCAGCGGGAGGGGACCGCCAAAGCCTTCCACCGGCCGGCCTGTCTTGGCATCCAGGGCGTGGAGGAAGAAGGCCGGGGTCACATGGTAGATGATCCCCCGCCCATCCACCTCATCATAGGCGACCCCCTTCCCGTAATTCTTGCGGGGCGACCGCTCCCAACGGGCGGTATGGGGTTCCCGGAAGGTCCAGAGCGTCTCGCCGGTGGCGGGATCCATGGCGATGACGGTCCGGGTGTCCCCGTGCACCGTGTAGAGAATCCCGTCCACGTAGGTGGGGGTGGAGCGGGTCAGATTCACCGTTTCGGTGCCGTAGTTGTCGCCCCGCCAGACCCACGCCAGCCGCAGATCCTCGAAGTTCTCCGCGTTGATCTGGTCCAGGGGGGAATACCGGGTGCTCCACGCGTCGGCTCCCCAGTACCGCCACTCCCCGTGGGGATTGCCCCGATCCTGCGCTTCGCCGGCGAAGGGGATGAGGGCCAGGGTCCAGACGAGGCCTGTCCAGAGGCTTCGTCGAAGAATGGGGGATTGGTTCATTCATCTCTCCTGATGGGTGAGCGCCCGCGAAGGATCAGGGCCGGGCCTCGATCCGGATGGAGGCCAATTCCTCCTCCGTCGTTCCCAGGGCGTCGGATCCGGTGGGGTAGTCGTTCAATTTGAGCAGATAGGCTACGATGGCCGAATACTGCTCGTCGGTGAGGCCGCCGGGGCGGTCGAAGGGCATGGTATTGCGAATGGAGCGGAAGAGGTCATGGACCGACCGATTGCTCCAACTGAGCTGGAAGATCCGCCCCGTGAACTCCTGCGTCATGTGGCAGAGAGCGCACTCCTGCTGAAAGGTCTCTTCTCCGGTGGCTGCCTGTTGCGGCGAGAAGACCCCGTCCAGGACCGAGCGATTTTCCGAACTCTGACCCGCCAGGGCGGCGGGCGCCGAGAAGACTCCAAGAAGCCCGAACAAGAGAGCGGTGCGAAGCAAGGTGAAGGGCCTACACATGACGATGACCTCCAGGCAGTTCGATCCTCATCCGAGCCCGACCCCGA
>REEG01000186.1 GCA_007695195.1 Gemmatimonadales bacterium | reverse complement strand
AGGCAGGCTCCGAGCGGCCAGCGCATGAAGCCCATCTCGTCCCAGACGAAGAACAGCTGCTCTCCGAAAGTCATATCCGGAGAATCGACTCCGGGGATCTGGAGCAGGGCGCTGTAGAGATACATGATGCCGACCAAAGGGACCTCCCGCCTGGATGTGTGGCGACCAGATGAATGTTGTTGACCGGCTCACGCCGGTACGCCTTCAGGGTTTGACAACCTGATGCGCTGGGATGGAAGGTGCCATAATGAGGGGGGGCTCACCACCTGTCAAGAGTGACTTTGTCTTTTCCCCTGAGGCAGCGGCCCCATCGTTTCAAGCCTGATACATACCGCTCACCCCTCAGGCCTTCGAGGTTCCCACCGGGGAACCGCCGCCAGGAGCGCCCGTGTGTAGGGGTGCCGGGGATCGCCCAGAACCCTTTCAACGGGCCCCTCTTCAAGCACCCGACCCAGATACATCACCGCGACGCGATCCGCAAGTTCGGCCACCACGCCCAGGTCGTGGGCGATGAGAAGACAGGCCAGGTCCAACTCCCGCCGAAGATCCATCAAAAGGTCGAGAATTCGGCGCCGAACATGGACATCCAGCGACGAAACGGGTTCATCACAGATGAGGATTCGGGGCTCCACCGCCAGGGCTCGGGCAATGCCCACGCGCTGACGCTCACCGCCGGAGAGTTGATGGGGGAGGCGGCTCCGATACCCGCCCGGCAGGCCCACCCGCTCCAGGAGGTCACCGACCCGGTGGGCTCGCCCCCGGGCGTCACCGGCGAGCCCATGCACCCGAAGGACTTCATCCAGGGCGCTGCCCACGCTGAGACGGGGATTCAAGGAGCCTGAGGGATCCTGGAAGACCAGCTGCACCTGTCGACGGAAGGCCCGGAGTTCGGGTGGAGCCATCGCGCCCACCGGGCGGCCCCGGAAAAGGATCTGTCCCCCGTCCGCTTCCACCAGACGAAGGAGACACCGGGCCACAGTGGTCTTCCCGGCCCCGGACTCCCCCACCAGCGCCAGCGTCCGCCCCGGGTGGAGAGCCAGGGAAACGCCGTCCACGGCCCGAAGGGCGTCACTACCGGACGGCGCCGTGCCCGGCCCCGGACTATCCGACGCCTCGGCCCGGCGGGGTGTGAACCAGGGCGAGCGCGACCGCGGAAAGTGCTTCACCAGATCGACGGCCTCCAGGATCGGCAACCCTCCGGCACCGTCGCCACCTTCACCATCTCCACCACCGTCACCACCGTCTCCCTCGCCACCGGACGGGAGGCCCCTGGGAAACGAAGCGGAAGCAGTGCGGAAGGGCGAGGCCGCAGCGTCCGCCACCGATGCCGGTGAGCCCGGAACCGCCTCCACCAGTGTCCGGGTCACCGGGTGACGGGGTGCGGAGAAGAGGGCCTCCACCGGCCCTTCCTCCACCAGCCGTCCCCCATCCATCACCAGAACCCGCCCACAGCTTCGGGCCACCACGGCCAGGTCGTGACTGATGAGGAGAAGCGACATGTCCCGCGAAGCCAGAAGGGCCTCCAGGAGCTCCAGGATGCGGGCCTGGATGGTCACATCCAGGGCGGTGGTGGGCTCGTCGGCCACCAGGAGGTTCGGATCCGGCGCCAGCGCCATGGCGATCCCCACCCGCTGACGCATCCCACCGGAAAACTGATGGGGAAGATCCCGGGCCCGACGCCCTGGATCCGGAATCCCCACCTCTGCCAGAAGCTCCACGGCTCGGGCCCACGCCTCTCGTCGCGACCGGACCTGACCCCCGGCGCGGACCGCCTCGGCCACCTGTCGGCCCACGGAGTGGACCGGGTTCAGTGAGGTCATGGGTTCCTGGAACACCATGGCGATCCCACGTCCCCGGTAGCGACGGAGGCGGCGCGCCGGCATCCCCACCAACTCCCTCCCCTGAAAACGGATGGAGCTACCCGAACTCACCCGGGACACCCGAGGCGGCAGGAGCCCCATGAGGGAGAGGGCCGTCACGCTCTTTCCGCATCCCGATGCACCCACCATCCCCACCGCCTCTCCCTCGCCCACGCAAAAGTCCACGCCCCGCACCACCTCCACCGCATCGGGCCCCTTGCCGAATGCCACCCTGAGACCCTGCACCTCCAGGAGCGTCATGTCCGCCTCCGCGGGTCCATGGCGTCGCGGAGCGCGTCGCCGGCCAGGTTGAAGGCCAGGACCACGGCGACAATGGCCATCCCGGGGACGGCGGCCAGCCACCATGCGCCGAGCATGTGGGCCCTCCCCTCCGCCACCATCACACCCCATGAGGGCGTGGGGGGCCGGACCCCGAGCCCCAGAAACGATAGGATGGCCTCCACCACAATGGCGTCGCCCACCCCCAGGGTAGCAGCCACCACCACGGGAGCCAGGGAGTTGGGCAGGACATGGCGAACCAGCACCCTCGATGGACGGAAGCCCAGCACCCGACCCGCCACCACGAACTCCCGCTCCCGCACACTCATGACCTCACCCCGGACGATTCTGGCGATGTGGGGCCACTGGGTGAGCCCCAGGATGACCATGATGAGAAGGATGGAAGGCTGGAAGAGGGCCACGATGGCGATGAGGAGGACCAGGCGCGGAAAGGAGATCACCATGTCCACCACGCGCATGAGGACGGCGTCGATCCATCCGCCGGCGTATCCGGCCACAGCGCCCACCACCGTGCCGAGGGTGACGGCCACCGTCACCGCCACCAGTCCGATGACCAGGGAAATCCGAGCGCCGTAGAGGAGGCGCGAAAGCTGATCCCGGCCGAACTGATCCGTCCCCAGGAGATGATCCCGGGAAGGTGGAAGGAGACGCCCTGTCACCAGATCGCCCTGCATGGCCGGATCGAAGGGGGCCAGAAGTGGCGTCAGGAGCGCAGTCAGGTAGAAGAGGACGATGACCACCAGCGCTGCAACACCCGTAGGCATCCCCAGGAAGGCCCTGAGGAGGGGGTCCCTGGGTCGGGGGCCTACCGGACCCGCCCCCCCCTCCAACGGGAGCCTCCTACGACCTCGCTCGGCCATCCACCAACTGGACACCAACCCCACCACCAGCGTCAGGACGGCCAGGCGTTGGTCCATGGCTCCGGACACGACGAAGGGCACGAGACGATCGAAACGCAGGACGGCGACGGCCAGGAGTCCGGCAGGGACGGCCAGGAGGAGTAGGCCGCTCCACACCCTCCCCTCCCGAAGGAGCGCCAGAGCCGGCACCAACCGAACGGCGGCCCGTCCCAGCGCCCCACCGGGCCCGGCGAGTCTGCGTCGATCCTCCCTCACCGGGCCCTCGCCGCCGGTCGGATCCTGGGATCCAGAAGGGCGTGGAGGAGGTCGGCCACCAGGTTCCCCACAATGACCAGGAGGGCGAAGAGGAAGGCCGCAGCCAGGACTACCGGTGTATCCCGCTGGAAGATGGAGTCCACCATCAGCTTCCCCATCCCAGGCCAGGCAAACACGGTTTCAATGACCACGGTGCCACTGAAGAGCACCGGTAGGTAGAGCCCGAAGAGGGTCGCCACCGGGCCCAGCGCATTCCTCATGGCATGCTCCACCACCACTCTCCACTCGGGAATGCCCTTGGCCCGCGCCGTCCGGACCCAGTCCAGGGAGAGGACCTCCAGGAGGCTCGCCCGCATGTAGCGGGCAATCCCCGCAGCCAGAACCAGCGCCAGGGACACCGAAGGGAGCGTCAGGTGGCGAATCCGGTCCAGGATCTGCTCCCTGGACCCCAAAAACCCGTGATCCAACGAGACCATCCCCGAGGCCGGGAACCAGAAGGGCCAATCCCAGACGTTGCGCGCCTGCACGCTGAACACCAGGATCAACATCAGTGCCAGCCAGAACGAAGGCATGCTGTAGAAAAGGAGGGTGGTGATGCTGATCCCGCGATCCACCACCCCCCCGGCGCGCACCGCCTGCAACGTCCCCAGCAGGATCCCGCCGCCGAAGGCAAGGATCAGGGCTGTGGCCGAGAGGAGGAGCGTGTTGGGAAGGGTCTGGGCCAGGACCTCCCGAACCGGCTCGTTGCGGGACAGGGAAACACCGAAGTCCCCGCGGAGCATGGCCCCCATCCAGCGCAGATAGCGCTCCCCGGCGGGACGGTCGAGCCCCATGTTCCGACGCATCTGCTCCAGCGCCTCGGGGGCGACCCCGGGGGCGGCGTAGCGGGCGGTGGCGTCGCCGGGGGCGACTTCCAACACCAGAAAGACAAGGGTGGCCACCCCCAGAACCATGGGGATGGCCAGGAGAAGGCGTCGGAGGAGGAATACGGCCACGGCGCCGGTCCCGGGTCAGCCCTCTCCCGGGCTCCCCCGGGCCGCCTCGGGAATCCACCACTCCGCCACCGTCACCCACTCTCCCCGAACGTCCATCCGGACCCCTTCCACCCGCTCGTTCACTCCCGCCAACCGACGCGGATAGAAGAAGTAGGTCAAGGGCTGAAGCTCCACCGCCCGCTCCTGATATCGCTGCCAGAGGGGACGGGCCGCTTCCCGGTCCATCACCACCTGCAGGCTGTCCAGGAGGAGGTCCAGCTCAGGATCCTGGATCCCGGACCAGTGGAAAGGCTGATCCACACCGGACGAATGGAAGAGGTCGCGGTCATCCACCCTGAACTCCGTGACCCACCCCAGCACCACACCATCGAAGTCCCGTCGGACCGGATCATTGATCTGCTCCACCAGGGTTGCCCACTCCAGCACCTCGGGCCGGATGGCCACGCCAATCCGGGAAAGCTGGGCCTGCATCACCTCGGCCACATCCTGCCGCTGCTGGTTCCCGGTATTGTACTTGACGGAGATCTCCAGCCGATTCCCCTGTGCGTCCGTCCGGACTGAGCCGCCGTCTTCCAGTCGCCACCCCGCCTCATCCAGAAGCGCTGCGGCGCCCTCCGGATCGTAGGCCACCCGCCCCCCCGCCTCCGGGTCGTGGGCCCAGTGGAAGGGCGGGACCCCGGCGTCGGCCACGGTGCCGAAGCCCATGAGGAGTCCATCCAGGATTTCCTGCCGGTTGATGCCCATGGTGAGGGCTCGCCGCACCCTGGGGTCGGCAAGCTGAGGGCGACGGGAGTTCCAGGCCACAAAGACATAGCTACGGAAGTCGAAGTCCAGGAGGCGCAGCCCCTCTTCCTCCTGGATCCGGAGAGCCTGGTCCGGCGTGGGGGCTACGTAGAGGTCCACACCCCCGGTGAGAAGCTCCGCCAACAGGGTGGACTGCTCGGGAATCACCCGGAAGATGTAGCGGTCCAGGTAGGGCGGTCCCCCCAGCGCTTCGGGAAACTCTGGATTCCGAACGAAGCTCCACGACTGGCCCGGTCGCCGCTCCTGGAAGACGAACGGCCCATTCCCCACCGGACAGCGGATGCCGAAGGGGTGCGACCGGAGATCCGCCGGAGCCACATCCTCCAGGAGGTGGCGGGGCATGATGGGCATGGCTCGCCAGGTATCCAGGACCTCGGCGTGGGGCTGGAATCGGAAGCGGATGGTGTGGTCATCCAGCACCTCCACCCCCTCGTCCCCCTCCCGGTAGCGGGACCAGAAGGCAGCGTTGGGGAAGGCCGTCCCGGGATCCGTCGCCCGCAGGAAGGTGAAGGCTACATCGTGGGCTGTGGTGGGTTCGCCGTCATGCCACCGCACGTCGTCCCGAAGGTGGAAGGTGACCTCGGATCCATCGGGCGAGAACTCCCAACTCCGGGCCAGGTACGGCTGGAAACCCAGCGATTCATCCAGTCGGACCAGGGTCATGAGGTTCAGGAAGGTCTGGTGTTGGGCCGAGGTGTAGTCGGCCAGGGAGAAGGCATTGATCCCGTCCGCCATCTCACCCACGGCCCCCACCACCGCCGTCCCGCCGAAGCGCTCACCGCTGGGCTGGGTCAGGGTTGCCTGGTGGGCCTGAACCCGGGGCAGCACCTCCCGGCAGAATTCCGGCAGTCCCTGGAGGGCCCGGACGGCCGGGTCACCGCCGTCCCCACATCCACCCAGGAGCAGGACCGGGAAGAGGAGAAGCATGGCCATTCGGCAGGTGCGCCCCGGCCCGGCGGCCCGACACCCGGGTTTGCGGTACGGTGTCTCCGTCATGTCGACTCGCAAAAATCAGAGGAAAGTGTGGGGTGCACCTCTGGGCAACATGGGCCAACGATGTCATCGTCGCCAGATCCACTCCGGGGACCGGTACCGCTCTTCCAACTCCCGCCCCCGATCCGACTCTTCCGAGGTCAACCCGTCCCGGGCCCACCGCCCACCCAGGGATCCCGCCAGCGCCGCCGCCACCGCCGCCGCCACCCGTGGGAAGGAAACCGGGCCTCCAGAGAGTTCCTCCACCGTGATCCCTTCCTGCTCCGGCGCCAACTCCGCCGGCAGGGCATCCCGGACCAGTGCGGCCAGGGACAGGGTCGAAGGGGCCAGTAGGAGGGAGCCGTGCTGCAGAAGGGTATCGCCCATTCGGACCTGCGCGCTTCCGGCTACCTTCCGCCCGGCCACCACCACCTCACCGGCCGCCGGCTGCCGGAAGCAGGCGCCGGCGTCGGGAGAAGGCGTCCGCCCCTGGGGAACGGCCAGCGTCGCCCCGCCGATTCCCAGGCTGGCCAGCGCCTCCACCAGGGCGGCATTCACAAGGCGGTAGACCTCCCGCAGCCCCCCCGGAGTCCGCAAGGGGAGAACGAGCGAGTAGGTGAGCTCCCGATCGTGAAGCACCTCCCGCCCCCCTGTGGGCCGCCGGACCACGTCGGCGCCCAGGGGCCCGAAGGCGTCCGGATCGTAGATGCGTCGGGCGCTCTGATTACGCCCGAAGGAAACGGAGGGGCGTGCCCACCGATAGATACGGAGAACACCCACCCCCTCGGCCCGGCAGCGCGCCAGGGCCTCGTCCACGGCCATGTTGCGCGCCG
This sequence comes from Gemmatimonadales bacterium, assembly GCA_007695195.1. Taxonomy (GTDB): domain Bacteria; phylum Gemmatimonadota; class Gemmatimonadetes; order Longimicrobiales; family Gaopeijiaceae; genus PWLA01. The sequence goes on along the minus strand of REEG01000186.1, from coordinate 49,013 downwards.
CCCCCGCCGGTGGATCCCGGAGAAGGCGCCACCGAAGGGGGAGAGATTCGCGTCCGCGGGATTCCGCCATGATGGAGGGTTCGGAACCCCTCAGCCCAGCTCCATCTCGGCGCCGGGTGCCATGACCTTGACTCGGGCCCGGTTCCCCACCTTGAGACGGAACTCCTCCGTATCCTGCTCGATGAGGGGGAAGGTGTTGTAGTGGATGGGCACCACCACCCGCGGGTTGATGAACTCCAGCGCCCGCACCGCGTCGTCGGGCCCCATGGTGAAGTTGTCCCCGATGGGGAGAAGGGCGATGTCCACCTTTCCGTCCAGAAGGCGCATGTCATTGATGAGGGCCGTGTCCCCGGCGTGGTAGAGCCGGGTGCGACCCAACTGGAAGACGAACCCGGCCGGAACCGTGGTCCACCGTCCCGACTCGTCGCCGTGGACCTGCCCTCCGTGCAGGGCCGGCGTCATCTTCACCCGGCCGAAGGGGAACCGGAATGCCCCGCCGATGTGCATGGGGTGCACATTCTCGATTCCCTGTTCCCCGGCGAACATGACGATCTCGAAGGTGGAGACCAGGGTGGCGCCGCTCTTTCGCGCCAGGGGAAGGGCATCGGCGAAGTGATCCTCGTGCCCGTGGGTGCAGAAGATGTAGTCCACATCCTCCAGGTCGTCCACGGTGAGCTCGGTATGGGGATTTCCCTCGAACCAGGGATCGATGACGATGTGGACATCGTCGTCGGTCCGGATGGTGAAGGTGGAGTGGCCGTGGTAGGTGAGGGTCGCCATCACTGCTCCTTGTTCCGAGTGGGTTCGGGTTCGCCGGATCAGGCGCTTCCGGCTTCGGCGTAGGCCTCCATGGGAGGGCAGGCGCACACCAGATTCCGGTCTCCGTGGGCGTTGTCCACCCGCCGCACCGTGGGCCAGAACTTCCGCTCCCGGGTCCAGGGAGCCGGGAAGGCGGCCTGCTCCCGGGTATAGGGATGATCCCACGCCTCGGCGGTGACGCAGCGCGCGGTGTGGGGGGCATTGCGAAGGGGATTGTCCCGAGCGTCCATCACCCCCATCTCCACCTGCTGGATCTCGGCCCGGATGGAGATGAGCGCGTCACAGAAGCGGTCCAGTTCCCGCTTCCCCTCGGACTCGGTGGGCTCCACCATGATGGTGCCCGCCACCGGCCACGACATGGTGGGCGCGTGATAGCCGTAGTCCATGAGTCGCTTTGCCACGTCCTCTTCCGTGATCCCAGCCGCCTTCCGGAAGGGCCGGACGTCCAGAATGAATTCGTGGGCCACTCGACCGTTCCGGCCCCGGAAGAGAACATCGAAGTGCTCCTCCAACCGGTGCGCCATGTAGTTCGCATTGAGAATAGCCACCTGGGTGGATCGCCGCAGCCCCACCTTCCCCAGAAGGGCCATGTAGGCCCACGAGATGAGGAGGATGGACGTGCTCCCCCAGGGCGCCGCCGAGACGGGTCCGATGGGTCGCTCACCCCCCACCTCAACCAGGGGATGACCGGGAAGGAAGGGCCGGAGGTGCTCCGCCGCGCAGATGGGCCCCATCCCCGGACCCCCTCCGCCGTGGGGGATGGCGAAGGTCTTGTGGAGATTGATGTGGCAGACGTCGGCGCCGTACTCCCCCGGACGGCAGAGCCCCACCTGGGCATTCAGATTCGCCCCGTCCAGATAGACCTGCCCTCCGCGCTCATGCACCACCCGGCACACCTCTCGCACATGGCTCTCGAAGACGCCGTGGGTGGAGGGATACGTGATCATGAGGGCCGCCAGGCGGTGGGCATTGGCCTCGGCCTTCGCCTCCAGATCGGCCAGATCGATGTTCCCGTCCTGGTCGCACTTCACCACCACCACATCCATTCCGGCCATGACCGCCGAGGCGGGGTTCGTACCGTGAGCCGACGAGGGGATGAGGCATACGGTGCGGTGTCCCTCACCGCGGTCCTGATGGTAGGCCCGGATCACCAGCAGGCCGGTGTACTCGCCCTGAGCCCCCGAGTTGGGCTGGAGCGACACGGCGGGAAGGGCCGTGATCCCAGCCAGCCACCGTTCCAGGTCGTCGGTGATCCGCCGGTACCCCACGGTCTGCTCCGCCGGAGCGAAGGGATGGATGCGGGAGAAGCCCGGCCATGAGAGGGCCATCATCTCGGCGGTGGCATTGAGCTTCATGGTGCACGAGCCCAGCGGGATCATGCTGGTGTTCAGCGACAGATCCCGGGACTCGAGGCCGTGCATGTACCGGAGCATCTCCGTCTCGGAGTGGTACCGGTTGAACACCGGGTGCTCCAGATACGGTGTCTCCCGCACCAGGTCGGACGGGAACGACGGGGTCTTGGGGAGCCTCTCCGCCACCTCCCGGGCCCATGGAACCGGGGCACCTTCGGGGGCGAACAAGCCCAGAAGATCCTGGAGATCCTCCACCTCCACGGCCTCGTCCAGCGTCACCCCCAGGGTGCCGTCGGCGAAGGTGCGCAGGTTGATGCGCGCCGCCCGGGCACGATGGAGGATGGCCTCCCGGTCCGGCGCCCCCGCACGGATGCGGAGGGTATCGAAATAGCTTCCGTGCACCACCTCATGCCCGAACTCCTCCAACCCGTGCGCCAGGATGCGGGTCATGTCGTGGATCCGCCGGGCAATGCGCCGCAGCCCCTCCGGCCCGTGGTATACCGCATACATGGAAGCCATCACCGCCAGGAGCACCTGGGCGGTGCAGATGTTGGAGGTGGCCCGCTCCCGGCGGATGTGCTGCTCCCGGGTCTGGAGCGCCATGCGGAGCGCAGGGTTGCCGTCCGCGTCCACCGAGACTCCGATGATCCGGCCCGGCATCCGCCGCTTGAACTCGTCCCGGGCCGCCATGAAGGCGGCGTGGGGACCTCCGAAGCCCAGGGGGACGCCGAAACGCTGGCTGTTCCCCACCACCACATCGGCGCCCATCTCCCCCGGGGGCTTGAGGAGAGTCAGCGAGAGGAGATCGGCTACAACCGCCACCCGGGCACCGGCGCCGTGGGCCCGCTCGATGGCCGGCTCCAGATTCCGGATCCGGCCGTCGGTGGCGGGATAGGCGAGCAGGACACCCAGAACATCGTCTCCCGGCTCCATGGTCTCGGGATCCACCGTCCGAACGGTGACCCCGAGCGGCTCAGCGCGGGTGCGGAGGACTTCGATGGTCTGAGGATGGCACCCCTCATCCGCCAGGAAGACCGTCCGATCTCCCTTCGCCACATCCAGGAAGAGCCCCATGGCCTCCGCCGCGGCGGTTCCTTCGTCCAGAAGGGAGGCGTTGGCGATTTCCAGACCCGTCAGATCGATGACGGTCGTCTGGAAATTCAGGAGTGCCTCCAGGCGGCCCTGGGCAATCTCGGCCTGATACGGCGTGTACTGGGTGTACCAGCCCGGGTTCTCCAGGATGTTCCGGAGGATGACCGGCGGGACCACCGTATCGTGATACCCAAGCCCCAGGTACGAGCGCCAGACCTGGTTTTCACCAGCGATGGCCTGGAGCCGAGCCAACAACTGGGGCTCGGACATGGCCTCTTCCGGCAGACCGGGAAGCTCGTCAGAACGAATCCCGGCCGGAACGGCGTCCTCCACCAGCGCTTCCAGGCTGTCGTAGCCCAGAGCCTCGAGCATCTCCTGGATTTCCCGGGTGTTTGGACCCAGGTGGCGGTCGGCGAAACGGTCGGTGCGATCGATCAGGCTCATGTGGGGATCCATCCCTCGCAGGTTGTCGGAGTGACCACGGGCCGGAGCGGAAATCGCCCGGCCAGGCGACCGAAAAGGGAAATCGCCGGACGCCCGTTCTCGGGGCGTCCGGCGATGGAAGCGCAATCCGGTCGCTTCCGGAGCGAAACCCCGCGAAAGGGGCCATGCCTCGGATTCGGCGGGCGCTTACCCCGGCAATTCCGGAGCGGTCCAACTACGGCGTGTGCCGTAACGGTGGCCTTCCAGGGTCAGTCCTCGCCGATGAGCTTGGTGTACCCCTCACTGTCCAGAAGATCCTCCATTCCGGCGTCATCGGACACCCGTATCCGGAGCATCCAACCCTCGCCATACGGATCGGAGTTGACCAACGACGGATCGTCGTCCAGAGCAGTGTTTACTTCCACCACCTCACCGGTGACCGGGGCGTAGAGGTCACTCACCGCCTTCACCGCCTCGATGGTGCCGAAGACATCGCCCTTGGCGAAGCTGTCACCGGCCGCCGGGAGTTCCAGGAACACCACGTCTCCCAACTCACCCTGGGCGTAGTCGGTGACACCCACCAGGAAGACGCTGTCCTCATCGGTGGGCTTCAGATATTCGTGCTCCTCGGTGTAGCGAAGACCGCTGGGGATGTCCGACATGATTCCTCCGGGAGGGTGATGGCAAAGCGCGATCCGGGCCCCGGTCACCGGTCTGTCCGAGCCCGGAGCCCCCCGAATAGAGATTTTCCCCGAAGGGCCGTCAAGGTCACCTCCCCCCTCGGCGGGAGCCGCCCGCTTCCCGCCCCTACAACGAGCGGGGACTTTTTGAGAGATTCAGGGTCCGTCAGTGCTCCGTCCGGCGCTTGCCGCCGGTGACCCGATACCCGATTCGCGAGGCCTTCGCATGTCCACCGTTCTCTCCGACCCGGCCCGACCGGCCCTGACGCAGCTCACCGAGGAAGAGTCCATGTTCCGGGAGGCCGTGCGGGACTTCGCCCTGGCCGAGGTGGCACCGCGGGTCTCCCGCATGGACGCCGAACAGCGGATGGATCCGGACCTCATCCCGCAACTCTTCGAGTTGGGCCTCATGGGCATTGAGATCCCTGAGAGGTTCGGAGGAGCCCAGAGCTCCTTCTTCACCTCCGTTCTGGTGGTGGAAGAGCTGTCCCGTATCGATCCGGCGGTGGCGGTGCTGGTGGATGTCCAGAACACCCTGGTCATCAACGCCCTGCGCCGTTGGGGGTCGCCGGACCAGCAGGGACGGTTCTTTCCGGCGTTGGCCCGGGATACGGTGGGCGCTTACGCACTCTCCGAGGCCGGATCGGGATCCGACGCCTTCGCTCTGGGGTGTCGGGCCCGGCAGGAAGGTGACGACTGGATCCTGGAGGGGCAGAAGCTCTGGATCACCAACGGCGCCGAGGCCGGACTCTTCATCGTCTTCGCCACCGTCGACCCGGAAGCCGGCTACAAGGGGATCACTGCCTTCCTGGTGGAAAGGGATACGGAGGGATTCACGGTGGGGAAGAAGGAGGACAAGCTGGGGATCCGGGCCTCCTCCACCACCGAGCTCATCCTCGACCAGTGCCCCGTTCCCGCCGCCAACGTCCTGGGCGAAGTGGGCAAGGGCTACAAGGTGGCCATCGAGACGCTGAACGAGGGACGGATCGGGATTGGCGCTCAGATGGTGGGGTTGGCCCAGGGTGCGCTGGACCACACCCTCAAGTACGTCCAGGAGCGCGAGCAATTCGGCCGGCCCATCTCTCGCTTCCAGGGGGTCCAGTTCCAGCTCGCCGATCTGGCCACGGAGATCGAAGCCTCCCGACTGCTCGTCTACAACGCCGCCAGGCTCAAGGACGCGGGCGAGGATTTCCTGGTGGCGGCGGCCATGGCCAAACTCCATTCGTCCCGGATGGCCCAGCGTGTGGCGTCGGACTGCATCGATCTCTACGGTGGGTACGGATTCACCAAGGAGTACCCGGTGGAGAAGTTCTACCGTGATGCCAAGATCGGTACCATCTACGAGGGCACGACGAACATGCAGCTCCAGACCATCGCCAAGCTGCTCCTGCGATGAAAGCCCTTGCCGGTGCGGTCGTGCCTTGGGGAGCCGACCCGTCGCTCCTGGCGGTCATCGGGGGCCTGGGAGTGGGTGAACTGCTCCTTATCGTCCTCCTTCTGATCCTCCTTTTCGGCGCCAAGAGGATCCCCCGGATCGCTCGAGGGTTGGGGGAAGGAATCCGGAACTTCAAATCCGGCGTCAAGGATCCGGACCGGCTGAAGGGTGAAACGGAAGACGACGAGGGCAACCGTCACGGGCGGTGAGGGGGTGGCGGGGACGGACCGGGTGGAGAAGACCCCCAAGCTGCGCCTGGCTATCCTCTTCCTCACCGTCTTCGTGGACCTGGTGGGGTTCGGCATCGTCCTCCCCCTCCTTCCCTTCTACGCCGACCGGTTCGGGGCCTCGGGACTCCAGATCGGAGTCCTGGTCTTTTCATATTCCGCCGCCCAGCTCCTATTTGCCCCCATCTGGGGGCGGCTCTCCGATCGGTATGGCCGGCGCCCCATCCTCATCATCGGCCTCCTGGGGTCGGCGGTGTCGTATGTGATCTTCGCCTACGCCGGATCGATCCTGGCACTCCTCCTCTCGCGGATCATGGCGGGAGTGGGTGGAGCCAATATCCCGGTGGCCCAGGCCTACATCGCCGACATCACGCCTCCGGAGAAGCGAGCGGGGGGAATGGGGCTCATCGGAGCCGCCTTCGGTCTGGGTTTCATCTTCGGCCCGGCCATTGGAGGTCTACTGGCACCGGTGGCGCCGGAGGCACCGGGGCTCGCTGCCGCCGCCCTCTGTGCCCTCAACGCGGGGTTGGCCATCTTCTTCCTCCCTGAGTCCCTCTCGGTGGCGGAACGTGGGCGGCGCTTCGTGCGTCGGGCCATCGCCGCAGCGGATGCGCCGTCGCGGATGGAAGAGATCCGGATCCTCTTCCGGGATCCCCGCTTCGTACAGATTCTGCTTCTCTCGTTCCTGTTCACGGCGGCATTCTCATCCATGCACCCGGTCTTTCCCCTCTTTGTGGATGGGCGTCTGGGGTTGGGCGAACGAGGTGTCGGGTGGCTCTTCACCTTCCTCGGGACAGTGTCGGCCATCATGCAGGGCGGGGTAGTCCGGGCGCTGGCTCCACGCATCGGGGAGCGGGGGCTGGTCCGGCTGTGCGCCATCCCCTTCGCCGCCGGACTCCTCCTCATTGGTCTGTCCCAGAACCTGGCCATCCTCCTGCTCGGCCTGACCTTGCTGGCGGTGGGATTCGGCGGCACGCTACCGTCGCTGGTGAGCCTCCTTTCCCGGGCAGTACCCGATGATGTACAGGGCGGATCGCTGGGGATCGGACAGAGCGTCACCGCCTCGGCCAGGATCTTCGGCCCCTTTCTCGGTGGCGTCATGTGGGATTTGGCGGGCCCCACCAGCCCCTTTGTTGCCGGGAGCGTCCTGGCCGGACTGGCGGCACTGGGGGTGTTCTTCCTTCCCCCCATAGGTGACGAGGCCTCATCGGACGCCCCATCTGCTGACGTGCGGGCCGCTACAGGACGAGGCGTGGACCCTTCCATCGCGGCAGACGCAGGCACTGGAGACTGATTCATGAATGAAGCTGAAGGGGAGACACGGGACGGAATGGACGAGATGGCGGGGTCTCCCGACACCGGCAACCTGGTGGTGGTTCTGGACGAGCCCCAGAATCTGGTGAATATCGCCGGGGTCATCCGGGCCATGAAGAACATGGGGCTCCGCTCACTTCGAGTGGTCAACCCGGCTGAGTGGGACGCCTGGCGGATCACGGGAATTGCCCATCGAAGCGACGACGTGGTGGAGTCGGCCCGGCATTTCACGTCGCTGCAGGAGGCCCTCTCGGACTGCGTGATGGTGGTGGGCACATCGGCCCGGCCCCGGGCGGCCCAACGGAACTACGGCTGGGCAAGGGAGTGGGCACCCAGACTCCTGGATGCGGCCCGAACCGGACCGGCGGCCATTCTCTTCGGACGTGAAGACCGGGGTCTGTCCAATGAAGCTCTGGACCTCTGCGACGGCGTGGCCATCATCCCCACGGACCCGGACTACTCGAGCCTCAACCTGGCGCAGGCGTGCCTCATCCTGTGTTACGAACTCTTCCTTTCCAGCGGGGAGGGAGATCCCGACGAGTTGCCCCGGGGGAAGCGGTGGGCCGGGAATGCCACCCGTGACGAAATGGAGCAGATGTTTCAGGCCCTGGAAGGCGGATTGGCTCGAATCGACTTCTTCAACGCCCGTTCGCCCGAGGCTGTCATGCGGACCTTCCGCACCCTTCTCGCCCGCGCTGGGCCTGATCGGCAGGAGGCTGGGCTGGTGGCGGCGGTGGGATTCGAGATCCAGAAGTACCTGGCCCGTGCTTTGCAACAGTGAGAGGGGTTCAGGCCGGGGATTCTTTCCCGCCGCCCCCGGGGCGGATCGGCACCGGCGCCGATCCGGTCCCCGGTGGCCCGCACTGGTGAAAGCAAGTCCTTTCTCGGGGGAGCGGAAGATGAGCGAGGGTGACCCACCCCTTCTGGCCGACCCACAGGGCAGACTCTCCGTCTTCCTGGGTCTTCTTCGGCGTGTCGGCGACTCTGGTGACGGGGCCTCCGGACTCCTTCCCGTGGCCCTTCCCACCCTCCTGGGAACCCTTCAAGCCGACTCGGTTCACCTTGTGCTGGTTGATCCGATGACCGGCCATCCCCATCTGGTTGTGGGCTGTGATGGAGACGGCCTCCACCAGCGGGACATCCCGGTGGGGTCTGCGGCGGGCAGACTGCGGTGGGACGGTTCGGCCCTTCCGGCTCGGGTGAGCCCCATGGGCGAGGCGCCCGCCTGGGCCCTCGAATTGTGCCGGGCCACGCCGGAGAGTCCGGTGGGCTGGCTGCTCCACCTACCGGTGGGGCGGGGCCCACGCCCGGACGGATCCCTCCTCATCTTTCGCTCTCGCGGGCCGGGTTTCGCCCCGGAAGAGTTGAGATGGGCCGAGGGGATCGCAGATCTGATGGCCCTGGACCGGCAGATGCGGACAGAGCGAGAAGAGTTGGTACGGGTGCGGTCCGAGTCACGGAGCGTGGAGCGGATCAGCCGAGCCCTGTCGTCATCCCTCGATGCAGATCGCGTCCTTGACCGGACCCTCGAGGCCTCTCTGGACCTTCTCGGGGCACAGGACGCAACCGTATGGGTCGTAGATCGCGCAGGCGTTCGCTGCGCCGCCGCTCGGGGTCCAGGGGCCCCGGAGGTGGGAACGGTACGCGCGCTGGAAGAGGAGGGGCTGGCCCCGGTCTTCCGGGAGGGTGGCAGCGTCATCCTTCCCGAAGACTCCAGTGGCGGGCCCCAGGCCACCGTGCCGCTCAAGGGAGGAGACCGGGTGCTGGGGGCGCTGCAGGTGCGACTCCCACGGGAGGGCGTCGGCGTGATGGAGCGGCAACGTCTTCTGGCCCGGGTTGCCGATCACGCAGCTGTGGCCTACGAGAATGCCCTACTCCATGACGCCTTGCGGGCGCTCTCCGTCACCGATCCCCTTACGGGTCTCTACAATCGGCGCCAGCTCGACCTCCACCTTGGCCAGGAAGTTGCGGCCGCGAAACGGGGTCGGCCGCTCTCCGTGGTTCTAATGGACGTGGACGGCTTCAAGGCCTTCAATGATCGAGAGGGTCACCTGGCAGGGGATGCGGCCCTCGCCGCCGTGGGTCGCCTACTTGCCGATGAAACCCGAGCCATGAATCTGGCTGCCCGGTATGGCGGTGATGAGTTCATTGTCGTGCTGTCGGACACGGGTCCGGAGGGTGCCGCCCATCACGTCGAGCGGGTGATGCGCCGTCTTGCCCGAGACCCGGAGTTCCGCGAGACGGGGCTGGGTCTGACCGCCGGTTGTGCCACCTTCACTCCAGAGATGGAACGTCCGGAGGACCTCATTGCCTCTGCCGACCGTGACCTCTATCGGAATAAGGCTGGCCCCGTGGACGGCACTGCAACTACCGATGGGTGAGGGTACTCGTGGATAGCGGGGGCGGCGAGGACCTTTCGGTCCTCCTTGAATTCGCCGTGCAGGCGGCACAAGCGGCGGGTGCCCTGACACTTCGGCACTTCGGAGGCCGGGTCGCAGACCAGGCGAAGGCCGACGGAACACCCGTGACGACGGCGGACCAGGAGGCGGAACGGATTCTCCGGGAGCAGATCCTGGCCCGCTTTCCCCATGACGGGATCCTGGGGGAGGAGGGGGGCCACGGCTCGCCGGGACGCTCAGGCCGCCGGTGGATCGTCGATCCCATCGACGGAACCAGGGCCTTCATGCGAGGGGTGCCACTGTACGCCGTGCTTGTGGCGCTGGAGCGGGGCGGTGTGCCCGTTCTGGGTGTGGCCCACTTCCCGGCCCTGGGCGAGACCGTCGCGGCGGCCGAGGGTCAGGGGTGCTACCGTGACGGGATTCGGTGCCGCGTGAACCAGGTGCGGCATCTCCAGGACGCCGTGGCGCTCACGTCGGACCCCGGTTTCACCGCAGTGAGTCCGGTGGGCCCGGGCTGGTCACGTCTCACCGCTCAGGTCAGCTATACCCGGAGCTGGGGCGATGCCTACGGGCACTGCATGGTGGCCACGGGTCGGGCCGAAATCATGCTGGACCCAGCGGAGCTGGCTCCGTGGGACGCAGCGCCCCTCCTTCCCATCCTGCGGGAGGCCGGAGGGCGTTTCACCGACCTGGCGGGAAACGAGACCGTCCACGGGGGATCGGGGCTGTCCACCAATGGGCTCCTCCACTCCGCCGTCATGGACACCCTGTGCCCTGACGGCGCTTGAGCTCCTCACCAGAGGCCTCATGACAGAAAGGGGCCCGCCTCTCGATCCAACCGTCGAGGCGAGCCCTTTCGTTTCTGTCCCATCCCGGCGAAGCTCTGGGCTTGTTTCGGCTGAGCTCCTACCTCCCGCGGGACCCCACCAACCGCGCTTCCTCAGGCGGAAGCTCCGCCTCGATGGACTCGGGCTCGATGGGATGCTGCCACTTCTGGATCACCGGGAAGGTGGACAGGAACCACCGCGTGCTCCCGGCGAACAGACCGAAGAACCCCAGGGCGATGACCGGCTCCCAGAGGGTCAGAGTCGCGGTACCGGGCTCGTGGAGGCTGGGGGCGATGAGGATGAACCGCTCGAGCCAGAGTCCCGCCAGCCCCAGCGCGGCGATGCTGCCCAACCAGGCGGGAATCATCTTGGGCGCCCGGCCCAGGAGGCCGATGAAGGGCACGAAGAAACAGAGGGTGATCATGGCCAGTGAGAGCCCGCCCCACTCCGAACCGGACCGCGCGATGACCCAGCTCTGCTCCCAGGGCTGCTTCCCGTACCAGATGACGATGTACTGGGAGAAGACCAGGTAGGCCCAGAAGATGGAGAAGGCGAACGCCAGCTTCCCCAGGTCGTGGAGCTGCTGAGAACCCATGGCCTCGTCGAAGGCCGGGGAGGCGCGCTTCAGGAGCACCGCCACCAGAGCGGTGAGGAGGATCCCGCCCCAGAAGCCGCCCATGAAGAACCAGGCCGGGAAGAGCATGGAATACCACCCAGGCGCCACCGACATGGCCCAGTCCACCGAGATCATGCTCATGACCACGGCGAAGATCAGCGCCATGGCAGGCGCCAGGACCTTCAGGCGTGCCCAGCTCCGGGCCTCCTCCTGCGCCTGGCCCTGCCATCCCCCGGCGAGGCGCTCACGCCACCGGGCGCGTCCTCCGTCCCCTTCCTCATCCGCGGCCCGATCCGGACCCAGGTCCGGGCGCAGCGCGAAATACATGAAGATGAGACTCATGGTGAAGAGCACCAGAAGTCCGATCACCGTGCGGGAAAGGAGGAACGGCAGGTTCAGGTACGCCAACTTCTTGGCCACCGTGGTGTCGGTGGCCAATTCCCCCAGCCAGGGGAAGTAGTCTTCCCGTAGCCCCAGGAGCATGGGGATGACAAGGAGGAAGGCGATGGGAAGGAAGGCCCCGAATGCAAGCGAGATCCTCCGCACCGACCAGTTCCACTTTGCTTTCACGATGACGGTGACCACCGCCAACATCAGAGCGCCCTGGGCCATACTGGTCCAGAAGAGCCAGTTGGAGGCGTAGGCCTGCCAGGCCCGGTCCGGGTCGGAGGTCAGGAGGAAGGCGAAGGCTCCGAAACCCAGGACCGCGAGACCGAGAAACACCAGCGTGAGCGGGGATTTCTTGGACAGGTACCGGGCCTGGATGTCCGAGGGGATATGGATGTCGTGCATCGCGGATCTTCCTCAGTTGTCCGAAGACTGGGCTTGGACTTCGGGCTCTTCCTGACCGGGAAGCTCTCCCTGAAGCTGCCGAACGTAGTTCACGATATGCCACCGATCGTAGTGCGTGATCTGGTGACCATAGGCCGGCATGGCGCCGCGCCCGACACGGATGATGGAGTAGATGTAGCCATCCGAGAACTCAAGAGCCGTGTCTTCCTGGAGGCTCCAGTTGGGCACGCCGAAGGCCGTCACAGGGCCCCCACCGGCTCCGGCGTCGCCGTGGCAGGGTGCGCAGGACCGCAGGTACATCTCCTGCCCCCGAGCCAGCGACGCGGCGTCCGGCGCCACAGGGTTCTCCAGCCCCACCGCACGGGGATCGCCCTGGAGGAGCATGAGGGGCGTGATGGGCGGAGGCGGAGCCTGGCCCTCAGGCGAGCCCAGATTCACGGTGTGGGGCTCACCGGGGAAGTTGCCCGACGAGAAGGAAACCGACCCCTCAGGAGCCAGCTGCGGGTTCTCATACGGGTTGAACGAAGGCTGATCCCGCATACTGCGCCCGAAGATGGAGACCATGAGGTCGTCCACAGGGTTGCATCCGGCAACCATGAGCAGGGCGAGAAAGGCGGCCAGGGAGCGGACCCCCCGGAGGCGAGGCGTTCTTGAATCAGCCATGGGACCTTCCCTTGGGATCCGTCTGGATCTGGGTGGGTTCGTTGGTCTCCAGGATGCTCCGCACCGTAGCCATCTGCTCAGGCGGAGCGGTGACGTAGATCCCGAACTTCCCCGCACTGAACTCGGGGTCGTAGACCACGTCACCCTTGAGATCCGGGATCCGCATGTTGTACAGGACGCCGATGACGGTGGCCAGGGCGCCGAAGAGAATCGTCATTTCGAAGGCCGGGATCACGTAGGCCGGGATGGCCACGATGGGCTTCCCGCCGGTGACCAACGGCCAGTCCATACTGGTGAAGACCGTGAAGGCGAAGCCCGCGGCGGCGCCGGTGAGGCCTCCCACCAGGGTGAACAACCGCACAGGGCTGTGATGGTAGCCCAGAGCGTGCTCGATGTGGTGCTCCGGGAAGGGAGCGAAGGCGGTGATCTCCTCAAAGCCCTTTTCCCGGAGTTCGGTGATGGTGTCCACCGTGGAGTCCAGGTATTCGTAGGAAGCCAGCAGGCCTTCCCGAGCCGTATCTGCGGCCTTGGCGGCGCTCATCGGGCCACCTCCTTCTTCTTCGGTCGGAAGGGCGGAGGCAGAACCTCCTTGATCTCAGCCAGCGCCACCGGCGGGAGCAGTCGGATGAAGAGCAGCATCCAGAAGAAGAACCATCCGAAGGTTCCGATGACGATGCCCATCTCCGTCAGGCTGGGGCGGTAGACGTTCCAGGCGAAGGGGATGTACTCGTGGGAGAGCGAGGTCACGATGATGACGTACCGCTCGAACCACATGCCGATATTGATGAAGAGCGTGATGACGAACAGGGCCGGGATGGAATACCGCACCCGCTTGAACCACAGCATGATGGGGATGATCCCGTTACACGTCAGCATGATCCAGGTCGCCCACCAGTAGTGGCCGAAGGCGCGATTCCAGAAGACCGCCCGCTCAGACGGCTTCCCGGAGTACCAGGCCATGAAGAACTCGGTGAGATAGGCGTAGAACACCACCAGGCCCGTCACGAGACACAGCTTCGCCATTGCGTCGAAGTGCTTCGTGGTCAGGTACTTCTCCAGGCCGAACACCTTCCGGATGGGCACCAGGATGGTGATGACCATGGCGATGCCCGAGAAGATGGCGCCGGCCACGAAGTACGGGGCGAAGATGGTGGTGGTCCAGCCGGGAACGATGGACATGGCGAAGTCCCAGGACACCACCGAGTGCACCGAGAGCACCAGCGGAGTGGCCAGCGCCGCCAGGTAGAGGTACGCCTTCCCGAAGTGGTGCCACTGCCGGTCCGTCCCCCGCCAACCGAAGGAGATGGACTTGTACAGGCGATGGCGGAGGGTCCCCGGCTTGGTCTGGTCCCGGGCCGCGGCGATGTCCGGAATGAGGCCCAGGAGGAAGAAGAGGGACGAAACCGTGAAGTAGGTGGTGACGGCGAAGACGTCCCACACCAGGGGCGAGGCGAAGTTGGGCCACAGCAGCCGCTGGTTCGGATAGGGGAAGAGCCAGTAGGCATGCCACACCCGACCCAGGTGGATCAGCGGATACAGCCCCGCCGTCATCACCGCGAAGACGGTCATGGCCTCCGCCGCACGGTAGATGGACTGTCGCCACCGAGCGCGGAAGAGGAAGAGGACCGCCGAGATCAGCGTCCCGGAGTGGGCGATACCCACCCAGAAGACGAAGGTGGTGATGTAGGCTCCCCACCCCACGGGGGTGTTGAGGCCCGACACCCCGATCCCATTGATGATCTGGTTGCCCCAGGAAAAGGCCAGCAGCCCGATCCCGGCAATGGACATCCCCAGGAGCACCCACCACCACTTACCGGGGCGGGAGAGCATCTGGAGGATGTCCTCATTGACCTCCCCGTACGATCGGATGTCGGGGTGGGTCTGAGCCCCACGTGGTTTCTCTGTCGCCGTCGCCATTCGTTGCCTCTCGTCCCCGCTGGAGTCGATGCCGAGCCTCGGTGGATCAGACCTCGATCGACGTCACCGGGTGGAAGGTCACCTTCCGGAGGTAGTTCACCGCCGGTTGCGTATTGATCAGGATATCGTAGATGCGGTACGTCCGCTGGTCCTGCGAGACCTGCGCCACCCGGGACTCGGGATCCCGGATGTTCCCGAAGACGATGGCCTCGGCAGGGCAGCTCTGCTGACACGCCGGAACCACCTCGTCCGCCCCCAGAATCCGACCCTCCACCGTGGCGCGATTCTGACGCTCACGGATCCGCTGCACGCAGAACGAGCACTTCTCCATGACGCCCTCATCCCGAACCGTGACATCGGGATTGTACTGCCAGTTGAGGGGCTCGGGGACGTCGGAGAAGCGGTGCCAGTTGAAGACCCGGATCTTGTAGGGGCAGTTGTTGGCGCAGTAACGAGTTCCCACACACCGGTTGTAGATCTGACCGTTGAGGCCGTCCGGTGTGTGGTAGGCCGCGTATACCGGGCACACCGGCTCGCACGGCGCGTTTCCGCAGTGCTGGCAGATCATGGGGAGGAAGCGCACGTCCACCGGCCCCGGCTGCGTGGCATCCACCTCTTCGAAATACCGGTCCATGCGGATCCAGTGGAGGTCCCGGCCCATCATGAGCTGGTCCTCACCCACCGATGCCACATTGTTCTCGGACTGACAGGCCACCACGCAGGCGGAACACCCGGTGCACTTGTCCAGGTCGATGGCCATGGCCCAGCGGGGGTTCTCCTCCGGGTCGTAGTCCCCGTACTGGGCGCCCGCCAGGGGGTAATCCTCCGGCGCGCCACCGCCGGGGACGGGAACCGGCAGGAAGCCGCCACCACCCTGAAGCTCGTAGAGCGGATAGCGCTCAGCGTCCTGGATGCCTTCACGGAGATCGTCGATCTGCACCGCAGGGGCGATGGGCCGGTCGTACTGATCGCTGGAGCCCTCGATGGTGGCCAGCCGGCGCCACTGCCCCGTAGGCTCGATCTGGACCCGGACCGCCAGATGATTCAGGGAGCCCACAACGTCCTCGGCGGTGCCCGGGAGGAGTGCCATGGGGTTCACCCCCTTCCCGTCGGCGTACCGGCCGTAGTTCTCGTGACCGGCTCCCATGGAGATGGCCACGGTATCGGTGCGCACCCCTGGGTAGGGATAGACCGGAACCTCCACCTCGCCGTGGGGCGACCGGACCCGGACCATGTCGCCCCGGCGGAGTCCCATCTCCTCCACGGTATCGGGGTGCATCTCGACCCAGGAGTGCCAAGCCAGCTTGGTCACCGGGTCGGGAAGCTCCTGCAGCCACGGCTTGTTGGCACCGCGGCCGTCGGCGAGACGGGACGAAGGATAAACCACCAGGGCCATCCCTTCGCCTTCCAGCGAGGGCCGGTCGAAGGAGAGGGCTCGGTCCGGGGCCTGAAGCGACGGCTCGGAGGTCGCGCCCTCATCCACGGTGATGACGCCGGTCCGCAGCGCTTCCCGCCAGAACTCCTCGAAGGAGCCGCCGGGTGAACCGAGGTCGGCGTGACGCTCTTCCCACCGGGCCTGCAGGTACTCGTGGAAGCTCCCCGAGTCCACATCCTGTCCCAGCCCACGGGCCAGGGTCAGGAACACATCCCCCACCGGCCGCGAGTCGAAGTGCGGAACCGGGACCATGGTGGGCTGGCGAACGGACCAGAGGCCGGGTCGCGGGTTGGCGTCTCCCCAGTCCTCCAGGGAATGGCGGACGGGGAGGACCAGATCGCAGAGAGCGGCGGTCTCATCCATCTGCTGGGTCACGGCCACCTTGAAGCCCACAGAGCCAAGGGCGTCGGCGAAGCCGGCGCCAGGAGGAAGGGCGTAGGCCGGATTCGTCCCGTAGAAGATCACCGCATCCAGACCGCCGCGACCCATGGCCTCCACCACGTCCATGAGGTCCCGGTGGGGAGCGGCGGGGGCGGCCCGATTCTCCACACCCACGTGGAGGGTGGAGCCCACGTTGCCGGCCACCGCGTTCAGGACCAGCACAGCCAGGTTGGCAGCCGTGGCGTTGGCGCCCTGCGCCGCCACACCCGGCCCGAGAGCCAGCGAGTCGGCCTCGCCGAAGGCCAGCGCCAGCTCCTCGATGGTGTCGGCTGGAATCCCGGCCTCCTGGGCTGCCGAGTCCGGCGTGTAGGCCTGAAGGAGGTCGGCGTAGGGGCCGGCGTCAGCGCCGTTCCGCATGAGGACGTTGGCCATGGCCAGCGCCACCACCGCCTCGGACCCCGGCTGAAGCGGCACCCACTCGTCGGCGTTCTGGCCGGTCAGGGACAGGCGCGGCGAGAGGAAGACGAAGCGTCCCTTGTTGTCGTCGGCGTCCACGGAGTGGGCGCGGGTGAAGGAGCGGCCATACTCCACCGGCGAGAGCCACGTCTCGAGGAAATCGGCGCCGAAGGAGACGATGAGGTCGGCTTCTTCGAGGCGGTAGGTGGGAATCACATCCCGGCCGAACGCCAGTCGAGCCGCTTCCCGGAGGGGGGCCTCCGAGAGCGGCTCGTACTCGACGCGACGCCCACCGGCCGTCTCCACGATTCCGTCCAGGAGGGCGGTGAGGGTCGGCCCCTCCTTCCCGGTCACCAGCGCCATGCGATTTCCTGCGTTGCCGACACCGTCCAGAAGGAGGGACTCGGCCTCCTCCCAGGAAATGGCTTCGAAACCATCTCCGTTCCGTCGCATGGGCTGACGGAGCCGGTCCGGGTTATAGAGCCCCTGGAGGGAGGCGTGCCCACGGGCACAGAGGGCACCGCCGGAAACCGGGTGGTTGGGGTTGCCTTCGACCTTGATGGCCCGCCCCTCCCGGGTCTTCACCCAGGTTCCACACCCGGCTGAGCACTCGCCGCAGACCGAGGAGTACCAGGTGGCCACCCCGGGGGTGATGTCTTCCGGCGGCACCACGTAGGGCATGAGCTTCTCCACCTGATCGGTGGAACAACCCACCAGGCCGGCCCCGGCGCCGGAGACGCCCAGCACCTTCAGAAAGTCACGCCGCTTCATCCCGTCACTCATGAAACTCCCTCAATGTGCGATGGCAACAGCCCGGTCGAGCCCCCCGAGGACGGAGGGGCACCGGGCCGGTCCTGGCTTGGCGGTGTCATGTCAGTAGTGGCAGATCGTGCAGTCCAGGGAGGCGCCCTGCTCGATGTGGCAGTTCAGGCACCACCCCATGGTGAGGGGCTGCTCCACCCGCTCCACCACATTGATCTCGTAGCCCACGTCGCCGTGACAGTCGGCGCACTCCACACCGGCGGCCACGTGCCGCATGTGGGGGAAATAGACGTGGTCGGCCACGCGGTAGATCCGTTCCCAGGCAATGGGCTCCCGGGCGTCCCAGAACTCCCGGAGCTGGTTGATGTCTCCAGCCTGGGCATCGCCCTGGACGTAGGCGTGGCAGCCCATGCAGCTGGCCATGGAGGGATGCCCAGCGCTCTTGGAGCGTTCCGCCGAGAAGTGGCAGTACATGCAATCCATGTTGTTCACCGCCACGTGGGGTTCGTGGGGGAACTCGAAGGGGTTCACATGGGGCGGGCCGGCCTGTTCTTGAACGTCGGCCGAACCGCCGTTGGACTGAGCCTGAACGAAGGCCAGGGAACCCAGGACAGCCACAAAGGCTGCCAGCGCGATCAGCAACTGCTTCTTCATCACCATGATGTCCTGGTCGGAAGACGGGCAGGAAGGGGCCCTCCTGCCGTAAACAGGGCCGCAAGTTAGGCCCCCCCCCGAACGCCTGTCAACGGCGCAGGGAAACATGGGTTCCCTTCCCTGCGAGAAGGGCTGCCCAGAGGGCCTGTCCGGTCACGGTCCAGTCGGCAAACCCGCCCGTATCGGGCAGGTTCCACGGGTTCCCTCGTTTCAGGCACTCGGGCCTTGGGCCGCCCGCACCCGGTTGCTCCCGTCCGGTTGCCTCCGCGGCCGGTGCCAGGCCACATTCCGGCATGGTCAGTCCTGCCCACCCTCCCGCGCCCGGGGCCCTCTGGGGCCTTCACCCCCTGGAGCCCGCCGGCCGTTTCCTTCTGGACGTGGGACCCCGCCGGATCTGGGTACAGGGACACCCGGGAGAGGTGAGGATCGCACCGGCCGACACCGGGGAGGCCTCCGACGGACAGGCCCATGCCACCCCTCCGGCACCCGAGACCTGGTCGCGCTGGGCCCTCCCGGGAAAGACGGCGACCCTCCGCGTGACGCCGGCTCTCCCCGACCGGACTCTCGTGGTCACCCCCGAGCAGGCATTCCACCTCCTTCCCGGAGCTTCGGCGCGGGTCTTCGCCCGGGTTCCCATCTGGATCCAGATTCGGATTGAGCCGGAAGGGAAGACGGCTGCCGCGGGTGGGATGGCGCTGGAGATGCCGTCGGTGACTCTCTCCGATACATGGTGGGGTTCGGTCACCGAGGGGGAGCTGGCCTACTGGTTGCCCACCAGCGCCCGGAGGGAGGTGGACCCGGCCCGCCATCGACCGCACATGGCCATCTGCTCCCTCCACCTCCTGAACCGCAGCGCCGCGCCCCTTCCGGTGGATCGACTGGCCATCCGAGGCGTCCACCTCTCGCTCTTCCTGAAGGGGGACGTCCTCTGGTCCGACGAGGCCAGGGTGGTCTATCAGGGCTCGGTGGAAGGGAGTCAGATCGAACTGTCCGGGACCCCTCCTGGGGAGGCGGAAGATGCCGAGTTGGTGGCGTCGCCCAGGGTTCCGGTCCAGCGGGGTCTCCGGGCCCGTACCTTCCAGCGGTTCCTCACCATGGCGGGGCAGGGATGACCGGGCTCGAAGATCCGATCCTGGGCTTCTGGCAGCGCCTGGTGCGCACCGAAGATCCGGGCGCCCTTCTCCGGGCGGTCCTCCTGCTCTTCGTGGCGGTTCCTGCGCTCATGGCAGCGTCCCGGGCCATTCGGGGGTGGGTCACCCGGAAATATTCGGCCCAGCAGGGGATGGTGGCCGGCAAGGTGATCCTCTACCCGGGACTCGTCCTCCTCCTCATCTCGGTGCTGCAGCAGCTCGGCTTCTCCCTGGCCCCTCTCCTGGGCGCCGCCGGGATCGTGGGAATCGCCGTGGGCTTCGCCTCCCAGACGTCCGTATCCAATGTGATCTCCGGCTTCTTCCTCATCGGCGAGCGCCCCTTCGAGGTGGACGACCTGATCCAGGTGGGCGACACCATCGGGCGGGTCATGTCCATCGACACCCTCTCGGTGAAGCTCCGGACGCCCGACAACCGCTTCGTCCGGATCCCCAACGAGACCATCGTGAAGAGTCAGGTGACCACCATCACCCGGTTCCCCATCCGGCGTCTGGATCTGAACGTGGGCATCGCCTACCGTGAAGATGTGGGCCGGGTGAGGGAGATCCTCCTGGAGGTGGCCCGGGCCAACCCCCGTGCCCTCATGGAGCCGGCTCCGGACCTCTTCGTGGACGGCTACGGCGAGTCTTCGGTGGACCTGCGGCTAGCGGTGTGGACCGTTCGGGAGAACTTCCTTGCTCTGAAGTCGTCGCTCCTCCAGGAGATCAAGGAGCGCTTCGACTCCGATGGCATCGAGATCCCCTTCCCCCATCGCACCCTGTATGTTGGCTCCGAGTCGGACCCGTTCCCTGTTCGCCTGGAACGCGAAAAGTCCATAGGCTCCATCCAGGCTGAACCCGTCCCTGACCCCCAGGGGTCGGAACCGGACGGGTCCGATTCCCGGAGAAGCGAGCCTCGCTGAGCACCCCCTTTCACTCCTTCACTCGAAGCCCCGAGGGCGCCATGGCAGCCGATGCCGATCCCCCCTCCCACGGCCAGCATCTGGCCACCGTCAGCCACGACGGCAGGTTCTGGGACGTGTACCTGGAGTTCGAGGACGACCCCCGGCGTCCGGATTCGTACAGGGCGCTCCTGGCCTACTCCCCAGCCGACCGGAATGAGGGCGAGGAGACGCTCCGGACCATCGCCGTGATCCTCGAGCCGTCCTATGAAGAGGCGATCCGCCGGGCCCGACAGTTGGAGGACCATCAGCTGGTGGCATTCCTTCGCTCTCTACTCCCGGAGTGATGGTCCGCTTCCTCGGTGATGGCCCATTCATTCCCGGCGCATCGCACCATGGGATCCCCCAGTGACGCCCCATCAGTGTCGAACCCTGGCGGTGGCGGATCTCTTGAGAGATCTTGGGAGTAGCACTACGGCCGCAGGTACGCCCTGCTCAAAGCCCGGGCGGACACGCCCCATCGAGCACACCCCCCACGCAGCATCAGTCCAACCTCATAGGAGACCGGATGGCCATCTACCGGACCCGCTACTTCGGAGAAGTCACCGTCGGCGTCGGCGGCAGGATCACGATCCCCCAGGAGATGCGGGATGACCTGGGAATCGAGGAAGGCGACGTCCTCACCGTCCGGGTGGAGGAGAACTCGAAGGGGACCCGTCAGCTCGTGGTCTGGCGAGCGGAGCAGCAGGGCGAGGACTGAGCCGGCGAGCCGGCGCCACGACCCTCCGGTCACCGCTTTTCCGCCTCAGCAGGAAGGGGGCGACGGCTCCGGCATCTCCAGCGACACCCAACCCACCAGCGCCCGCAAGGGGCCGGAGCCGTCGTGTAGCCACCAGGGGGCGGGCCAGGGCTGGTGCTCCAACGTGGTGATCCGGCTCACACCGACCTGGGCCAGGGATCGGGCCAGCTCCGTTCGCCTGGGCTCCGGGCACTCCAGCGCCACCGATTGGAGGATCCCCTCCCAGGGGGTCAGGGACCCGGCGAGGGCGTCGAGACGGTCCATGGCCTGAACCCTGGCCGTCCGACCTCCGCAGGCGCCGCCAAATGCGAACCCCGATTCGCATATCACCGTCCAGTCGGTGCCGCCCGGGGCCAGCACCAGGGTGTCCGCACCCAGAGCCCGATCCATCTCCGCCTCTCCACGAACGGTCTGGATCCGGGCCGACAGCTCGGCGGTAGGCCGCGCCGGCAGCGTCCTCTGCAGCGCCTCCAACTCCCGCGCCAGCAGCCGGGCCCACGCCTCCGGAGACACCGACCCTCCCCGCTCGACCCAGAAGATGTGGGGCGACACGCACCCCTGCTGGTCGTAGGCCGCCACCGCCGAGGCGGCGGCCCGGGCCACCTCCTCGGCTTCCCCTTCCCCGGCCAGGATCTCCCGCGCCACGGCGGCGGCCGACACCCGGTGGTGGTAGGCCACCAGGGGCGTGTGGGCCGGGAGACGTTCCCGGATGCTCCGGACCACCTCCATCCCGCCGTAGACCACCACGCGCCGGGCTCGCTCGAAGGCCCGGGTCTCCAGCTCCGGAATCGCCCGCCCCGGCCAGTACGCCACCGCCAGGGCACCGGCCCCTTCCGGGAACGCGCCGGCCAGGGCACGGGCGGCCAGGACCGGGAGGACCACATCCCCACGCCCCGGCTTCAGGAGCACCGGCGTGCCCACCAGAAGCGACCGCAGGACGGAAGTCACCCCCACTCCGGGCACGTTTCCCGACCCCACGTGGAGGGCCAGGCGGTCTCCCACGGCACAGACCCGATCTCCGGCTCCGGGGCGGAGACGAAAGCCGTCCAGCACCGCCGGGTCGGAAAACTCCACATGGACCAGGCGCTCCAGCGCCTCCGGGGTCCACTGTCCGCTCATCCGGTCCAGAAGCTGACGTGCCACGGCGGGAGACAGGCCGGCCTGATGGGGCAGTCGCTCCTCGGCCTCCCGCCGGAGGGGATCGCCCCGGTCCCCAAGGCGCCGACCCACCGCCCCCAGGCGCCGTGCCCGCTCCAGCGCCGGGATCTTCCGTAGCTCCACCGCCGAGGCCTCCAGAATGTCCAGGAGGTGGTCCACCTGGTCCGGGTCCAGGATCGCCACGTCCAGGTCATCCAGGGGCTCGTACCCGGGGGTCGGCACCGCTCCGGGAGGGAAGTGCCAGCTCGGGAAACGGTCAGGCATTCCCTGCCTCCCCGCCCGTCCGCACCGGGGCTCCATCCCGGACCCCGCCTGCACCCTGGGACCGCGCCAGCGCCAGCTCCTCCATGGAGAGGGAGCAGCCTCGGGGTTCCGCCCCCGGCCGCCGACCCAGCACCCGGAATCGCCGGCGGGTCACCGCCACGCCCTGGTCCTCCGTGAGAAGGGCCGAGACGGCGTGGAGGTTCGCCAGATCCAGGTGCTGGAGCAGCCCGACCTCCCCTGGGGGCACCGGCGTGAGACGATGGGGGTCCAGGATGCGGGTGCGGATCCACGGCGGCCCCACCAGAGACCGCCGGGACAGGTCGTCGTGGTCCGGGCCAGGGGGATCCGCCAGTGGGGTCTCCCAGAACTGGGAGAGGAGTTCGGTCATCCCGTATTCGTTCACCATGCGCCGGATGGGAATCCCCAGGCGACGTTCCAGGTCGCCGTAGAGTGTCTCCCGGGCCACCTCCCGACTCCGCCCCTTGAAGCCGCCCGTCTCCATGAGGCGCGATCCCGGAGGAAGGCACACCGTACGACCTTCCTGGGCCAGGAGATCCAGAAGGTGCACGTATCCGAAGGCGGTCCCGGCCATGAGGACCGGCACCCCCGACGCCTCGGCATCTTCCAGGGCCGACAGGAGTTCCAGGGTCCGGAGCTGCCACTGGCCATCGGCGAAGAACCCACCGCCGCCGTCGTCCCAGACCTCGTGAAAGACCCCCACCATGTGGACCAGCGACGAATCGGGTCGGTCCCTGGGCGCAGGGGCCAGCGCCAGGACCCGGAGGGATTCTCCCTGGGGATTGAGGTGGCGCGTGGCAGTGGGAAGAAGAGAGGCCCGGTAGAGGGAGAGATCCAGTACCCGGTGCACCCCTCGGGTCGCCTCGCCCCCGCTGGTGCCGCTGGTCCGGAATACCGCCTCCACCGGCTCCCCCTCGCCTCCCGCCACCAGAGGGAAGCGCCGGAATGCCCGGGCCGGGACGGGCGGGATGTGGTGCCAGTCATGCACGGAGTGGGGATCAATTCCCCGGTTCGCCACAAACTGCCCGTAGACCGGGACCGCCACGGTCTGATAGCGGAAGACCCGCAGCGCCAGCTCGTTGAAGCGGGCGTCGTCGGCCTCCCGACCGGCCGCGTCCCAGGACGCCCGGGCCATGAAGGCTCCCACCGCGGCCCTCAGTTCATCTCCCAGGGCCTTCACCTCACCGGAGCGGCTCATCCTCCCGACGACCTCCGGACCCGGCCCGGCTCCAGACCGCCGGCATGGAGGATCTTATCCTGGAGGCGTCGGCCCTCGTCGGCCACGAACTCGTGGAGCCGGGCGATGGCGTCCTCCGCCTCATGGTAGGCATCCACCGGAAAGTCCTCTCCCTCGGCGCGCTCCAGCGCTCCCCGTACCGCCGTCAGCTCGCGGCGGCTCTTCTCCAGCGCCCGGTTCAGGCGATTCAGGGCCCGACGAGCCTCCGATTCCACCGTGGTCATGCGTCCTGACCTCCCTCTTGTATGGGACTTGTATGGGACTCGATTCTTGGACTCCATCGATCTGGACTCCCCCTGCCGGAGCTCCTCTTCCGGAACGGCGGGAAGGGGGGAGGGTGAAATCAGAACGTATCTTCGCATTCTCCACGTGGACACGGGCGTCCGCCGACCCGACTCCTCGCCTCACCCCCCAGCTCGCCATGCCCTCTCGCCCCGTCATGGATCGTATGGACACCCTGCGCCGCACCCCGTCCCCTGCCTCCCCTTCCGACGAGCCCATTTCCGACGAGCCATCGTCCCACGAACCCTCGCCCGGCAACGTCGAGCCCGACGGTGCTCCAGTGGAGTTGGCGGTGATCGGCGCCGGTCCGTGCGGCATCGCCGTGGGGGCCGCCGCCCGGCGAATGGGCCTTTCCACGGCGCTCTTCGACCAGGGCCCGCTCTGCGACTCCATCCTCCGCTACCCCACGTATATGACCTTCTTCTCGACCCCCGAGAAGCTGGAGATCGAGGGCCTTCCCTTCGTGACCTCCGAGAAGACCGCCACCCGGAAGGAGGCCCTCACCTATTACCGGAAGGTGGCCGACTACTTCCAGCTTCCGGTGTACCAGTATCACCGCGTGGTAGAGGTGAAGCGAGACAGCGACGTCTTCCTCATCACCACCCGGGACGGTGCCGGTCGCGAGGCGAGGCACCGGGCGCGGCGGGTGGCGGTGGCCACCGGCGGCTTCCACGAGCCCAACCTCCTGGGCGTCCCCGGAGAGGACCTTCCCAAGGTCTCGCACCACTACCGGGAAGCCCACCCCTACTGGCGTCAGGACGTGCTGGTGGTGGGCGGTTCCAACAGCGCCGTGGAAGCTTCGCTGGAGCTCTTTCGGGCCGGAGCCCGGGTTCACATGGTCCACTTCGGCAACGAGTTCGACCGGGGCGTGAAGCCCTGGATCCTCCCGGACATCCAGAACCGCATCCGGAATGGAGAGATCGGCATGGCGTGGGCCCACCGGGTCCATGAGATCCGCCCCGATGCCGTGGTCCTTCGCTCGGAGGCATCGGGGGAAACCACCGAGCTCCGGAACGACTGGGTGCTGGCCCTCACCGGGTGGAAGGCGAATCCCACCATCCTGGGCTCGCTGGGGGTTCCTGTGGATGATGTCACGGGAATCCCCGCCCACAACCCACACACCATGGAAACGCCGGTGGACGGAGTCTTCATCGCCGGGGTCCTGGCGGCGGGGCACGACGCGAACCGCATCTTCATCGAGAACGGACGGGAGCACGGCCGGCTCATCGTGGAGGCCGTCCTGGCAGGGAGCCCGGAGAGCCGCGGGGCGTCGTAAGGGCCCGTAGCCACCTCCAGGCGGCCGCAGGCCACCGCCCTACTCCCCGGTGTGGACCCGCCGAGCGCGAGGCCCCAACCGGGGCATGGGCATGGGTCAGTCGTGGTGGTCCGGGTCGTCTTCCGCCAGGATCCACCCGTCGTCGCTCAGCGCCCGAACCGCGATCTCGGGGCCGTCGGGAGCCCCGAGCCGGGCCGTACCGGGAGGCTCGGCCTCCCGTCGAAGGTATCCCAGAGCGATCCCCTGTCCGAAGCGCGGTGACTCCACGGCGCTCCGGATCTCGCCGGCGTCGCGACTCCGGCCCTCGATGAAGAGGGGGGTGCCTGCCGCCGGCGCCGGCGCGTCACCCAGGAGAAATCCACGCAGGTGGCGGTTCACCTTCCCCCGGTCCCGGATCCGGACGATGACCTCCTGGCCGGTATAGCACCCCTTGGTCTGATCCACCGCCCGGGCCACCACGCCCGCCTCGGGGAGGAGCGTTTCGGGAAGGAGCTCCACCCCGAAGGCGGGACGTCCGTGCTCGATCCGGAGCGTCTCCCAGACCGCGTGTCCCGCCGGTGGGACACCCCGCTCCCGGAGCCGCCGCCAGATGTCGGCCAGCGCGTCGGCGGGGCCCACCACATCCAGGGCCAGCGGCTGCACCTCTCCCGAGCGAACAATATGGATCGCTCCGAGGGACATTCCGTCGTCGGGGGCTCCTGAGCCGCCGCGAGATGCCAAGCCGCCGGGGGAAAGAACCCGCTCCTCCCCTTCCTCCAGCGCCTCCAGCTCCCCGACAAGTCCCGAAAACTCCGGGAACGCCCCGGCCAGGAGGTGAGCGGCCGCCGACCCCACCACCGTGATCATCCCCGTTGCCGGAGACGGCTCCACCACCCGGGCGAAGCGGGGCGGAAGGTAGCGCTGGAAATGCTCCTGGAGAGGCTCCCACCCCGCCGCCGGCACATCCAGGAGATGGGCCCCCTCGTCTCCGCCCTCCAGACGGAAGAGGCGCAGGTCGGTCACGATCCGGCCCTTGGGCGTCAGGATGGTGGAGTAGAAGGCCCGGCCCCGGCCCACACCGTCGTCTCCCGGGGTGGGTGCCGGAGGCATGCGACCCGAGACCACCCCCGTGAGCATCCGCCCCGGCGCGCGCCCCTCCAGACGAACCAGGACCCGGTTGGAACGATCCACCAGCGCGGCCTCGCCGGTGGCGGCGCGGTACTCGGCGGTGGTATCGCCGTAGTGGCGCGGAACCGTGCCCCACGGAGTCTCGGCCATGCGGGCGCCCTCTTCCCGATGGACGTCCTGAAGGGGGGCGGGAATGGCGGTGAGGGGGAACGCGTCGGTGTCGGCGAGTCCAGTCATGATTCGTCCTTCCATTTGAGCTGATCCACAAGCTGCCGGATCCGGCCGGCGTCCGCCGCCTCCGGGGCGGTGTCCAGGTACCATTCCAACTGCTCCAGCGCCTCGTCGATGCGCCCCATGCGGGCCAGAAGCGTACCCCGGTCCCGGATCTCCCCGGCGGAGGTGGGATGGATGAGGAGGATCCGGTCCACCGCCGCCAGCGCCCGCTGGTGATCGCCCACGTTGGAGTAGACGCCCTTCAGGTTCGTAAGGAGGCGGACCAGGACATCCCGGCGCTTGGCCGCTCGGAGAAAGACCGGGCGAACCCGCACCATGCCGCCGTAGACCCGATCCAGGAGCTCCTGCGCCTGGTCCTCGAAGCGGATCTTCCCCTTCTCGAAGGGATCCACCAAGAGCGAGACGGCCTCTCCCCGGAACCGCACCAGGAAGTGCCCGGGGAAGTTCACCGCTTCCAGGGGCAGGTCAAGACGCCACCCCACCTCCAGGACCACGATGCCCAGGGTGAGGGGGATCCCCAACTCCCGATCCAGGACGTCGGAGAGGAAGGAATTCCGGGGGTCGTAGTAGGCCTCCCGGTTCCCCCTGAAGTCGTGGCGCTCGTAGAGGGTGTGGATCACTTCGCGGAGAACGATGAGGGGATTCGTCTCGTCGTTCAGGCGGTCCTTCACCTCCTCCGCCAACTGGTCCAGGCGGGCCAGGTAGGGCTCCACCGGAAGCTGCGGGTACTCCTCCCTGGCCACCAGGAGGGCCGCCCGCGCCAGATTCAACTGGTCGTCGGCGCGGTCCACCTCGTGGGCGAACTGCGAACGGGGGGAGGGGGTGGAGGGTGTCATGGGTCGGAGTTGGTGGATCTCGGGGTCGCAATGGGTTGTGGGGAGGTCACCGTTTCCCACCGGCGCCCCGTCCCGTAGATTCGGATCTTGCTCGAGGTCAATCGTCGAACCGGGAGGAAGTGATGAAGGTGCGTACACGTCTGGCGGCGCTGGTTTCCCTCATGGTGGTGGCCGGGTGCGGAGACGCTCCCGCCGAAGATCCCGGGACCCCGCCCCCGACGCTGGAAGAACGGGCGCAGGCCTTCGACGACCCGGAGGTAGCCCGGATCTGGACCCGGATGATGGAGACCATCGCCCCCGATGACGGGTGGACACGGGCCCGATACCTGGAGTTCCATTGGGCGGTGGCCCGGGACGAAGGCGATCCCCTGGTTCGGGAGCACGCCTGGGACCGGTGGGACGGGCGCGCCCGGGTCGAGGCCCCCGCCGACGGCGGACGGATGGTGGCCATCTTCGACACCGACGACCCCACGGCGGGGCAGGTGTGGATGAACGGCGAGGAGTTGTCGGGATCGGAGGCCGAGGAGCGCCTGCAGTCGGCCTACCGGGCCCACATCAACGATGCCTACTGGCTCATCATGCCGTACAAGTGGGAAGACCCGGGAGTGACCCTCCGGTACGCCGGGCACCAGACCGACGAGGAGGGACTGGAGTGGGAGGTGGTGGAACTCACCTTCGACGCGGTGGGCCTCACGCCCCAGAACATGTACCGGGCCTTCATCAACCCGGAATCGGGCCGGATGGAGCGCTGGCACTTCCTCTCGACCCCCGACGCCACCCCGTCGCCCTCGGACTGGACGGAGTGGGAGCGGTTCGGCCCCATCGAGCTGGCGGTGAACCGTCGCGTCGACGGGAATCCACGGATCTTCTTCCCCCACCTGCGGGTGGAGACCGAGGTCCCCGACGGCGCCTTCGCCCCGCCGGAGGCGGAGGAGGAAGAAGGGGCGGTGGAGCTCTAGGGCTCCACCGCCTCCCGGACGAACCCTCCTCCGGGACCAAGGGCCCCGAAGGAAGGGGTCAGAGCTCCACGGTGTCGGCGCCCCCGCTGGTGGCATGATCCACCTTCGGGGGCGAGGGCTCTCCCGGGGCCAGCGCCTGCTCCAGCACCTCGTCCAGCGTCTCCACCAGGTGGATGGTGAGGAGTTCCCGCACCGCCTCCGGCAGATCTTCCAGGTCCGCCTCGTTCTCGGCGGGGATCACGATCTCGTGGATGCCGGCGCGAACGGCGCCCAGCACCTTCTCCTTCACTCCCCCGATGGGAAGGACGCGGCCGGTGAGGGTGAGTTCTCCGGTCATGGCCACATCGCGGCGAACCTTCCGCCCCGAAAGGGCCGACACCAGGGAGGTGGCCATGGTGATGCCCGCCGAGGGACCATCCTTGGGAATGGCGCCGGCAGGCACGTGGATGTGCACTTCCGTGCCCTTCATGAGGGTTTCGGGGATGCCGTAGTCGGCCCGTCGTGACTTGGCGTAGGTCCACGCCGCCCGCCCCGACTCCTTCATGACGTCGCCGAGCTGCCCGGTGAGGACCAGGGCGCCCTCGCCCTGCATGACGCTGGCCTCCACGAACATGATGTCGCCGCCCATGGGGGTGTAGAACATCCCGGTAGAGACGCCCACAGTGTCTTCGGTACGCATCTTTTCCGGATGGACTCTGGGACGCCCCAGGAACTCCCGCACTGCCGCCTCGTCCACCTGCATCTCCGTCACCTCGTCGGCGGCGATGCGCCGAGCCACCTTCCGGGCCACCTTGCCCAGCTCCCGCTCGAGCTGCCGGACTCCCGCCTCGCGGGTGTACTGGGAGATGACGGCCCGGATGGCGTCGTCGGCAATGTCCAACTCCTCCTCGTCCAGGCCCGCGTCGCGGGTCTGCCGGGGGATGAGGTAGCGCCGGGCGATCTCCAGCTTCTCCCGCTCGGTGTAGCCCGAGAATTCCACCCGCTCCATCCGGTCCAGGAGGGGCGCCGGGATCCGGTCCACGTAGTTGGCGGTGGCGATGAAGAGCACCTCCGACAGATCGAAGGGGATCCCCAGGTAGTGGTCGGTGAAGGCGAAGTTCTGGGCCGGATCCAGCACCTCCAGGAGGGCCGAGGAGGGATCACCCTGGAAGGAGACGCCCAGCTTGTCCACCTCGTCCAGGAGGAAGACCGGATTCTTGGACCCCACCTGCCGCATCCCCTGGATGATCCGCCCCGGCATGGCTCCCACGTAGGTGCGCCGGTGTCCGCGGATGTCGGCCTCGTCCCGGGCGCCGCCCAGGGAGATGCGCACATACTTCCGGCCCAGGGAACGGGCAATGGACTGGGCAATGGAGGTCTTCCCCACACCGGGAGGACCGGTGAAGAGGAGGATGGGCCCGCGTCCGGCCCGGGGACCATCTTCCCGGGGGGGCGGGATGTCGGCGTCGTCCTCGGAGTCACCGGGCTCGTCGGCGCCGTCGGCGGTGTCGTCGACATGGGCGTCGTCGTCGACATGGGCATCTCCCCCGTCGGCGGAGCCTGTTCCGGCATCGGCAACGGAGACCCCGCCCCGCTCCAGCGCGGCCGTGACCAGGGCATCCCGGACACCATGTCCGTTGTGGCCGTTGGCGCCGTTGGTCCCATTGGCCCCGGCCGGGTCACCAACATCCGCTTCGGGTCCGGTTCCGGCTCCATTCCCGGACCCGGACGCCGGGATGCTTCCGGAAGCCTCCCGTTCCCCGTCCCGCTTGCTTCGCTCCATCTGGAGCTTTCGCACGGCCAGGAACTCAAGGATCCGGTCCTTCACATCTTCCAGGCCGTAGTGGTCTTCCTGGAGGATGTGGTGGGCCATCTTCAGATCGATCTTGTCCTCGGTGCGATCGGCCCAGGGGAGCTCGGTGATCCACTCCAGGAAGGTGCGGATCACCTGGTATTCGGCGGACTGGGGGCTGGTTCGCTCCAGGCGCTTCAGCTCCCGCTCCACCTCGGTGCGGGCATCCTCGTCCAGCTCCAGCGCCTCGATGCGCTTGCGGAGGTCTTCCAACTCCTTCTTGTCGTCCTCGTCGCCGAGTTCCCGCTGGATCTGCTTCATCTGCTCCCGGAGGAGCATCTCGCGCTGACGCTCGCCCAGCTCTTCCTGGACCTTGGCCTGGATCTCTTCCTGGGCATCGAGGCGGGCCAACTCCCGCTCCACCGCCACCAGGGCGCGGCGCATCCGCTCCTCGTCGTCCAGGACCTCCAGGAGCTTCTGCTTGTCTCCGGTGGGCAGATCCAGGTAGAAGGCCACCAGGTCGGCGAACGACCCGGCGTCATCGACCCCCTGGAGGAGCTGGTTCATGGCCTCGGCGGGGACGCCCCGGCGGGTTCCCAGCTCCGCCGCCCGATCGCGCAGTTCCTTGTCCAGCGCCTGGAAGCCCGGGTCCTCGGGGCTTCGGGGAGGGAACCGGTCCAGGGGGATGACGCTGGCCTCCAGCATCTCCTCGCCTGCGGATTTGATGTGGACGGCCTCGGCCCGGCTGTCGCCCTGAACCAGAAGCTGCACCCCGCCGCGGACGCGGTGGGTCTGGATGATCCGGACGACAGTGCCCACTGTGTAGAGGACCTCGGGAGTGGCGTCGTCCACATTTTCACGCTGGGCCACGGCGAAGAGTCGCCGATCCGAGTCCAGCGCGGCCTGGACGGCCTCTACCGTTCCGGCGCGGCCGGCCGAGATCGGCACCGCCACACCGGGGTAGACGACTGTGTCCCTGAGAGGAAGAACCGGCAGGGTGAATCTCTCGCCCACGTGCGCCTCGTTTCGATAGGGGATCCCGGATTGGGCTCGGCCCGACGGCCAATGCCCCCCGTGGGACCCCGGACAGGGGAACTCCGGACCCGACCATGGGCTGATCCGGAAGATCGGTAGAAGTTAGGAATGCAGGAAGCCTGCCAGCCCCGTCCGGGCGGGAACGTGCCGCTCCGGCCGGGCCGACCTGTCAAAATGACGGGGGTCAGGGAGTGTAGAGCACCGATCCCGCTATCCGCCCGTCCCATCCCGAGAAGTCATGTCCCAGTCATCCCAGACCGTGCGCCCCGACCCCGGATCCCGCTCCCGCCCCCCCGCTCGGGGCCGGCGAACCTCCACCGGCGTCTTCGCCGGCATCCGGGTGGGATCCATCGGGGGGGTGGAGATCTCCCTGGACTACTCCTGGTTCATCATCTTCTTCCTGATCCTGGGGACCTTTGCCGGGGTGGTCTTCCCGGCCCAGGCGCCAGGGGTGGACCGGTTCGGCTACCTCCTCATGGGGTTCATCGGGGCGGCGCTCTTCTTCATCTCGCTCCTCCTCCACGAGCTGGCCCACGCCTTCATGGCCATCCGGCGGGGCATCGGGGTGGAAGGGATCACCCTCTTCATCTTCGGCGGGATGGCTCGGACCGAGAGGGATGCCTCCACGCCCGGAGATGAGTTCATCATCGCCGTGGTGGGTCCCCTGGCCTCCCTGGCGCTGGCGGCCCTCTTCTACGGGATCGCCTGGGCAGGCTCGGCAGGGGGAGCGCCCCTGGCGGTGACGGTGGTGGCCGAGTACCTGGGCTTCCTGAACCTCCTCCTGGTCATCTTCAACATGCTCCCGGGCTTCCCCCTGGATGGGGGGCGGATCCTCCGGGCCGGACTCTGGAAGGCCACCGGATCCATGCGCAAGGGAACGGGGATCGCCACCGGGATCGGGCGGGGGCTGGGGTGGGGGCTCATCGGGCTGGGGCTCTTCTCCCTCCTGGTGGGCGGCGCCCTCATCGGGGGGCTCTGGCTTGTCTTCATCGGGTGGTTCCTGGGTCACGCCGCCCGGGCTTCGTATCAGCAGGTCCTTTTGCAGGAGATGCTGGCCCCCCTCACGGCAGGGCGCACCATGACGCCCAACCCCGAGACCGTTCCCCCCGACCTGCCCCTGGAAGAGCTGGTGCAGAGCTACTTCCTGCAGCGGCCCTTCAACTCCTTCCCGGTGACGGAAGACGGCGTCCCCCTTGGGATGGTGACGCTGGGGCAGATCAAGGCCATGCCCCGGAGCGAATGGGCAGGTAAGGTCACCGCCGACGTCATGACCCCCATGGAGCGGGTGGTGGTGGTGGATCCCGATACCCCCATGATCGACGTCATCCGGAAGATGCAGCGCGCCGAGGTGCGCCGGGCGCTGGTGGCGCGGGACTGGGAGCTCCTGGGGATCATCTCCAATACCGACCTGGCCCGGTGGATCGAGCGCATGACGCTGGTGGAAGAGGACCGGGCGTGACCGGGGACGTGGAGATCCCCTTCCGGAGCCTTCCCCCGGGGTTCGCGGAGCTGGTTCCGGAAGAGCCGGCTGGGTCGGGGGAAGGTGCCCCGTCGGACGACGACGCCTCATCCGGCGGAGGCGGCTCTTCGGTTGGAGGTGACGGACCGGGCGCCGCCCCCCCGCGACCCACTCTAGAAATCCAGCCCGCCCGACCCGCCGCCACCCTGGTGCTTTTGAGGCCGGGGCGCGCGCCCTCGTCGGGTGCGCCCCCTCCTGCGCCGGAGGGGGCCGGGCTCCAGGTCCTTCTCCTCCGCCGGAGCCCCGGCCTCTCCTTCGTCCCCGGGGCCTGGGTCTTCCCCGGGGGCGGCCTGGAGGGAGCGGATGCGGGGCCGGGCTCCCGCGAGATCCTGGGATCCCTGGATCTGACGGAGCTGGAGCGATCCATGCGCGTCCCGACCGATGCCCCGCCGCCCCACGCCTTCCTCCTTGCGGCCTACCGGGAAACGCTGGAAGAGACGGGGGTCCTGCCGGCGGCGAGAGGGCGGGCGGGGGGAGACGCCGGACCGGGGACCTCCGTCGAGCTCCGTCAACGACTCCTGGCCGGGGAGGCCGACTTTCAGACCCTCCTCCACCGGGCCGGCATCCACCTGGACGGCGCCGAGCCCCTCCATCTGGCCCACTGGGTGAGTCCGGAGCTGGAGGGGCGGCGCTACGACACCCGCTTCTTCGCCGTTCTCCACACCGGAGATCCCAACGGCTCGCCGCAGCCCGGCGAAGGGGTGGAGCTGCGCTGGATCACGCCGGACGAGGCCCTCCGCCTTCACCACGCCGGAGAGTTCCCGCTGATCTTCCCCACCCTGGCCACGCTGAAGGCGCTGGCGCCGTTCCGGACACCGGGCGAGGTAGCCGCCCACTTTCGCCGACGCCCCGTTCGCCGCATCCTACCCCGACTCCATCGCACCTCGAGCGGGGTACGGATGGTGGTCGACGCCACCGCCACCCCCGCGACCATCGCCACGCCGTGAGCCGGCCGCCGGACGCCTCCGGGCCCCGACGCGGGAGCGGGTCCGTGAACGTTTCAGGACCCCACGGCCTCAACTGGTGCGGCGCGCCCCAGAGCCCCACGCCCAGGCACCCCATGGTTCCGCCTCGTACGCCCCAGACTCTTCGGCCGCGACCTGTCTCCCCGGGGGCGGCCGGCAGGTTGGTAGATCGCTCCGGACCCGGGCGCCGGCGAAGTCTCCTTCCGGCCCCGGTCGTGGCGGTTCTGCTTCCCATCCTACTTGCCATCCTCCTGGCCGGATGCGGTGAGGGGGCGCCCTTCCCTGCCCTGGCGGCCACCATGACCCAGGCCCTCCCCGGGGTAGCGGAGCCGGTCCACCCCGTGGTCCCCTTCCTTGAACTCCCGGCGGCGGATAGCGCCACCGAGGCCCTGGCCATGGACGAACTGGACCAGGGCCTCTCGCTCTGGCGAGACGGGGAGCGCCGCGCCGGAGCGGACCAGGTGGATCGGGCCCTGGCCCTCCTCCCCACCCTGGCGGACTGGCGGCCCCTCATCCGGGCCGAACTCCTGGCGGCGGACGGGGACACGGCGGGGGTGCGCATGGCGCTGGACGATGTGGACGAGGCCGGGGCCAGGGAGCTTCGGGCCCTGTGGGGGTGGAGCTTCCGGGTCGAAGCGCTGGAGTCGGCGGGGGATTCGGTGAAGGCCCGCCGGGTTGCGCTGGACGAGGCAGCGGGCCTGGACACCGCCCACCCCGAGCAGGCGGCGCTGGCCCGGGCGCGGGGGGGCCGATTGGCGCTGGCCCTGGGAGACACGGCGGCGGCGCGGGAGCATCTGACCCGGGCCCTCATGGGCGGGGAACCGCAGGGGCCGGCGGCCCGGGACGCGGCGCGGCGACTGGCCCGCCTCCCCGGCGAGATCCGGGATCCGGAGGTGCTGGAACGGTTGGCGCTGGCGCTGGTGGCGGACGGGGCCTGGGCCGAGGCCCGCTCCCACCTGGAAACCCTTCTCCTTCACAGGACCGAGGGGGCTCCACTGGGAGAGGCCGGCCCTCCCCACCTCCGGCTGGCGCTGGGCCGGGCGCTGGTGGAGATGGGTCGCAACGGAGAGGCGGCGACGGTGCTGGCCCCCCTGGCGGCAGATGTGAACGGCGGGTTCGCCTCGGCGGAAGCCCTCTACCTGAAGGGGCAGGGGGCGCTGGCTCAAGGGCGGACCCGGGAGGCACGCGACCACTTCCTCGCCCTCCTGGACCGGGATCCCGACGCGGGCCCGGCCCTTGGCGAGGAGGGGATGCTGGCTCTTCTGGGCCAGATCGGTGGGAGTGACGGTGCGTCGAGCCGGGCTCCTGCCGTGGAAGACCTCTTCCGGGCCGGCGTGGCCAGCCCCGCCGGGGAGTTGGCGGCGGTCCGGCATGGGACGGCCTACTACCTGGCCGGTCGCTACGACGCGGCGGTGCGGCACTTCGAAGCCTACGCCGAGTCGGCCAGGCGCAGCGCCACCCGGCAGCAGGCGGCGTACTGGGCGGCGCTCTCCCACGAGCGGCGCGGCGACGGGGAGCGGGCCCGGGAGTTCTTCCATCAGGTGTACCAGGAGAATCCCCTTACCTTCTACGGCGCTCTGGCGGGAGAGCGCCTGGAGGCCCCGGTGCTCCCCGGCGACCTGGCGGTGGGTCCGGCGGCGGCGACGGCGCGGCCCGTTCCGGTGCGGAACGCCATCCTCCGGCTCCGGGTGCATCAGCGGGTCCCCACCTCGGGCTCCTTCGTCTGGGAGCTGGCCCGGCTGGAACGGGCCTTCCTGGATCGCGACGACGAGGCGTATGAGCTGGCGGAAGCGCTCCTGGACGGGGGGTTCCCCATCCAGGGGGTGGTGCTGGGGCGCGCCATCCACACCCGGAATGGGGAGTGGGACCTCCGGCTCCTCCGCATCGTCCACCCCTTCCCGTGGCGGGACACCATCGTCCGGGAGGCCCGGTCCCGGGGGCTCGATCCCTTCTTCGTGGCGGGGCTCATCCGGCAGGAGTCCCTCTTCCACCCCACCATCCGGAGTTCGGCGGGCGCGGTGGGGCTCATGCAGCTCATGCCCGGCACCGGACGGGAGGTGGCCACCGCCGAGGGTCTCCGCTACTCCCCTGCCCTCCTGGAAGACCCGGAGATGAACGTCCGGCTGGGAACCGCCTTCCTGGCCTCCATGGTGCGCCGTTTCGACGGCCGGGCCGAGGATGCGCTGGCGGCGTACAACGCCGGCCCCACCCGGGCCCGGCAGTGGCGGGAGCGCCCCGAGTACCGGAATGTGGACGTCTTCCGGGAGCACATCCCCTTCCGGGAAACCAGGCACTACGTGAAGGTGGTGCACCAGTACACCCGCATCTACACCGCCCTCTACGGGTGCGGCGACTTCGAGCCGTGTCTCGGGCTCTCGTACCAGGCGGCGCTGGCCCGAAGCCCCCACGGCGGGGGGATCCCCTCAACGGCGGTGGCGCGGTAGGGGGGGGCGGGGGGACTCACCCTGGAGGGGCCTCGCCGGAAGGTGCGCACCGGGGATCCTACGCTCATAAGCAAGCCTCAACCCGGAAGTCACCACGTCCCGGCGAATAAACCTGCGGAGTTCATGCAGTTATTGCAGGGGTTTCTCTACTTCGATGCGGATAGGATCGCCCATGGATGACGGGGCACAGACCTCCCTCAAGGAGTCCGGCCCCGACGAAGGCACCCAGTTCCCAAGAGGGCAGCCAGTTCCCGAGAGGTCAGCCAGTTCATGGCTCGGGGAAATATGACCGGGTCGCCGTTCGGGTCTATCCGACCGGTCAAAATTCGGCTCGCGGCACCGGCGAAGGTGCTGCGGTTGAGATTTTTCACCGCTCAGGAGCCTGTCCGGCCTATCCGTTCCCTTGGCCCTGGCTTCTTCCAGAACCGTACGGGAGGCCCCACGCCGGAAGTCGCGACCCTACTCTTCCTTGGCGGTGCGGCAGTTGGATCCGCTATCTTTGTCAGGTGGCTGCAAGCCGATGTGTTGTCAGAAGTTGTGGATAGGGATGATCGAGCGGCGACCCTCTCCTCGTGGTGTTGATCCTCTCGTTCGACCTGCTCTCCATCGGTGAACTGGACGCCTGCCCGCACGAGCGGGAGCAGCTCCGCACCGTCCAACCTCCTCCGAGGGACGCCTCTCCGACGGGCAGGACGGAGCCGGCGGAGGGTTCGCCTATGTTCGTTCCTATCATCGTGTCCATCACCTCGGACAGGGAGGTGGACAGAGGTGGACAATGGCGGCTGAATTGTTAGCAGGGCGGCGACTCCATACCTTCTTCCCGCCAAGGGTCCCTTTGGCCTGACCCCACACCCCCCACCTTGCGCCCACCGGCCTACTTCCCCGTCTCTCCCAGTGACCTCGCGCCTACCTTCTCCGCTCCGGGCCGCCGTCCTGGCCTTCGTCGGGGCCCTCCTGGTCTCGGGGGCGATTGTCGTCTGGATCCAGGGAGCCGACCGGGAGCGGGAGCAGGAGCGGGTGGAGGCGATGACCGGGTATCAGGCTCGGTCACTGAGGGCCGTGGTGGAGCGTTCCCTCACCGTGGCCTATGCGCTCGGTGCCCTCGTTCGACAGGGCGACGGCGAGATCGCCGATTTCGAGGCGGTGGCCGGGGAGATGCTCGACTACTTCCCCTCCATCTCGGTCCTGGCGCTGTCTCCAGGTGGGTTCATTCGCCAAACGGCCCCCTTCGAGGCCAATCAGGCTTCCCTCGGCTTCGACCAGTTCGCCGATCCGGTGCAGGGAGAGGAGGCGCGCCGGGCCAGAGATTCCGGCCAACTTACGGTGGCGGGTCCGCTGGAGCTCGTGCAGGGCGGGCTCGGCGTGGTGGGTCGGCTTCCGGTCTACCTTCAAGGGGACGACGGGACCGGAACCCCGGCAACGGCCGAGCCCCCTGGGTCCCCCTTGCCCCCCGTGCCTCCCGAGTCCCCCGTCCCCTCCGTGCCCCCTGAGGGGGAGTTCTGGGGGCTCGTGAACGTGGTGCTTCCGGTGGACCGCATCGTTGACGAGTCCGGGCTCCGGGGGCTTCTGGACTGGGACCTTGCCTTCGAGCTGTGGCGCTTCGACCCGAATACCGGGGAGCGCCAGGTCATCGCCGGAGAGGGATCGGTTCCGCTGGAGCAGGCCGTCTCCCGGGAGGTTTCCCTTCCCAACGGCACCTGGGTTCTCAGCGCCGTCCCCAGCGGGGGTTGGGGGGCCACGTCAGTCCTTCTCCTTCGCGGTTCCGGCGCGTTTCTCATCGCCCTCCTCACCGGGTGGGTAGCCCACCTTCTGACCTCCCTTGGAAACCATCGACACCGACTCCAGGACGAGGTGGAGGAGAGAACCGCGGAAATCCGCCATGCTCGGACTCAGCTCGAAGCCACCCTGGCGGCAATCCCTGACCTCCTCTTCGAGGTGGAGAGGGACGGCCGCTTCGTCGGCGCCCACGCCCGGAGGCCCGACCTACTCCTCGCTCCCCGGGAGGCCCTTCCCGGCACCCGGATCCTGGACTGGATGCCGCCTGAGACGGTGGCCATCATCCTTGAAGCCCTCCGAGAGGCGGAGCTGAATGGATCGTCCGTGGGGCGCCAGTATTCGCTGGACATCCCCTCCTCGGGCCGGCGCTGGTTCGAGCTCTCGGTGGCTCGAAAGCCCGCCGATGGGAGAGGGGCCTCCACCTACATGGTGCTAGCCCGGGACGTGACGGCGCGGCGGAGGGCGGACGAGGCTCTGAGGGAATCGGAGGCCCGCTACCTCCAGGCCCAGAAGATGGAGAGCGTGGGGCGCCTGGCGGGCGGGGTCGCCCATGACTTCAACAATCTCCTCACCGTGATCCGCGGTGCCGCCGACATGGCAGCCCAAGAGCTGCCCGACCAACACACGGCCCAGGAAGACCTGGCCCAGATTCGTGCTTCGGCGGAGAGGGGAGCCGCCCTCACCCAACAGCTCCTGGACACGAGCTCGCAGCAGGTGATCCGACCCGAGCGCCTGGAACTGAATCAGCTGGTTCAGGAGTTCCTGGAGCTGATCCGCCGGATGATCGGCACGGACATCCAGGTCTACGCCGCACTCTCTTCCACCCCTCTGTGGATCCGGTCGGACCGGAATCAGCTCTCGCAGATCTTCCTGAACCTGGCCGCCAACGCTCGCGATGCCATGCCCTCGGGAGGGCTCCTCATCCTTCGCACGAGCGTGGAGGGGGAGGTGGTTCGAATGGACGAGGCAGCGGTCGGACGGAATGCGGCGGTTTCGGGGGGTGCGGGACCGGAGGGAATGCGCCATCCAAGCCCTGATCCGGCCCAGTCATGGGTCCGGCTCTCCTTCGAGGACTCGGGGCACGGGATGCCGCCGGAGGTAAGGGAACGGGTCTTCGAGCCCTTCTTTACCACCAAGGCCAGGGGCCGGGGAAGTGGGCTGGGGCTTGCCACCGTCTACGGGATCGTCCGACAGATGGGGGGCGATGTGACGGTGGAGAGCGAACCGGGGCAAGGCAGCCACTTCCACCTCTGGATTCCCAGCGCCTCCGCCTCCACTTCCACTCCCACTTCCAACTCCAACTCCAACTCCACTTCCGCTTCCACCTCCACTTCCGGATCCACATCCACCTTCACTTCCGCCCCCGCCTCGGCTGCGACCCGCTCGGTCGAAGTGCTCCGGCCGGCCGACGGTTCCTCCTCGGTGGCTCCAACGTCGGCGGAATCCGGCGGCGAGCCCGGCACTCCCAAGGCTCCGCCCGTGCGCATCCTGCTCGTCGACGACGAACCGGCGATCCTCCGGTTGGCCCGACGACTTCTGGAAAGAGCCGGGTACGAGGTACGGACCGCCTCCCGGGGCGACGAGGCGCTGGACCTCCTGGCGGGAGATGATGCGTTTATCCCCGACGCCCTGGTCACCGATGTGGTTATGCCCGGGATGAACGGGGTGGAGTTGGCCCTTCAGATTCGGCAGACCCGCTTCATCCCCGTGCTCTTCATCTCCGGGTTCGCAGATCACCCGGTGCTGAGGGAGGAAGGACTTCCGGCCCTCTCCACCTTCGTGCCCAAGCCCTACGAAGCCGACCTCCTCCTCGAAGAGCTGGCAAGACTCCTACAGCAAGGAGCAGGGGCGCCCCCCGGCGCGCCGGAGCGGCCCGGCTGAGCCGCTTTCTCTTCCCTGCTGCCCGCGAACGTCCTTGGACTCCCCATGGGTTGGGGAGGGAGCCACCTGGGTCCGGATCAGGTGAGAGCGAGGTGTGCGCCGGGTCCGGTCCTCTCGAGGTGCAGACCCATTTCTTCGCCCCTCAGCGTTCGTTCTTGGGTGCTGTTGGTCGTCGAGTCCGGTTCTTGGGAGAGACATCCTTGGTTCCCCCGGGGCTGCACCCACCGCCAACAGCAACCAAGAGCAAACGTCCAGCGGTGCAGACAGCGCCATCAACCCTGCAGGGAATCCAACGAGAGCCCAAAATAGAATCTGGGTTCGGTTTTTGGGCGGGGCTCCGCCTCTCAGCCTCCAGTCCTTCATCGATGTCCGCGTGCATCGCCTACTTTCGAATCGCGTTCGCCGTCGGCTTGAACTCAACCCCCTACGTCTTCTTCCCTCTCGCCCTCTGGACACTTCCTTTGCCTCAAAGCTGGGGCGTCTACTGAATCCGATGAACTCCAGGATGCTCTGCGGGGGTTCGGGACATCGTCCCAACGCCTGCGAACCAGATGGAGGTGGCCCTGCCCAGTGGCATGCCGGACTGCGGAGTCATCTTGTCAGGCTCACATGCTGCCGCACATAATTGCTGCCATACATACATGGCTACAAGGACATTTGGCCATGAGCATCATGGGCAGGGAAAAGGAACAGGCCGCTCTTCAGGGGCTGGCCCAGAGCGGTCAACGCCGGCTCGCGTTGCTCTACGGACGAAGACGGGTCGGCAAGACACATCTGCTGACCCATCTCTGGGATCAGTAGCGTGCCTTCTACTTCGCTGCTTCTGCCACGACCCCGGAGATCAACCGCACGGGCGGCGTCCTGCTGGTCCTTTCCGGCTCGGCGATCCGCACGCTGGAGGCACTCCAGCACGGTGGGTCACCGCTTTACGGACGGCTGGACTGGTCGCATCAGCTCGACCCCTTCGATTACCACGATGCGGGAAAGATAGTCTCCGCATACGGTCCCATGGATCGCCTACGCACCTATGCGGCGTTCGGAGGCGTGCCCAAATACCTGAGCCTGATCGACACGGGCCGATCGCTCGAAGAAAACATCGTCGACCTCATGCTGTCTCCCAATGGCGCCGTAAGGCTCCAGCTCGAAACAATCCTCGCGCAGGAGGAGGGACTACGGGACGTATCAGGGCATTCTCCAGTCGATCGGAACGAAGAGACGGACCAATGGCGAGATCGCAGCCGCCCTGGGGAGCAAGGTCGACAGCGGTTTTCGCCGCATGACGAGCCTGATGGCCACCCTCGGGTTCATCGAGGGTGAGCGCAATTTCAACGAGCCGAGAAACCAGGCGCTTCGCTATCGGATCGCCGATCCTGCGTTGCGCATGTACTACGGGCTCGTCCTCCCCAACCAGTCGGCGATCGCGACTGCGGAGGCGTCCGTGGTGTGGCGGGATCGCCTTGCACCACAAGTGTTCCCGACCCATGTGGGACAACATGTCTTCGAGGACGTCATACGGCAGGCCTACCATCGGTTCTGGGAGCAGAGGGGCCTTCCGCCCGTAGCCGAGTGGGGGCGCTGGGCCGGGAAGGACACGGACCGGCAGGACGCGGAAATTGATGTCGTGGCGCGCCTCCTCGACGGGGGCCTCCTCACCGGCTCGGCGAGGATCCGGAACGAGTTGGCCGACGCGAAGGTCCTCCTGAAGCACGTTGCCGACCTCCGACGCCTGGCGGACAGCGGACGGGGCTGGGCCCGGGAGGCACTTGGCCCCGGTTCACCGATGCTCTTCGCTTCGGCCTGGGGCTTCAAGGAATCGTTCACCGCGGCCGCCGCCGACCTCGGCAATCCGATCATCCAGTGGCAGGCTGACGACCTATTCTGATGGAGGGGGGAAGGCGGACGGGCGGCCCGTGGCTTGGGCCGATCGCTGGATGTGAGGCCCAAAAGGGCTCAGGCCCTCAGGCGGGTGCCGGCTGAGGGGGACCGAGGGGATCAGGCGGCGCCAGTTGGAGCGCCACAGCTTCAGGAGATTATGGGTTGCGCTGAAGAGTGCCCACTCTCCACCTGCACCCTTCTTCCCGCGGAGCAGGAAGGTGTTCAGCCCTCGCATCTCCATCTGGCCGAAGACCGCCTCCACCTGGCTGTGCTGTTTGTATGCCTGCGCGCCTCGTTTCGTTCGGAGCTTCCGTGCTCTTCGCGCTTCGGAGAGGCCTGGCATCTGTCTCCCGAGGTCTCGCTTCTCATCCACTCGGGTGCGACGGACGTTCCACGGCAGGTCGTGGTCCACGCTCTCGAAGGGACCAACCACACCATCGACCTCCCCTCCGGAACGAGTCTGTTCGACTACCGGGTGAGCTCCTTTCCCGCATCCGTCCATCTGACCGATGGGGATGGGCTCAGGCTGCTCACCCCGGGAGCGGCGCTGGTGCGGGCGTAGCCCAGCTTCTTCCAGCAGCGCCCGGTCGAGGCACAGGTCGCTCTGATCGGCATTCGGGACCCCTCCGAACTCCTCGTCCATCTGCTTGAGGAGGATCGAACCGTCGTAGCCGGGAGACTGGTAGGCGGCCTGCATCGAACCGGTCGGCAGGCCATGGCCGACGAGATCGCGGCCACCATGGCTCAAGCAGGGCATCGCGTCCGGGAAAGCGACCCGCTCGAGACGGACCGGCCCATTCCCCAGATCCAGCCGCGTACGGCGCCGCGGTGACGGAGGAGCAGCACCGGGCATGGTACCGCGAGCTCTTCCAGCCGGCGGTGGCCGTGGGGATTCTCGACCAGGCCCAGCTCGCCGGGCGTCGCACGACCCCCGTCTACATTCGGAACTCACGGCACGTCCCTCCCCACCCCGAGATCGTCCGGGGTCAGCATGGATATGCCCCCATGGCGGTGCTCGGCGTTATACCAGGGGAAGAAGGACCGGCAGAACGTCTTGGCGTGGTCCTGATGGTCAAAGCGGCCAGTAAAGGACGAATGGTACTTGAGGGTCTTGAACTGGGCCTGCGAAAATGGGTTGTCATCGGAGACCTGAGGTCG
Source organism: Gemmatimonadales bacterium (assembly GCA_007695195.1). Taxonomy (GTDB): domain Bacteria; phylum Gemmatimonadota; class Gemmatimonadetes; order Longimicrobiales; family Gaopeijiaceae; genus PWLA01. The sequence goes on along the minus strand of REEG01000186.1, from coordinate 6,146 downwards.
GGAGAGGAAGCGGGTCACGCCGAGGTCGGCCAGGAGTTGAGCCGTCCCCTGACTGGTCATCTTCGTGGGTCCCGGAAGCCGGGTGATATCCCAGGACCAGACCTGGTTCGGGGCCGTGGCCACCAGCTCCGGCTTCGTGTACTCGGGGTGACTGCGCTGCGGTCGGCGCTCCTGCACAGCCACTCGGGGGGCCAGGACGCGATAATGGTGCGCTCCGAGCAGAGGTAGGTGCCTTCGTCGAGCAGCGTGGCCGCCACCTCGCCGGGGGACCGATCCGCGAACCGCTCGGAACACAGGGTGTCGAAGACCCGGTCTCGTTCGGCCTCGCTCAGAGCTCGGGCAGAGGTCGGACGGGGCTGCTGATGCCCGGTGGAGGGCCTGAGGCGACGGTAGAACGTGGCTCTGGACACCGAGAGCGCACGGCACGCGGGGCTCCGGTGGCTTGGGAGATGGACTCGCGTGCCCCAGCCCCTTCTCATACCGCCCGCCGATGTTCGGCCTCCCGCGCAGCGTCGACGTATCGTCCCGCGGGCGCCGTCTACCGCGCCCGTCGACCAACTGAGAGGTCCCCCCTGGTGGTCCAGCATCACCTGGAGACCTTCCTTGCCGAGGCGCAGGAGGCCGACTCCATGGGATGGGGTGTCCCCGCATGGGTGGAGCGTGACTTCCGCAGCTATCTGCGGTGCGGGATCTTGGCCCACGGGTTCGCGCGCATACGCTGCTCAGACTGTGGGCACAACCGCCTTCTGGCGTTCTCCTGCAAGGGTCGGGGCGTCTGCCCTTCCTGCAACGCACGGCGCATGGCGGATGTGGCCGCGCACCTGACCGACGAGGTCGTCCCGCACCTCCTCGTCCGGCAGTGGGTGCTGTCCGTACCCAAGCGACTTCGGCCCTTCCTACACCAGACGCCCCAGGTGGCGCGTGGGGTGCTCGGCATTTTCCTCAGGGCGCTCAGATCCACTTCCATGAAGCCACCGGCCTCGCGGCCCGCGATGCAGAAGCCCTGGCCCGCACGGTGCAGCTTCGCGCCCTGCGGTGGTTCACCCGGCGTGGCCTCCTGGACCCCACCACGGTGGCGGACATGCAGGGCACACGCCGAAGGCGGGTCGGGCGCGGGACCGGCGGGTTGACTCGCCTTCGGCTCGCGAGCCGGGCGGATACCTGCTCAGCCTGCGAGATGAGCCCAGTCGCCCGGGTTCTCCGTGGACGGCTCCGTCCGCATCGAGGGCGAGGACCGAGCGGGTCTGGAGAGGCTCGTTCGCTACTGTGCTCGGGGGCCTCGGGCCCTCGAGCGGCTCCACGCTCCCGCCCCTCCCCAGGCCGAACTCCACACGGGTTCGAGTTCGATCAGTCCACTCCCGAAGACTGGGAGGCCTGAGCTACGGCTCCGTCCCCTCCTCCGGCCCCCGGTCCTCGGCACCAGGCTGCCTCCAACCGCGCATCCAAACATCCTTCCGGACCCCGGCTTCCATGGCGACTCGTCCACCGCCCCTTCGGCTGCTCTGCCGCGCCTCCCTCGCCTGTAGACACCCCCGCCATCACCCACTTCTCGGCCGGTTGCTCGGCCAGATGCCGCGTATTGCCTCGCCTCCGCCCCCGAGAGGGCGTTTGGATGTCCTTTTCCTGGACATCTCGTGCGTGCCCCTCGATCACCGACCGTGGAGTGTGAAGGTGAGGACCTCGGCCCACTGAAATCCATCTTCGTCCTCCCGGAAGGCCACCACCTGACCGTCCTCGACGAACTGCCAGGCCACCAGGTTCAGGACCACGTTGGCAAGGACCACCCGTTCCAGGGGATCGACGACGCTCAACACGGTGTTCATCGTCCGCTCCATCCGCCGGGGGCTGAAAAAATCGGCCGGGAGTGGGGCGCCGGGCTCGACCTCGGGCATCCCGGTTTCGCCTGGCGCAAGCACCACAGCGAGGACCCAGAGCCAACCGGTGTCCGGGTCCTCCCATAGGTGAACATCACGGACGGCATCGGCCAGGTCCATCGTGGGCCGGCGGGCCGGATCCAGTGAACGGAGCCAAGCGTCCTCTAACCGCAGGCGGATGGATGGCTCGTCGGACTCGAGGGTCCAGTGCTCGAACCGGCCGGGCCGAGTGCCGACCCAGAGCCCACCTCCTCGTGATGACGCCACATGGACCGGAACCTGTTCCTGATCCGGGCCCCGCAGCGGGCCGGCCGCACCGATCCGCTCTCCGGATCGGAGGTCGAAGAGCTGAACAGGACGCTCGCCAGCCTCAACCCGCCTCGGCACCGCGAGAACAGTGTCCGAGAGGGCAACCGGACTGGTGGAGGCGATTGGCACGCCGCGGATGTATCGCCGCAGCTCACGGTCGGGTGAGAGCACATGGATCAGGGTCGTGAGGTCTTGCACGAGGACGTCGCCGGATGCCGTCAGGATCCTCGCGGCACCCTGAAACTCTCCCGGTCCCTGACCGGACCCCCAGAGACCGGAGAAGGCGCCGTCCGGGTCGTAGGTGAGCACGCCGGGCGACCCCAGCCCCGGAGAGACGATGAACAATCGGCCATCCTCCACGCTCGCAACCCACGCAGGAAGGGCAAAGCTCATCGGATCCTCTCTGCTTCCGGTGGATACAACCCCCTCCAGCTGGATTCTACATCCGTCGCACCCCGGCGGGCCCAGCTCCTGGCCGACAAGGGTACCGGGCATTACCCAGAACAAGCCAACCCAGAGGAGGCTCCTCATCCGGATACTTCGAGGCTCGAGGGCTGGCGGTCATCCGCCATCGTGCGACTTCGAGCCTCAAGTCCCGCCACTTCGGGCGCGCCCTCAACCGTCCCACAAGAACCGGGATGGATCTCCAGCAGGTATCCGTACACGAAGCCTGTGACAGGAGCGGGCGTCTGTGTGGAGGTCGGGAATCCGTCCTCCGTCTCTACGGGGTCGACCACGGACCACACCGTCACGTTGCACCCGACGTCAGGGCAGGGGTCCGCGTGGGGAACGGTCGGATCGCCACAATGCTGACTAGAGCACGCAAAGCAGTTGGAATTGTCCGGAAGACAGCCATCTGACCCATGCCACCAATGGACGGTAACCCCGCCGTAGTCCCCTTCCGAGCACACCTCGCACGACTGCGCCGCCACAGGCGCGGCAAGGAACCCGAGCGAACACAGCGCGAGGATCACAACAAAGGCCTGTGCAACCTTGAAACGGTTCATGAAACCACCTCCTGGTGATGAGGTCGTCGTTTCACCCCGGGCCTTCCGGAGTCGGCCGGGCGTGATCAATGCTTCGGACTCCCGGCTCTCCATACCAGTGGTACCAGCACGCACGATTCGTTTACATGGGCATGGCGAATGACCTCGCCCACCCCCCAGAACGGCGCCCCCGAAAGGAACCGCTTGGGCGGCTAGCGCAGAGTTCCGAGTGCCTGGTCGAGCTTTGCCTTCGCACGATACCAATGTTGCCGGACCGTATCGGGTGACCGCCCGGTCGCCTCGGCAATCTCGCACAACCTCCAGCCATGGCACCGCAACCTCACCACCTCTCGCTGGGCAGGCGAAAGTTCGTGAATCGCGTCCCTGATGTGTTTGTCGCGCAGGCAGTCTGACTCGCCCACAGGTGCGGAAACAACGTTTCGGATGGCACCAAGCGGCTGGTGGCACCGAGCTCGAAGGCCAGCTGTGTCCCCCGGCTCCCGGCTCCCGGCTCCCGGCTCCCGGCTCCCGGCTCCCGGCTCCCGGACTGAAGGTACCGGGATCGCCGAGTCTTTTCAGTCTTCGGCCTGCCATATGATACCGTCCTTGTTCATGCGGCACCTGTAACGGCCCGATCCGTTCCCCACCCGCTTTCCGCCTTACGTTCTCCCTCTCAGGTACGCAAGACACCATCTTCCCGTCGAGTGACTCGCCGGCTTATTCCGCCTGATCCCTTACCTTGGCTGGTTTCATTTCGCCCAGGACCGCACTTCCCTGAGATGTCATGCAGCGAAATGTCCTCGTCACCGCCTGTCGCGTTGGGAGGACTCGGGTTCCGAGGTGCGCGAAGGTTGCAGGAGCGCGCGTCCGGGTCCGGAGAGGAGCGGCCGCGCAGGAGCGGCAAGAATTTAGTATTGACTGTCTTCTTTTTTATGGAGAACCAAAGACCCCCGGGGATATCGTCCTGAGGGGCGGTCTTGTCACACTCTGTCACAGTGGGGAAGGCCGCGGCCCCTTCCGCGAACAACAGTGGTAGCCGCCCGTCGTGATCCGGATCCCCAACACCTCGTCGACTTCCGCCAATTCCGGGGCCTCCACGACCTCCGCGTCCGGTCCCAGGATCCCGACCGTTCGGACGCCCCAGATCGCTCAGCCGCCCGACCCTGTTAGACCGAGGGCGATGCGACCTGTTCCGGTGAGAGAATACACTTTCGCACGCCCCTCCACATCGAGCTGCCGCAGATAACCGCGCTGCTCCAACTGACCGACAACCTGCGAGACCCTTTGAGGGGTTACGTCCCACGCTTCCCTCAGATCGCCCTGGGTCACGCCCTCTCCATGTGCCTCGGCGATCTCCCGCATCCGCCCGATCATCGTGGCGGAGAGGTCGGCTAGCATTTCCGCTTCGTACACCGGCCGAAGTGTCGCGAGGATCTCCTCGAATCGCAGGGGCCGCACAGGCTCCCCCTCAGTGAGGCCCGCGAGGGACAGGCAGCCCTGCTCCAGGGTGCGGAGGGCCCCTCGCAGATCGCCACGGAAAAGCGAGTAAACGGCCGCCGCCGCCTCATCCTCTACCGGCAACACAATCTCACGGCTCTTCTTCTCCACCAGGAACTCGTAGCGGGCATGAAGGAGGCCTAGAAAGTCGTCCGTCGACAACGGAGCTAGCGGCGGATGAGACGGCAGGAAAACACTCCGTACCTGTGGGTACGACCCCAGGATGCCGAGAGTCTCGTCGGATGTGCCGACCACGAGCCAGTGGAGGTTCGGAACCAGGAACAGGTCACGGAGGTCCCGGAAGGTTCGGGCCGCCGCCTCCATGCTGTCTGACGACGTGAGGTTCTCGAGGTTATTGAGGTGGACCACCACCCCATCAGCCTCGTGTTTTCCGCACACGAGACCTACGATATCGAGCAGGAGACGCCATGCCTCCTGGAGCACGCCTGCCTCCACGGGGCGTATGTACTGTGTCTGGGTCGAGGCCTGTGCCCCGCTGCCAAAGACCGAGATCCCGCCGCCCCCGGACGTCTGCCGAAAAGAACGGACAAGGCCGCGAGCCGCCTCCATCGGCTCCTCCTTTGAGAACGCGGGCCGGGCCGCCAGAACGGCCTCATGGACCGAGGCGAGAATGTCGACCAGCAGCGCGGGCGCCCCCTGTCCGGCCACCACCGCGATGGAGCGCCAGCGGACGATGTAGTTCTCCTTCCACAGGAGTCCCTTCGCATGCTGAGCCAACGTGGTCTTGCCGATCCCCGGCGGGCCGTGAAGTACCTGCCGGCTTGACGGCGAGCTGGCGACGTGCAGAAGGATCCGGTCGCTCTCAGCCTTTCGCCCGACGAAGAGCTCGGTAGGGGAAGGACTTCCGGGTGCCAGGGTGTCCTGGAAGAAGGGGCTCTCCCGCAAGCCAAAGAGGGACCACAGGTCGTACATGCCGAACTCCATCAAGAGGCAACAACCCCAAGACCTTGATCAATAGGACACCTCTTGATATTTGGTGGATCAAGGGGTGCGGTGTAATGGCCCTTGATTCCGAAAAGGAGCGGGGTAAGCCGCCTGTACACCCGGCTAGCCCAATATCTCAGGAACTCAATCTGATCTTGTCACACAGCTCGTCGCAGCGAAAGAGATATACCATTGAACCACAATGGGTTGGCGCATCCATGTCCACCGGTTCGAATCCGACCGTCCCGACTTTGGTTAGACGAGGGGAGGGTAAGACATCCCTCGTGGGAGAAGGCCTTTGGGGCGTTGTCTCTTCCGTGTGACGGCCGGTTCGACCCAGCCGCCCCCCAGCCCTCGCGTCGATGCTCTCCAGTGCGAGAATTACCCCGTAAAGTTAAGTCCTGCAAGGTCTTGGCCTTGTCGGGCTTCTCTTTATGGAGAACTGAAGACCCCCGGAGATAGCCGGGGGACGAACCGGCCAGCTCACTACATCGCCGGACGGTCCCGGATGATCTCCTCAAGGCCAACGAGGCCA
>REEG01000021.1 GCA_007695195.1 Gemmatimonadales bacterium | reverse complement strand
TTCTAGCAGTTAAATACTGATTGCGTAATGCTTTGAATCGTTGGGTCCCCCCCAGATAGGGCTCATGGGGACCGCAGCGGTTCCCTGATATGCCTCTGGAAGTCCGGTCGATCCTCCGTGGAAGGGAGGGTCGAGCCACCAACGGGTGAGCGGCCCGAATCCCTGCATTCGGGCGCCCCCACCGCCACAGAAACGATCCGAAATACTGGCTCCGGCCACCCTTCCCCTCTCACCCACGTGTGAGACCCGGGAACGGTTGCCCCTGGTCGCTCACCCCGGAGCCGGGTGGGCGCCGGAGCTCATCTACCCACTCTCCAGCCGGGAGGTCGACAATGCACCCATGGCTACGGACGAAGACATTCGCCGGGGGGGGCGCCGCCCTTGTCCTGGCCCTCCTCCTTCACCTGCCGGCTGCGGCGCAGCAGACGGGCACGGTGGATGGAGTCGTATCTGCAGCAGAAACCGGCCAGCCCCTGGCCGGAGCCCAGGTCACCGTGGAGGGCACCACCCTGGGGACGCTCACCGGTGCGGACGGGACATTCTCCCTCTCCAACGTTCCGGCAGGGACCCAGAACCTGGAAGTGCGGTTCATCGGCTTTGCCACCACCCGGCAGGAGGTGGAGGTGGTGGCCGGTGAGGTGGTGGAGGTCACCTTCCGCATCGAGCAGCAGGCCATTGGCCTGGAAGGCATCGTGGTCACCGCCGGCGGGGAGGAGGTTCGCCGCCGGGAGCTGGGAAACGTGGTGGGGAACATCATCCCCGATGAATCCGATCTCTCGTCGGTCACCAACTTCTCCGACCTTCTCCAGGGGCGCTCCGCCGGTGTGACGGTGAGCGGGTCGGGCGGCACGGTGGGGACAGGGGCCCGGATCCGCATCCGCGGTTCGGCCAGCGTGTCCCTTTCCAACGACCCCCTCATCATCATCGACGGGGTCCGGGCCGACAACAGCTCCCAGTCCAGCAGCATCGGGGTGGGCGGTCAGTCCTTCTCACGCTTCGAGGATCTGAATCCCCAGGACATCGAGAACATCGAAATCCTCAAGGGTCCGGCGGCCACGGCCATGTACGGAACGGCGGCGGCGGCGGGGGCCATCCAGATCACGACGCGGAGGGGGCGGGTGGGCGATGCCCGCTGGAACCTCTACACTGAGCAAGGAATCGCCCAGGATCCCCACGAATACCCCGCCAACTTCACCGGTATCTCCACCGCCGGCCAGCCGGGATGCCGCATCGACCTGCAGGCAGCCGGGGTCTGCGAGCTCGAATCCCTCCAGTCGTTCAACCCCATCGAAGAGAGCGGAATCCTTCGCACCGGATACCGGCAGCGCTACGGCCTCAATGTGAGTGGCGGGTCCGAACAGTTCACCTACTTCATGTCGGGAGAGCTGCAGGAAGATGAGGGGGCCCTGCCCAACAACGATCTGAGTCGGGTGAGCTTCCGCGGAAACTTCAACCAGCGCTTCTCCGAAACGTTGGACGTAAGCCTTCGGACCGGATATACCACCGGCACCACCCGACTGCCCCAGAACGACAACAACATCCTGGGGATGATCTCGGGAGCCCTTCTGGGGTCGGCCCAGGACGGCCCGACGCAGGGGTGGATCGTGGGAGGTCCCGACGCCCTCGGTCAATACGAGACGGCGCAGCAGGTGGATCGCCTGGTGGGTGGTGTGGAGGCCAACTGGCAGGCCGCCGACTGGCTCAGCTTCCGGGGGAGCGTAGGAATGGACAATGTGGAGCGCCACGACAATTCGTTCGTGCCGCCCCGGACCATCTTCTTCGGCACACTTCCCACCGGTGAGCGGATCTCCAACCGCATCGAGGTCGAGACGTATACGGCCCGCCTCTCGGGCCGGACCAGCTACCGGCTCTCGCCGTCCATCCAGGCCAACACGGCGGTGGGAGGGGAGTTCAACCGGGAGCTCTTCCAGGGGACGTACGCTTCGGCCACCGGCCTCCTGGACGGCACCCGCTCCCTGGGCGCCGGCACCGACGACTTCTCGGTGAGCGAGGCCTTCAGCGATGTGCGGACCATCGCCGGCTGGATCGAGCAGCGCATCGCCTGGCAGGACCGGGTCTACCTGAACGCGGCGCTCCGGGCCGACGACGACAACTCCTTCGGTGACCAGTTCGATCTCATCTGGTACCCATCGCTCAGCCTCTCCTGGGTCATGAACGAGGAGGCGTGGTTCCCTGAGTCGCCCACCTTCAACAGCCTGCGGGTGCGAGGTGCCGTGGGGCGGGCCGGACTCCGGCCGGGCTTCCGGGACGCCGTCTTCTTCCTGACGCCGCAGACGGTGAATGTGGACGGGACGAATCAGCCGGGCTTCTCCATCGGTGGAGCCGGGAACCCGGACCTGAGGCCCGAGATCGTCACCGAGTTCGAGTTGGGATTCGATGCCGGGTTCTTCGAGGACCGGATCGGGCTCGAGGCCACCTACTTCCACAAACAGTCCCAGGATGCGCTGGTTTCGCGCCGGCTCGCTCCTTCGCTGGGGGCCACCACCACCCGCTTCGAGAATCTGGCGGAGGTGGTGAACCAGGGCGTGGAGTTCGGCATCGACGCGGTGGTCACGGACCGGCCCGGCTTCCGGTTGACGGCCGGTGCGGCAGGCTCCTTCACCGACAACGAACTCACCGATCTGGGCGATGTGGAGCCCATCATCTTCGGACTCGGCGGTGACAGTCAGCGGCACCAGGAGGGCTTCCCCCTGGGCGGCTACTGGGGGCGCACCATCCAGGAGGTGAATATCCCCGACGAGGGACCCGTCACCCCCGATGACGTGGTGCTCAGCGATGAGGCCCAGTTCATCGGCTCGGCCCTCCCCACCCGGGAGTTCTCCTTCAACATGAATGTGGACCTCCTGGACCGTGTCTCGGTTCGGGCTCTCGTGGACCATCAGGGCGGCCACTACCTCTTCAACTCGACCCGGGAATTCCGGTGCCTGTCATTCCAGAACTGCCGCGAGATCCACGATCCGGATGCGGATCCCATGAAGCAGGCCCAGGCGCTGGCCGGGCTCTACCAGGGGGCGCCCAGCGTCTTCGTGGAGCCGGCGGACTTCACTCGCCTGCGGGAGGTGGCAGTCACCTTCACGGCGCCCAGTGATCTGGCGGCGCGGGTGGGTGCCGATGGACTGCGACTGACGCTGGCGGGCCGGAATCTGGCCACGTGGACGGACTACAC
>REEG01000022.1 GCA_007695195.1 Gemmatimonadales bacterium | reverse complement strand
TCCACCCTCCCGTCGACCCGGATCCCCCCTGCGTCGGATCCGGCCCCTGACGCTCCGGGCGAGCCCGTGGTGCGCATCCGGGGACTCACCAAACGGTTCCGGGTGCAGCGTGGGTTCAAGGAGCTCATCCTGCGCCCGGGGGAGCGGGATCTGCGCACGGCGCTGGACGCCGTCGACTTGACGGTCCACCCCGGCGAGTTCTTCGGGCTCCTGGGCCAGAACGGGGCGGGGAAGTCCACCCTCTTCAAGATCCTGGCGACCCTCATCCTCCCCGACGAGGGCGAGGTCAGCGTTGCCGGGATCGACGTGACCCGGGACCCCGCCGCCATCCGCCGCCTCCTGGTCCCGGTGATCCCCAGCGAGCGGAGTCTGTACTGGCGGGTCTCGGCCCGGGAGAACCTTCGCCTCTACGCCGCCCTCCACGGTCTCCGGGGGCGCCAGGCGGTAGAGCGTGTGGATGAAGCCCTTCAGGTGGTGGGTCTCCACGACACCGGCGGGAAGCAGGTGGGCCTCTTCTCGTCGGGGATGAAGCAGCGCCTCCTTATCGGCCGCGCCCTCCTGGGACGGCCCCGGGTCCTTCTCCTGGACGAACCCACCCGGAGCCTCGATCCGGTGTCGGCCCGGGAGTTCCGGCGCTTCCTCCGGGAACGGGTGGGGCGGGACCGGGGAACCACCGTGCTCCTGGCTACCCACGATCACGAAGAGGTCACCGAGCTTTGCGACCGGGTGGGCGTGCTGGACCAGGGGCGCCTCCTGGCGGTGGGGCCCACCGAGGTCCTCCTGGCCGAGTCGGTGGAGCGGAGCTACGAGTTCTGGACGCCTGCCGGCGACCATCCCCAACTGGAATCCCTGGTGGCCCGAGCCGGCGGGGTGATGGTCTCGAGGCGTCCGGCCCCCGCCGAGACGGAGGGGTGGCACCGGGTCCGGATCCGCCTTCCTCAGGGCGAGGAGGGCGCCGCCCGCCTCCTCACCGCTCTTGTGGAGACCGGGATCCCCGTCTCCCGCTTCACCCGCGACGACCTGTCCCTGGCCGATCTCCTGCAGCGGGTGTCGGCCCACGGTCGAGGGGGCGAGGACGGCCGAGAGGGGAAACAGTGAGAAGCGTCCTGGCCCTCATGCGGGTGAGCTGGCTGACCCACACCAGCTACCGGCTGAATGTGATCATGTCGGTGTTGGGGCTCGGCGCCCTCTTCATCCCCATCTACTTCGTGGCTGACGCCCTGCAGCCGGTGGTGGCCGACTCCATCGCCGACGAAGGCGAGGTCTACTTCGGCTTCCTCATCACCGGGATGGTCATCCTCCAGTTCCTCTCGGTGGGGATGAACGCGGTCCCCAACGCTGTGTCAGGGGGGATCAACTCCGGGGTCCTGGAAGCCCTCTTCGCCACCCCCACCCGCCTGGAACGGCTCCTGGCGGGGATGATCGGCTACGAGACCCTCTGGGCGGCCTTCAAGGGCCTCCTCCTCCTGGTGGCCTTCGTGGCGGTGGGCGGGGAGGTGGCCCTGTCCGGGATCCCCCTGGCGCTGGGGATTCTCGTTCTCCTCTTCGTGGCCCACCTCCCCCTGGGCCTCCTGGCCGCCGCCATGATCCTGGTGTTCCGCACATCAGGGCCGCTCATTCCGGGGCTCATGGCCGCCTTCAGCCTCCTGGGCGGCGTCTACTACTCCACCACCGTGATCCCTGAGGTGGTGCGTCCTCTCGCCGAAGCCATCCCCCTTACCTACGGGCTCCGGGCCTTCCGCCGCTCCTTCCTGTCGGGGGAGCCGTTGGCGGCGGTGGTCGGCGATGTCCTGATCCTGGCAGGCATGGCCGCCGCCCTCATGCTGGTCGGGGTGCTGGCCTTCCGGTGGGCGCTGAACTACGCCCGCCGCGCCGGATCGCTGGCGCAGTACTAGGGAGGGGCACAACGGGCCGCCGGGACGTCGCCGGCCGCCGCCTACCGTCCGGTGGCCAGCCGGACCAGGTGACGCACCGCCGCCCCACCTCGGGCCAGCGGCGACGGCGCCTCCCACCCCGGTGGGATCTGCCCACCTTCGACTCCGTCCCGGGCCGCTTCGCCGCCGCGACCGGGGTCCGTGGCCTCGGCGGACCACTTCTCCCCGTCGGACCAGGGGCGGATGCCGCCGTGCCCCGACTGGCCCGGGCGGATGGCCGCCTCCCAGAGGGCGTGGCCAAGACGCACCGGGAGCCCGTGCTGGGTCTGGGTGGTGAGGGCCGACGCCAGATGGCGGCGAAGGGGTGCCAGGGCGAGGCCCGGCACGGGCCGCCCCAGCCCCCGGAGGATCTCGGCAGGAACCGCAACGCCGCTCCACGCCTCCGCCAGATGGAGCGTCCAGAAGGCGCAGCTCGCCGCCCGCACCCGCTGGGCCTCGTCCACGAACCGGTCCAGATCCACATCGCCGCGGCGGAGAAGGGCATCCGTGTCCCGGATCGCCTTCCAAGCCCCATACCCGAAGGCGTGGGACCAGGCGAAGTGAAGACAGTTGTGCAGGAGGAGGTGCCGGGGCGCCGGCGTACGGATGGTTTCCCGATCCGGAATCGGCTCGGCGTGGGTCCAGAGCTCGGAGGTGGGGAGCCGGAAGGGGTTCCGCTCCGGGAAGAGGTCGGTGTGGATCTCGAGCCCCAGACCCAGCCCCGATTCGTCGTAGAGGCGGGCCATGTGCTGGTGGTCGTCGAAGGCCTCCATGGGCACTGTGTCCACCACCCTCCCCCACCCCCGGATACGCGCCAGCTCCCACGCCTCGTCGGCCCGGTCCGGCTCCACCAGGAGGTCCACATCGCCCATGGGCCGATCCGAGGGGCGCTTGTAGGCGGTCTGCCAGAGCGCCGCGCCCTTGAGCAGGAGGGCATGGATTCCCGCCTCTTCATAGGCGTCCAGAAGCTCGTTCAGCCGGCGCTCCAGCTCCAGGATCCGGAACTGGTGGACCATGGCCAGCCGGCCCAGGTGTCCGAGTCCCGCGGCGCTTACACCCTCCCCCTCCGGGCCCAGACGCCGGAGGCGGCGGGTGAGCACCGGTGTGGCCATCTCCCGCTCCGCCAGCCCCACCAGGAGGGGCCAGTGGAGGTCCGCTCCCACCCGCTCCAGGAGCGCGGCCATCCCATCGGCGTCGCTGCGCACCGACGCCAGCACCACGGCCATCTCCGGAAGGAGTCCGGTGCCTCGATCCACCCGCGCCGGGTGGAGGGGGTGG